>CAZFGB010000184.1:0-23601 GCA_964518405.1 uncultured Pseudomonadales bacterium | reverse complement strand
GGTATCGGTCCGCTGCACGGAATGATGCTCTTGTGGATGACTTGGCTGGAGCGCCAACACGTCCTCCGCATGCCGGAGCAGGGAGTCGGTTCCTTCGCACGGGCACTCGCCAAGGCGTGCGAGGACGTTACCCGACTTTCCACCCCGGTTGCGCGCATTGTGATCCGAGACGGTTCCGCCTGCGGCGTGGATACGGCAGACGGTTTCCTGAAAGCCGATGCGGTGATTTGCGCCACCACAGCACCCGAAGCCCTGAGACTCGTTGACGGTTTCCCCGCCAGTACGAGGGGACTTCTCGAAGACATCCGATACTCCAGTTGCTGTCACGTCGTCTTGGCCGTCGATCACCATCCCCTTCCGAAGGGACACTATTTCTTCATGTTCCAAAGAAAGGGGGATTCCTTCCTTGACTGTTATCTGGACAGCACGGTCGGCTCCCCCCGATCAGCGCCGGAAGGCAGGGGCTTGATTCACGCCTACCCGGCGGAGGATCACTCCGGGGAGCTGTTCGGACTGAGCGATGAGCAGATCAAACGCCGCGTGATCGACGAGATTCGCAAGCACACCCCATCCATGCCCGAGGAACCGCTGTTCACGCTCGTCTATCGCTGGGAAAGGGCCGTGTGTCTTCCGCCGGGCGGCATGATGCGCCGGCTTCACTCGCTGGCGGCGGAGGGTTTCCCCGGAGTGCCGGGGCTATTTTTGGCCGGGGAATATCTCGAGTTGCTGTCCAGCATGAATGGTGCCCTGAAGAGCGGCCTCAAAGCGGCTGCCAACGTTGACGAGTACCTCGCGGCGCTACCGTCGCGGCGGGAGAAGACTGGCTGACTAAGGAATGCCCCGTCACCATCGGAACGTTGCGAATGGGGCCGGACTTAGGGCCAGCGGGACGGCGCTCTACATCAACCGGTCGGCCGGGGGTTTCGACGGTGACAGGCGTCGCTCGCCCGATGATGCGACGGTGGGCGCCGGATTCGGCGTAGCTCCGTAAACGCAACCGCGGCCGGGACGGTCGCCGGACCCGCCCCGGCGGCAACGGTCAAGGGGGTGTTGCGCCAGAGTGCATCTGATCCGCAGGTAGGGCCCCATGCCCATATGGTTGTAGAGCGATACGCACGATCCCCTTTTTTGTCCAAGGCAGATATTGGGCTTGATGGAAGGAGGTCTTTCCCAGTACTCAAGCGCACTTTTTCGCGCCGCCGCAATCGGCGTTGATGTCCATGGGTGTCTCTGCCGTGTTTCGCGCAAGTGCGTTCGCGGGCGGGTAGCGGATACCATTAGCCGTTCCCGCCCTACTAGTGCTTGAAGGTCAATACGTAGAGCCATGTCGTCTTCGCCCAAAGTGCCGCTTGAACGCGCCCGCGCGCTCGTCCCGCAGATATCGGCGCTGGCCGACCGAATAGACGCCGAGCGGGAGTTGCCCCGGGATCTCTCTGACGCGTTGATCGAGGAGGGCATATTTCGACTGCTGGTGCCGCGCTCCCTGGGCGGCGAAGAAATCGACTGGCTCGAGTTTCTCGACGTCGTTCGGACCATAGCGGAGGCGGACGGCAGCACCGGGTGGTGTGTGAACCAGGGGGCGGTGTTCGCCACCGTGAGCGCCCGGTGTCCGGAACCGATGGCGAAGGAAGTCTGGGGCAATCCGAGAACGGTGGTGGGCAACGGGCCACCCCAGGGCTCGGAGTCGGTCGAGGTTGGCGGCGGCTACAGGCTGACGGGACGGTGGATGTTCTCGAGCGGCTGCCGGCACGCCAACTGGATCGCGGCGGTGGCGTCGGGCCGATTGCACCTGTTGCCCCGGGAGGATGTGGAGTTCCTGGACGTGTGGCAGGTGCAGGGCTTGCGCGGGACGGGTAGCTTCGGCTTTCAGACGCAGGATCGGTTTGTGCCCGAGTCCCGGGTGATGCACATGCCGGGCAACAACCGCGAAGCCGGACCACTCTACGTGATCTCGCAGCATCTGCTGTTCGGCTGCGGCTTCGGTTGCGTTGCCCTCGGCGTGGCGCGCGCGGCCATCGATGCGGCTATCGAACTCGCCCTGACCAAGCTAGGGCGCTACGGCACGCGACCACTGGCCGAGAAAAGCGTCGTGCAGCAACAGGTCGGCATGGCGGAAGCGACCTGGGCCGCAGCTAGGGCGCTGTTGTATGAAAGTGCCGCCCACGTATGGGACCGGGTGCGCGAGACCGGCGAGATCACGGTCGAACAGCGCATACGCCTGCGCATGGCGGGAACCCATGCGATTCGCCAGTCCGCAAAGGCCGTGGACATCGTCTACAACCTGAGCGGTTCGGATGCCATCTTCGCAACGCGGGCGATTCAGCGCCGTTTCCAGGACGCTCACGTCATTACGCAGCAGGTCCAGGGCCGCCAGTCCCACTACGAAACCGTCGGCCAGTTCCTGCTGGATCAGGACCCGGAGGGCGTGTTCTAGGGATCTGCGCCGTAGGTGGGCTTGGGCGGGGCGAAACACGGCGCAGGCGAAGCCGGCGACGGATTTCATGTCTAGCGGGACATTCTCGCGCGCATGGACGCTACCACTTCTCCGGCGGCGCGAAGGCATTGAGGCCGAGATCCGGCAGACCGAAACCCACGCCCTGCGCAAATGTGTCGACGACGACGGAACTTGCGACGACAGCAACCAGTTCGACATAGGCCTCTGGCCGCATGCCCGCCGCGATGACGTGTTCGAACCAGCGGCGCGTCAGGTGGCCTGAATCGTTGCGCATGCCGTGGATCGCCTCGACGGCTTCCGGTGGCAAGCCGTTCCTGCCGTCGTGTTCGATGCCGCCGATGGTTGCAAAGCTCGACCGCGCTCGACGGTTGCAGATAGAGCACCCGGGTGCCTCGCGCGCTTCCCCGATGATCGCCACGCGCTCCGGCCCGCTCCACCAGGCGCCGGGCGCGGCGAGCGCGCGGAGCGTGTTTTTGTGTGCGGCACCGGTACCGCTCGCCACGGGGACGGCGGCACGGGAGTAGTCGATTCTCGATCAACGCGGGTCCTTCACGCTATGGGAAGCGGGGCCATGTTCCAGGCTGGCGGCGTAGCTGCGGGGATCGCGCTCGGTCGATGTATTGCCGCTCATCCATACTTCGGAGCGTCTTCTCAACGGCCAGGTTCCAAGGCCCGGGAGCTTGATCGCGAGTGACGCGAAATCAACTCCGGCGACCAGCCCGCCGAGGTTCAGTTCGACGCCTTCTTCCAGCGCCGCCATTATGCCGAACACCCCGAACGCCGAAAACTGATAGCCGGTCCCGCTTGGCGCCTTTCCGAACAGGTCGCCATTGCCGAGGTAATCCTTGCCGATTGCCGTGGGCGGTAGGTCGAGCCTAAGTTCTGGGACGCGCCGCGCCACGAACGCGGTGAAGGTGTTGCTGTTCGGGCCGGGCCAAGTCCGATACGCGCGCTGGTACGGGTAGGCGTCTATCGCGGCCTCGAGCTTGTCGATGACGGCGTCGACTTCGTCGCCGCGGACATCTGCCAGCACGACAGGTCGGTTGGAGAACCACTCGCCGTCAGGATTGCCGCGCCTGCGCACCAACGCCGGCTCGCCGCGCCGCAATCGCCAGCCGATGATCTCGAAGCGCTCGTAGTGGTCGGCATTGGCGCGCTTGGCGGTGATCCAGGTGTGCACGGCAGCGCCGCCGCGCGGGCCCCAGGTGCGTGCGCCATAAACCTGGATGATGGCCGATCGCATGATTGCTGGATCAGGGGCCTGTCCGGTGGCTGCGTGTTTCGCCTCGCGCCAATGTGGCTGATCACCGAATGCGCGCCAGGCGATGGAAATCACGGCCGGGGCGACGAATACCGCCAAGACTATCCAGATCATCCGCGGCGACCAACTACGCGCACGGGCGGACTTTGATGATTCCGAATGCCTCTTCGAGGAATGATGACTTGCTCCCATGATGTGGTAGGCGATAGCTTTATCGGTATTCCCCTGTGTCAAGGAGTCCAAATTGATCGAACTGCATTATTGGCCGACTCCCAACGGCCGGAAAGCCACGATCATGCTTGAGGAATGCGGCCTCGACTACACCATTATTCCAGTTGACATCTATATCGGCGATCAGTTCAAGCCGGAATTCCTCCGCATCAGCCCGAACAACCGCATGCCGGCGATCGTCGATCACGATCCGATCGGCGGCGGGGGGCCGTTGTCGGTGTTCGAATCCGGGGCGATTCTCGAGTATCTCGCCGACAAGACCGGGAAGTTCCTGCCGAGGGAGGGAGCGGGCCGCTACAGGGCGCTGCAGTGGGTGCATTGGCAGATGGCGAACCTCGGGCCGATGATGGGCAACGCCAACCACTTCAAGAATTACGGGAAAGCCCTGGTCGACGACGTGAATTTGCTCGCCTACGGAGAGAAGCGCTTCGTCGGCGAAGTGGATCGGCTCGCCGGGGTCATGGATGCTCACCTTTCGGCGAATCGGTATCTCGCCGGGGACGAATACACCATCGCCGACATGATCACCTGGCCTTGGGCGCGGGTGATCCCCAACATGATCTACGAGGGCTCGTGGGACAACGTTCCGAACCTCTCGCGCTGGAGCTACGAAGTCGGCGCGCGTCCCGCCGTGGACAAGTGCTTCCGAATGCACAGCGACTGGGGGAATCGCGAACGCACGGAGGAGGAGGAGCAGGCTCGGCGCGAGCTGTTCTTCAACCAGGACGCCGAGAAGGTTCGCAAGTACCGGGAAGCGGCGGCGAAAGAGACCTCCTGACGCGTTGCGTCCGTGGGTGTTTCGGCGTTGCCCGGGTGCGCCTAGAGCGCGCTGATCGCTTCCCGCATCTTCTCGATGTGCTGATCGGTCGTCAGCCCGCCGCCGAGCGTGCGCAGGCAGATGTGCGTCAATCCGGCGTCCCTCCAGCCCTGAACCCGGTCGCGCCACTCGCTTTCGCGCGGACCCACCACGGCCACGCCAGCCTCCCTGCCTATGGTGTCCGGATTCCGCCCCGCGTCGACGGCGGCGGCGTCAATATCGGCTTTCACGGCTGGGTATTCTTCGGGCGAGCAAAGGGCAAACCAGCCGTCGGCCTGACGTCCGATGCGCCGGCGTATCCGCGGTACCGGGACGCCGCTCGCGCCGATCCAGATGGGAATCGGCCGCTGAACCGGCAGCGGGTTCACGCCCGCGCCCTCGACCGTGTCCCAGCGTCCCTCGAAGTCCACGGTTTCCTTTGTCCACAAGAGCCGCATGAGATCGATCTGCTCCTCGATGCGTGCTCCCCGGGTGTGGAAGTCGGCGCCCAGCGCCCCGTACTCGGCCGAACTGCCGCCCACGCCTATGCCGAGACGCACATGTCCGCCGCTCAGGACATCGAGCGTGGCCGCCTGTTTCGCAAGCAGGACCGTCTGCCGGGCGGGCGTGACGATGACGGATGGGACCAGCTCTATCGTCTTCGTCACGGCGGCGACGTAGGCCAATATCATCATCGGCTCGTGCAGGTGCCCGCTTCTGGGCCGCAACACCTGGTCCGGGACGCGGAGATGGGTGTAGCCCAGGTCCTCTGCGGCCTGGGCGAAAGCCTGGATGGCCGCCAAGTCATCCTTCATTTCCCGCACTGGAAGCGATATCCCGATTTGCATGCTGTTCTGGCCGTCGCCGCTGTCGCGCGACAGTGTACCGCCTTCCCGTCCGCACCGGCGCCTGTCGGTTAGAATCGGACCGCCAATGTCTGAGTCCCTCGGCCCCCTGCAGGATGTGCGAATCGTCGACCTGACCGACGAGCGCGGCATCTATGGCGGGAAACTGCTGGCGGACCTCGGCGCCGATATTGTGCGGCCCGAACCGCCGGAGGGGGACCCGTTGCGTCGCCGGGGGCCTCACCTGGAAGACGCGCCGGAGGGACCCAAGTCGCTTTGGCATGTGTTCTTCGCCTCGTCGCGGCGATTCTTTTCCGTTGACCTCGGTAGCGAGGAAGGCAATGCGCAGCTCGACGCGCTGATCGACCGGGCGCACGTCGCGCTCTGCTGCACGGGCGCGTTCGGCGCGGAACAGGAGCGTCTTGACGCCGCCCTCTCGCGCCGGCCGGAACTCGTGGTGGTGGAAGTCTCTTCGTTCGGCAAGGAAGGCCCATGGCGCGACTACCTGGCGCCGCACATCGTCGCGGGCGCGCTGGGGGGTGCCGTGGCGCCGACGGGAGACGCCGATACGCCGCCGCTCAACGCTTTCGGGGAGCTGCACTTCATGATGTCCGGCGTATACGTCGCTATCGCGGCTTTGGGTGCGCTACACCACGCCCGCGTCGGGAAAGTCGGGCAACGCGCCCACGTTCCGGTGCACGAGTGCATCGCGTCGGGCCTGGAGCAGGTCCTGATGTGGTACTGGTACCACGACCGGCTTCCCATGGCGAACGGCCCCGTGCTCGAGCGGCGCGGAGGGCTGCACTGGACGAACGCCTTCCAGACGATGCGCGGCCGGGACGGTTGCGTCTTTGTCACTCCCGCTCCGAACCGCGATGCGCAGCTGGCATGGCTGATCGAAGAAGACGCGGCAGGCGACCTGTGGGATCCGAAGTACGAGGATCCGGCGAATCGCGAAGCGTTCACCCTGGCCCTGATGCAGCGCCTGCGGGAGTGGGTGGCGACGCGCGATGTGGAGCCGACGTTTCGGGAGGGGCAGGTCCGCGGTCTGGCCTATGGCCAGGTGGTGCCGGTCGAGAGCGTGGCGGACAACCCGCATCTCAGCGCCCGGGACTGGTGGACGGACTATCTTCCGACGGTCCGCGGTCCCGGGACGCCGTATGCCTTCAGCGACACACCTTGGAAGATCGGTCCCTACGGCGATGTCGGCGCGGACACGGAGGCCGTGCTGTCGGAGATCGGTTGGACAAAGCGCCCATGAGACCGCTCACGGACGTCAAGATCCTGGATTTCACCCATGTCCTCGCGGGGCCATTCGGCACGCGAGTACTCGCCGATATGGGCGCGGACGTGGTGAAGGTCATGACGACCGTGCGGGAGTCCGGGCGCGCCCAGCAGGACTCGCCGTATTACCTGATGTGGAACCGCAACAAGCGTTCGCTCGCCCTCGACATGCGCCACGGGGAAAGCCGCGAACTGGCGCGTCGCTTGGCCGATGAGGCGGACGTGGTGATGGACAACTTTTCGCTGGGAGTGCTCGATCGCTGGAACGTGGGCTACGAGATCGTGAGCGAGACCAATCCGGGCGTCATCTACGTGCAGATGTCCGGGATGGGCGCGACCGGCCCCTGGTCGGACTTCGTCACGTATGCGCCTACGATTCACGGGCTCGGGGGCCTGACGTACCTGACCGGCGTGCCCGGACGCGGAGACATCGGCATCGGCTACTCCTATAACGACCACCAGGCGGGCCTGCATGGCGCGGTGGCGGTGCTCGCGGCGCTGGAAGGACGGCGCAGTACCGGCAGGGGGCAGCGCGTCGATTTGTCGCAGTTCGAAGTCGGAGTGAACTTTGCGGGCCTGGCATTGCTGGACTGGTTCGGCAACGGTAGGTCGGCTTCGCCGGTCGTCAATCGGGACCCCTACGACAAGAACGCGCCGCATGGCTGCTATCCCTGCGCGGGCGCCGCCAGCGAAGCGCTCGCGGACGAACGCTGGGTGGCGATCGCCTGCATGAGCGATGACCAGTGGCGGCGCTTCCGAGATGTGTTGGGCGATCCGGAGTGGGCACGGGATCCCGCGCTGGCTGGCGCGGAAGGCCGTTGCAAGGCGGCTGACATGCTGGATCGGCGGATCGGTGAGTGGACCCAGAAGATCACGGCGGAGGTCGTGATGGAGCGCTGCCAGGCTGCCGGCGTGCCCGCCGGCGTCGTACAGACCGGACTCGATCTGTGCGAGCGCGACCCGCAACTGAAGCGCTCCGGATTCCTGGCGGAAATCGAGGAATCACATCCGATCGTGGGCAAGACCTACGCGGACCGGCTTCCCATCTACTTCGAGCGCACCCCGTGCGACGAGTATCGTCCCGCGCCGGTGGTGGGCCAACACAACGCCGAAGTGCTGAGCGAGTGGCTCGGCATGTCCGAGGAAGAAGTTCGGCAGGGGGAACAGGCGGGATACCTGCGCTGAGGCCCCCGTGCGATCTGGGCTTATCATTCTCCGTAGTGTTCGCAGATCTGGAAGACGCGGTGCAGGCAGCGATCAACCCCGTGGCGATCAGGTAGGGTGGGGCCTCCCCGGAGGCTCGCCAATCCAGCAGAAGGACTCAAGATGTACCAGGAAATCATTTACGAAATTGACGATTCGGTCGCGGTGATCACGATGAACCGGCCGGAAACGCTCAATGCGTTGACCGACCTCACGCAGGCCGAGATCCGGCATGCGCTCGACCAGTCGGAAAGAAACGAGGACGTGATCGGAAGCGTTCTGACGGGTGCCGGCCGGGGATTCTGCTCCGGCGTCGACATGAACGCGCTCGGCGCCATGAGTGAAGCGGGACAACGCCTAGGCGAAAGTTACGCGAACCTTGCCGCCAATCCCGGAAACCCGGACGACGACCCGAACTTCAAGATCGGCCTCGCGTACCTTCTCGGCCTGCGCAAACCCCTCATCGCGGCGGTCAACGGCGCCTGCGCGGGACTCGGCTTCAGTTTCGCGGTCTTCTGCGATCTGCGTTTCGTCGACAGGAACGCCAGGTTCGTCACCGCATTCTCGCAGCGTGGCCTGATCGCGGAGCACGGCACTAGCTGGATGCTGCCGCGCCTGATCGGACCCGCCAACGCGCTCGACATCCTCTGGACAGGACGGAGGCTCGAGGGCGAGGAGGCTGGTCGCCTCGGACTCGCCAACCGCGTGTGCGAACCAGGGGAGTGCGCCAACGATGCGAAGACCTATCTCCGCGAGATCAGCAAGACGGCGGCGCCCAAGTCACTGATGATGATGAAGAAGCAGGTATACCGGCATCTCGCTGCCGATCTTCGCACGGCGATGGTGGAGTCGACCGCTTGGATGGACGAAAGCCTCGCCCACGGAGACTTCAAGGAGGGCGTGGCGTCGTTCGTCGAGCGCCGCCCGCCCAGGTTCTCCCGAATCAAAGTCGACTGAGGACTGGTGCCGAGCCTTATCCGGGGGTGGAAAACCCGGGAGAGTTGTAGTCGGGATCAGAGCGCGACAGCGACCTCTTCGTATGGGCCGTTCGCGTGTGCAACGGCATCGCGCCGGTTCATTTCAAGGGCTTCGCGAAGTGCGTCGGTCAGTGTACGCAGCAATTCATCCTTGGTGCGCTCTTGAGCATTCACTCCTGGAACCTCCGCAATCCATCCGATCCACCAGCCTTCGTCCTGCGAAATAATCGCGGTCCAAGGTCGATGTTCCATCGTCATTCGCCTCCCGCGAAAGGCGTCATCAGCCGCGACCGACGAACGGCATCTTGGTTGCCATGACGGTGAGGAAGAGAACGTTGGCGTCGAGGGGCAAGCTCGCCATGTAGAGCACGGCCTGCGTGACGTTGTCGATGTCCATCGTTGGTTCGGCGACTACGGATTCGTTCGCCTGCGGTACTCCTCGCTGCATGCGCCCCGTCATGGTCGTCAGTGCGTTTCCGATGTCGATCTGGCCGCAGGCGATGTCGTATTTGCGCCCGTCCAGCGCCGTCGACTTGGTGAGTCCCGTAAGCGCGTGCTTGGTGGACGTGTACGCCGCGGAGTTGGGCCGGGGCACCTGGGCGGAGATCGACCCGTTGTTGATGATGCGGCCGCCCCTCGGCGTCTGGTCCTTCATGATGCGGAACGCTTCCTGGGTGCACAGGAATGAGCCGGTCAGGTTCGTGTCCACCACCTGGCGCCACCGCTCGATTTCGACGTCTTCGAGCAATCCTCCAGCGCCGAGGCCGGCGTTGTTGAAGAGCACGTCCAGCCGGCCGAAGCGCGCCTTGGTCGCGGCGAATAGCGCGGCGACAGCCTCGGGGTCCCTGATGTCGGTGCGCACGGGCAGCGCGCGTTTCCCGGCCCCGGATTCGGCTGCCGCTGCCTCAAGCAGTTCCTCCCGCCTGCCGGCCAGCGCGACGGCATAGCCCTCTCCCAGCAAACCCAGTGCGGCGGCTTTTCCGATGCCTGATCCGGCACCGGTGACTATGGCGACTTTCTGATGACTCATTCTTCGGCGATTTCACTCATGTGGATGGGGTTCTGGCACGGCCCGCGCGTACCCCGCGCGGCGCGTGAATCAATGGTAGCACCGGGCGCCCGACGGCGGTTCAGTCCGCGAGCTCGTTGATCGGCGGTATCAGTTCGATTTCGAACAGGCGCGGCCAGCGTTTGCCGGTAACGAACAGCCTGCCCTCTTCGGCATCGTAGGCTATGCCGTTCAGCACGCCGACGGTCTCGGTGCGAAAGGGCGCGGGCAGGATGTCCTCGAGATCCAGCCAACCGCGCACCTGGCCCGACTGGGGATCGATGACGGCGATCCGGGTGGTGTTCCAGACATTGGCGAACACGCGGCCTTCGACGAGCTCGAGCTCGTTCAGGGCAGCGATCGGCTGATCGCCGTCTCGCACCTGGACGCGATGGGCTTCTTGGAAGGTCTCGCGGTCGAGAAAGCGCAGGGATGCGGAGCCGTCACTCATGATGAACCGTGTTCCGTCCCACGCCAGGCCCCACCCTTCTCCCGCATAGGCGAACTGTCCCGACTGCGCCAGCGTTTCAGAGTGGTAGATCAGGCCAAGGCCCGCGCGCCATGTCAGCTGATAGAGTTCGTTGCCGACCGCAGTGAGACCCTCGCCGAACAACTCTTCGGCGAGAGGCCTCTTCCGGAGCAGCCGCCCCGACCGCAGGTCCACGCGCCGGATTGACGATGTCCCGTATCCTCCGGTGCTTTCGAACAACTCCCCTCGATGGACGACCAACCCCTGGGTCACGGCCTCCCCGTCGTGAGGGAAGCTCTGCACTACGCGGTATCCAATTTCCACCGACGCCGCGGGCTCGCCGCTTGTAGCGAGGCTTGCTGCGAGAAAGAGCGCACCAAGAACGCGCCCAACGGTCGATGTCGGCATGGCGCGCAACATGCCTCACATGCGCGCCTTCGCGCAAGAAAAGCGCAAGAAAGCGCAGGCCTCGGGCAGTTCTGCGAGGGGTGTGTGTTACGCTCCGCGCCGTTCCAAAGGGAGGGGAATTCGTGAGTCGACCGCGTCGAGTGGTTGTGGTGGGTGGCGGCAATGCCGCGTTTTGCGCCGCCATCAGCGCGCGCGAACAGGGCGCGGACGTAGTGCTGCTGGAGCGGGCGCCGTTCGAACTGCGCGGGGGCAATTCGCGGTTTACCGCTGGTGGCATGCGTTTCGCGTACGAGGGCAACGCCGAGATTCGTGAACTGGTTCCGGACCTCAGCGACTCCGAGCTGTCGCGAACCGATTTCGGCGCATATACGTGGGATCAGTTCTATGACGACATGTGCCGCATCACGCAGTACCGGGCCGACCCCGATCTCGCCGTCAAACTGGTGGACGAGAGTTACGACACCCTCAAGTGGATGGCCGGTCACGGAGTCCGATTCCTGCCCATGTACGGGCGGCAGTCGTTCAAGGTCGGGGATACGGTCCGTTTCTGGGGCGGTTTGACGCTCGAGGCGTGGGGCGGTGGACCCGGCCTGGTGGACAGCCTGACAACCATCGCGAAGGGCATGGGGATCGACATCCGTTACGGCGTCCGGGGCGAGGCGCTGGCGCCGGATGGCGTGCGAGTAGGCGCCGAAACGGTCGAGGCGGACGCGGTTGTGCTGGCCTGCGGCGGGTTTGAATCGAATGCGGCGTGGCGCGCGCAGTACCTTGGCGCCGGATGGGAACTGGCCAAGGTTCGGGGTACCCGCTTCAACACCGGCGATGGCATTCGCATGGCGATCGATGTGGGGGCGGCATCGCGGGGCAACTACTCCGGTTGCCACGCGGTGGCGTGGGACATGAATGCGCCGGAGTTTGGCGACCTCGACGTTGGCGACAACTTTCAGAAGCACTCCTATCCCTTGGGCGTAATGCTGAACGCCGAAGGCAACCGCTTCGTTGACGAGGGCGCGGACTTCCGCAACTACACCTACGCGAAGTATGGCCGGGAGATTCTCGCGCAGACCGGACAGTTTGCCTGGCAGATATTCGATGCCAAGGTTTCGGAGCTTTTGCGCGACGAATACCGCATTCGCCAGGTGACGAAGGCAACCGCAGACAGCCTCGAAGCGCTGGTACGGAGGATGGACGGTGTTGACAGTGACCAGGCGTTGGCAACGCTGCACGCATACAACGCGGCAGTGGACGTTGATACGCCATTCGACCCAACCGTGAAGGACGGGAGGGGCACCAGCGGTATCAATCCACCGAAGTCCAACTGGGCGAATCGCCTCGACACCCCGCCGTTCGAGGCCTACGGCGTAAGCTGCGGGATCACCTTCACTTTCGGCGGCCTGCACGTCGACACCGAGTCGAGGGTCATCGGCGTGGACGGCGCGCCCATCCCGGGGCTGTTCGCGGCGGGCGAACTGGTGGGCAGCCTCTTTTTCTTCAACTATCCGGGCGGTTCCGGGCTCACTTCGGGTGCCGTTTTCGGCCGTACGGCGGGCAGGAATGCAGCGGCGGGCGACTGAAAGCGTCGGGTGCTGGTACCGCGATGGCGCGGATCAATAGGGCGGCACCGGTACATGAGAATCAGACGATGACACCCCGTCGGTCGCCAGTGGTCGACGCTGGCGACTTCTGCGAGGGGTTGCCCCCTCGCGCTCCCCGGCTGAAGGCGTCTCGCCAGACGCAGCGCTCATCAACGGGGGAGTAAGCACCGCAAGAGCAAGGTTTGCATGAACCCCCACGTCGGCGTTTTACGGGATCGTCACATGGACCACGTAGGCGGCCACGAGGGCGACCAGGATCACGATGCCGAGCTTGGTGGCGTACCACCAGTTCCGGTCAACCTTGCGCCCGCTACGCAGAACTTCATGTCGTTGCAACATGTCTGCCTCCTACAGCCAGCCTACACTTTCGGCGAATTTTAGCGCGGCCAGACCGGCCGCGAAAACGGCCAGTCCTATTGTCCAGGCGTCCTTAACCATGCCTCGAAGAAGGCGCTGCTCCTCCGCTCCCAGCTTATCCGCTTCGGCCTCCAGCTTGTTCGCTTCGGCGTTGATCCGCCTTAGCTCGGCAGCGGCCCGTTCTTCCTCCGGTTCCATAGGCTTTCTCTTTTCGGGACGCCGCCAAGAATCCGAAAGTCCCGCCGGGAGTCTTGGTTTCCCAGCGGGAGTTATTGGCCTGAGCACCGTCACCCGTCGATCTTGCCGCCGGGAGCGGCAAGTCCGACGGGCGGTCAGCCTTCGTCGTCACCCAGCGAGATACGGGCCTCATTGCGCTTGATGGTCGCTTCGCCGATGCCGCGAACCCGCGCCAGATCCTCCACGCTTTCGAACCTGCCGTTCTCCTCTCGATAGGCGACGATGGCTTCGGCCTTCGATTGGCCGACGCCCACCAGCACCCGCGCAATCGTCTCTGCATCGGCCGTGTTTATGTCGACACGCGTTTCTTCCGCCTGTGCACCGAGCGCGACCGCGAGCGCCAGGAGCGCGAATATCGAGAGCCGAGCGATCGGCAGCGGCATGACCAGGGCGTTCGGCTGCTTGCGCGGCGTTGGGACGCGGCGGTCATCGGTAAACGCTGGATTCTTCATGTTGGTTCTCCGAAAAAGGGAACGACCAACTTAGCGCGGACGGGCGTCGGGTATTAGCGGCGTCGGCTTGAATTGACGTGCGAAGGGACTGGTTTGTGGTGTAGGAAACCGGCGATGAAGGCGGAACGTCAACCGCCCGCAAATGCCACGCGGGCGCCACCGTCCAGGTAATGCGCAAGATGCTGGGCGATATCCTTGGCGTCGTCTTCGGCGCCGTGGATGAAACTCGACTTGCGCCGCCGAAGGAAGTTGAGCCCAAGCGCGTAGACGCCGGGTACCGTCACCACGCCGCCGTCGTGGCGCAGTTTGCCCTTGTGGTCCAGCGCCGGCAGGTCGAGCCAGGAATAGTCGGGGCGGTATCCGGTGGCCCATACGATGCTTCGAATGTCGCCATCCGCGTCGGCCGCGTGGAGATCGATTTCAAGGGGCGGGGTATCGGGAACCCGGGTCGCTTCGAAACGGTGCGGCGCGTCGGCGGCTCCGTCGGCGCCGCTGTCGGTCGCCCACTCGTCGATCGTATTCAGCAGCCGGTTCATCTTCAGGTCGGCCAGGGCGCATATGTTCCGCAGCCCGCCGGAGAACAATGCCTTGCCGTCGCGGACAATGGAGAGGCGGCCAACCAGCTCGACGCCGATATCCGTCAACGCGTTGAGATCGAGGTTGGATCGTTCGGGCGTGCCCACGAGTTGCGGCGACGGCACGTTGCGGGCGCGGATGATGTCGTCGATTTCGTCGTAGCGCTGATCGAGGATGCCGGCGGCGTCCATCCACCAAAGGATATCCCGGCCCCGGTAGGTGCGCGGCAGGCGAACATGTTCCCCGACGGACAACGTCACGGGGCGACCGGATCGATGAATTTCCTCCGCGATCTGGACGCCTGTAGCCGACGCGCCGACGACCATGACGCCCCCGGCCGGGAGCGCTTCGGGATTGCGGTACTGCATGGCGGTCAGTGCGCGAATCGATGGCGGCACGTCGCGTCCGAGTGTGGGCACGTCGGCGAGATTGCATGCGCCGCTGGCGAGCACCACGGTCCGGCAGCGCCATTCACCCTGGTCCGTGGTTACGCGAAAACCGTCCGCGGCGGCGCTGACCGAGGTGACTTCCGTCTCTTCCTGCACCGGCGCGGAAATGGCCTGGGCATAGTCTTCGATGAACCCGACCACCTCCGGCACGGTCATGAAGCCGTCGGCGTCGCAGGTCTCAAAGCGGTATCCGGGCAGACGGCTCTGCCAGTTCGGCGTCAGCAGGCGCAGGGAGTCCCACCGCTCCGTACGCCAGGAATTGGCGACACGGCCCCGTTCCAGGATGACGTGATCGATGGAGCGTTCGCGCAGGCATTGGCTCATGGCAAGCCCGGCGTGACCGCCACCGACGATGACGGTGGTTACCGAATTGATGTTATCGCTCCGCCTGAAGAGTGAAGCGGGCCTCCCCGCCTTACTTCACTTCGACGCTGACGTTGGTGGGATTGGTGATGATGTCGAACACCGCCGAGCGCTTCTGGGACTGCGCGACCAGCGCCTCGATGTCTTCCTTGGAGGCATCGGCGTCGATGTCGAACGACACCTTGACGTCGTTGAATCCGTTTCGCACATCGGGGTCACCGCCCAGTATCCCCTGGATATCCATCGCGCCTTCGAGATTGGCTTGCACGGATCGCAGCTGGATCTCCCGATTCTGCGCCACCGCGGCAACACCGGCCGTCAGGCAGCTCGCCAGTCCGACCAGCACGAACTCGACCGGAGTCGCGCCGTTGTCTTCGGAGGCAAACACTGCCGGATGGTCCGCATCGAAACTGAACGTGGTCTTGTGCTGGTGCTCCTCGCCAAGGCCGTGGTAGCCGTCTACGGTGGAGTGACTGTGCGTCCCGTTGACCCATTTGCAGGATGCGCGCCAATTGAACTTGGCCGCTTCGGGCGCTTCGCTCAACGCCTCTCGAGCCGCGAGAAGCGCTTCGACATTGACGCCGTTTTGAACTTTGGATTCTGCCATTCGACGATCTCCTGACTGTGTTCTTGTTCACCGGGGAAGCCGCACGCTCGCCGGTTTCCGGCGCGTCCGCGCAAACCAGGGTGCTCTCCCGACGCAGGTACGCGCTTTGCCCAAAAGCTAGGCATGAACCGGCAATGATAGCGCCTTGCGGCTGTCGCCGTCAGACGAACGAACGATTATCAAATAGCGTCAGGCAATCGGCGCAGTGATGGTGGCTTTCGGGTGTCCCGGACCTGTCGGACGAACCCCGGCACCAAACGCCGGAGCGTCCTGCGGCCATGTCGGCCGACGCATTCATTTTGGGCACTGATGCCCGAACCCGCGCAGTCGGCCGCCGCGCGAAATACCGTCACTATCCCGCTCACAGGTGAACCGTGATTCAGTTGCTATCTACTGTCCGAGCGCTTCGACGGCTTCCAGTGTCTGGGCGAGGCTCGTAACGCCCTTGACCTCGATGCCCGGCACCGGGGTTTTCGTCAGGTTCGCCCGAGGCGCGATCGCCTGGTCGAACCCGTGCTTCTGGGCCTCGCGCAACCGTTCCTGGCCGTTCGGCACACCTCGCACTTCGCCCGTCAGCCCGAGTTCGCCGAAACAGACCAGGTTGCGGGGCAGCACGCGGTTCTGGAAGCTCGACAGGACGGCCAGGACCGTCGCGAGATCCGCCCCGGTCTCGGTGATGCGCACGCCGCCGACGACGTTGGCGAACACGTCCTGGTCGGTCAGGGACAGCCCGCAGTGTCGATGCAGCGCCGCCAGGTGCATGCCGATGCGTTGGGGATCGAGGCCGACGGCGATGCGCCGGGGATAGCCGCTGCGGGACTCGTCCACCAGCGCCTGCAGTTCGACCAGCAGCGGCCGGGTCCCCTCCCAGGTCACCGTCACTACGCTTCCCGGAGACATCTCCTTCGGGCGCTGCAGGAAGATGGCGGACGGATTGGCGACCTCCTTCAGCCCGGTTTCCATCATCGCGAAGACGCCGAGTTCGTTGACGGCGCCGAATCGGTTCTTGTGGCTGCGCAGCGTGCGGAATCGCGTGCCTGCCGGGCTGTCGAGCATGACGAAACAGTCGATCATGTGTTCCAGCACCTTGGGTCCGGCGAGGTTGCCTTCTTTCGTGACGTGACCCACCAGGATCACCGTGGTGAGGGTCTGCTTCGCCAGCTTGGTCAGCAGCGCCGCCGACTCCCGGACCTGGGCGACGCTGCCGGGCACGCTGGCGGTGGATTCGGTGTGCATGACCTGGATCGAGTCGACGACGATCGCGTTCGGGCGATGCTTCGCGGCCAGTTCGGCGATGGCCTCGACCCGTGTCTCCGTCGCAACCAGCAGGTCATCCAGCGGCAGGGCCAGCCTGCGGGCACGGTCGGCGATCTGCTGCAAAGACTCCTCGCCACTGACGTAGAGCATGGGTTCATGGCGCGCGATGGCGGCGGCAACCTGGAGCAGCAGCGTGCTCTTGCCGGCGCCGGGGTCGCCGCCGATGAGGACGACGGAGCCGGGCACGAAACCGCCGCCCAGTACGCGGTCGAGTTCCTCCATGCCGGTGGGCATGCGTGCCAGTGCCGCGGTTTCGACTTCGGCGAGCCGGGCGACTTCCGGCGGACCGCCGCTATAGCCTGCGCCCGCCGCACCGGCGCCCGAAGCGACGGCGGCCCGCTGCAGCGAGAATTGACGCAAGGTATTCCATTTGCCGCAGGCGGAACACTGGCCCTGCCACTTCGGATGTTCGACGCCGCAGTCGTCGCAGACATAGGCGACTTTAGGTCTAGCCCGCATGTTGCACCAAGCCGCTTGTCGAAATACTGAATGTCATTTAAATCTCAATAGGTTATTACCACTTTTCGAGCGTTTTGCCAGGAACAAACTGCGCTGGCCGCGCCCTCGCTTGTCTTTTTCCCGTGTGCGGGCACATGCTCGCTCCACCATAAGCGGCGGCTATGCTTCCGCTCCCGAGTACCCGCACGCGAAAAAAATCCTGCGCGATCATCGCGGCCCTTGATGCAACATGCGGGCTAGCCAAGGGGTTCGTGTTCCTCGCGGGCGGGCGTTTCGAACTTTGTCAATTCCTCGCGGAACCGCATCTCCACCTTGCCGGTGGGGCCGTTGCGTTGCTTGCCGATGATGATCTCCGCAACTCCCCTCTTTTCGGAGTTCTCGTTGTACTGGTCGTCGCGGTAGATGAACAGTATGACGTCGGCATCCTGTTCGATGGCGCCGGATTCACGCAGGTCCGACATGCGGGGCCGCTTGTCCTCGCGGTTCATCAGGGCGCGGTTCAGCTGCGACAGCGCCACCAGAGGACAGCGCAGTTCGCCGGCGACCGACTTCAGCGTGCGCGAGATCTCGGACATTTCAAGCGTCCGGTTTTCCGACCGCCCCTCCGCATGCATCAACTGCATGTAGTCCACGATGATGAGCTTCAATCCCGCGCTCCGGGCCACCCTGCGAGCGCGAGCGCGCACGGCATTCGGCGTCAATCCTCGTGCGTCGTCGATGAACAGGGGTTTGTGCTTGAGCTGGTTGACCGCCGATTCGAGCCGGGGCCAGTCGTCTTCGTCCAGGCGGCCGGTGCGCAACCGGTTCTGGTCGATGCGGCCGAGCGAGGACAGCAGGCGCATCACCACTTGCTCGGCGGCCTGTTCCATGGAGAAGATGAGCACCGCGGGGTCGCCCTCGTCCGAACGCATGACGGCGTGCTCGGCGATATTGACGGCCAGGGCGGTTTTGCCCATCGACGGCCGACCCGCGATGACGATGAAATCCGAGTCTTGGAAGCCGGCGGTGTAGCGATCCAGGTCAGCGAAGCCGGTCTCCAATCCCGTTATGGCGCTGGGATTCTCGGACAACTTGTAGACGCGGTCGAACGCGTCCGACAGCATGGGCGCAACCTGTTGCGGACCATCGCCCTGGAGCCCTTCGTCCGCGATGTCGAAAACGGCCTTCATGGCCTCGTCGAGCAGGTTCCGGCTCGAGCGGCCTTCGGGTTCGAAAGCCGACTCCGTAATGCTGGTGCCGGCGCTGATGAGCTGCCTCAAGATCGCTCTCTCGCGCACGATGTCGGCGTACGCACCGATATTGGCCGCGGTAGGCGTTTCTTCCGCGAGTTCGGCGAGGTAGGCCATGCCGCCCACGCGTTCGGCGAGTTTGCGGGACTCCAGCGCCTCGGTGACGGTCAGGACATCGAGCGGCTGCAGGTCGTTGGCAAGCACCGCCATGACTTCGAAGATGATCTGGTGGTTCGGGCGATAGAAGTCGCGCGCCGCGATCTTGTCGGCCACGGTGTCCCAGGCCTCGTTCCTGATCATCAATCCGCCGAGCACGGATTGCTCCGCTTCGATCGAATGCGGCGGGAGCTTTAACCTGGTTGGTGAGGGAGCGTCGGGAGAGGGTTCTGCCATCGGTTTGAAAGCCGCTCTACGGAGCCTTCAGGATTGAGGTTCCGGCATGGGCCGTCAAGGGCAAAGCACCGTCAATCGGCGCCAGACATCGCTTACGATCCTCAGCCGCCCGAGCGTCGGTGGATAACGCTGGGACCTGTCTGTTCGGATCGATTGGATAATTTTTGCTTGCGGAAGCTACTCGGGGACGACGTTGACGCCGACTGTGGCGGAGACGCCGGGGTGGAGCTGGATTTCCACCTCGTACTCACCGATTTCCCGGATGGCCCCCTCGGGCAAAAGCACTTCGGACTTCGAAATCTCGTTGCCGTGATCGGTCAGCGCGCGAGAAATCTCGACGGTGCCGACGGAACCGAACAGCCTGCCTTCTTCGCTCGCGCGAACCATCAAGGTCACGGAGACGTCTTCCAAGGCGGCGGCGCGCGTTTCGGCGGCGGCGAGCTTCTCGCCGGCCGCAGCTTCCAGTTCGGCGCGGCGCGCCTCGAACGCCGCCCGGTTTTCCTTCGTGACCCGCACGGCTCTTCCGGTGGGGATGAGGTAGTTGCGAGCGAAACCGTTCTTGACCGAGACCTCGTCCCCCAGGGTTCCGAGTCTGCCGATGCGTTCGAGCAGTATTACGTTCATGTTCCGCTGCCTTTATCCGCGTTCCCTACTTGTGCTGATCGGTGTACGGGACCAGCGCCAGGTATCGGGCGCGTTTGATCGCCGTAGCAAGTTGCCTCTGATAGCGCGCGCTGGTGCCGGTGATCCGGCTGGGTACGATCTTGCCGGTTTCCGAGATGTAGGGCGCGAGAAGGTCGAGGTCCTTGTAGTCGATCTCCTTGATCCCTTCCGCGGTAAAGCGGCAGTAGCGTTTGCGTCGAAAATTCCTGGGTGGCATGGGTTACGACTCCGCCTCTGCCGTGGCGGGCTCGGCCTCCCGCTCGGCTGCGGCTTCGGCCTCTTCCCGGGCGCGGCGCAAGGCGCGGGCCTGGGCTTCTTCTTCGCGCCTGCGTTCCCGTTCGCGGTCCTTCTCCTGCTCTCGGAGTTCTTCCTCGTAGATCTTGGATGTTTCCTGGATCGCGTGTTGGCGGCGGATGATGAGGTTGCGGATTACCGCATCGTTGAAGCGGAACGCGCTCGTGAGTTCTTCCAGCGTTTCGGCGTTCACTTCGACGTTCATCAGGACGTAGTGCGCCTTGTGGATCTTCGCAATGGGATAGGCCAACTGACGCCGGCCCCAGTCTTCCATTCGATGCACCGCGCCGCCTCCGCGTTCGATCAGCTGGCGGTAGCGTTCCATCATTCCGCGCACCTGTTCGGACTGGTCCGGGTGCACCATGAAGACTACTTCGTAGTGTCGCATTTCGATTCCTCCTCTCGGGTTCGCCTCCGCTTTCCAAAATGCGCGTGAGGCGAGGACGGACGGCCGGATTCTACTGGCGCGCCCGCACGACTTCAAACAGCAGGATTCCCGCGGCCACCGCGACATTGAGCGTGGAAACCGCGCCGGCCATGGGGATGCGCACGAGGTGATCGCATTGTTCGCGGGTGAGACGCCGGAGGCCTTTCCCCTCGCCGCCCACCACCACGGCCGTCGGCGTGGGCAACTCGATGTCGTGAAGCGAGATTTCGGCGTCCTGGTGACCGCCGACGACCCACACGCCCCGCGCCTTCATCCAGGCCAATCTGCGCGCAAGGTTCGCGACGGACACGACGAAGAGATGCAGGTAGGCGCCGCTCGAGGTCCTGATCGCCGCCGCGGTGAGACCGGCGGCGTGGCGCTTGGGAATAAGCACCGCATCCACCCCGGCGGCCTCGGCCGAGCGGAGACATGCGCCGAGATTGCGGGGATCCTGAACCTGGTCCAGGACGAGAATGAAGGGTCGCTCGAAGCTGGGCCAGCGGCGTTCCAGCTCCGCTTCGGTGGCGGGGGCGACGGCATGGCACTGCGCCGCCACGCCCTGGTGCGGGCCTTGGGCGACGCGATCCAGCATGCGCCTGTCCACCGACTCGACGCGTATCCCGAGCGAGCGCGCGTTGGCGATCAGTGCAGCCAGCGCTTCGGAACGGCGGCCAGCGGCGACCCACACCCGGCGCACGCGGCCAGGCGCCGCGTCCACGGCATTGCGCACGGAATGTGCGCCATAGATCCAGTCGGCGGAGGATTCGTCCTTCATCGACGACCTTTTCCGCCTTTGCGCCGCGTCGGGACGAGATCGACCCGGCGCGTCTCGACCGAGACGTCCCGCAGGACGACTTCAAGCTCGTCGCCGAGGGTAAAGCGTTGGCCGGAGGATTCGCCCACCAGCGCCATCGACTCCGGCACGAAGTGATAGTAGTCGCGGCCGATATTCGAGACGTGCACGAGTCCCTGGACGAACACGTCGGCGAGCTGCAGGAACAGCCCGAATTCGGTCACGCCGACGACCACGCCGGAAAACCGTTCTCCGACTCGGTCCCTGATGTAGTCGCACTGCAGCCAGTCGGAAACGGCCCGGGCGACATCGTCGGCACGGCGCTCCGTCATGGAGATGTGAGCCCCGGTTTCGCCGAGGAATGAAGCCGAAGGCGACGCTTCGCGGGACTTGATCATGCGATGCACGGTGAGGTCCGCGTAGCGGCGAATCGGCGAAGTGAAGTGGGCGTACCGCGGCAGGGCGAGACCGAAGTGGCCGACGTTGCGCGGATCGTAGCGGGCCTGCGGCAGCGACCGGAGCAGCAGGATCTCGAGCAGCCATGCCAGGCGGGGACGTTCGCGGGGCGCGCGGGCCATGAGAACTCGCAGGGCGGCGGGCGTCGTATCCCGGGCCGATGGCCGGATGCCGGCGAATGCAAGGGCCGTGAGAAGCTGTTCGTGCTTCTCCCCGCTCGGTGGTTCGTGTACGCGGTAGAGCGGCGCCTCCACATGCCGCGCTGCGCACACGTTGGCGGCGACCATCGCCTCTTCGATCATGCCGTGCGCCGCATTGCGCGCCGCCGCGGCTACCGAGGTGACGCGGCCGTCTTCGAGCGTCAGTTGCGGCTCGCGGCTGTCGAAGTCAAGCGCGCCCCGTTCCCCCCGGCGAGCCCGAAGCGCGGCGTACGCCTCGAACAGCGCCGACAGCATCGGCGGCTCTGCGGCGGCCTCCTGGTACGTCATCCTGGCGCGCGACCGGATGACGGCGTCATGGAACGCATGGGAGGACACCTTCCCCGCCGCCGAGATTCCCATTTCGCAGACCAGGGCCAGGCGATTCTCGTTCGGCACCAGGGAGCAGATGCCGTTGGAAAGCGCTTCCGGCAACATCGGGATCACGCGGTCGGGCAGGTAGACAGAATTGCCGCGCCGCCGCGCTTCGATGTCGAGGCGTGAACCCGGCCGCACGTAATGCGCGACGTCGGCGATGGCCACGACCAGTCGCCAGCCGCCGTTCGGTCGCCGTTCGGCGTACACGGCATCGTCGAAGTCCCGCGCATCGGGGCCATCGATGGTGACGAACGGCAGGGCGGTCAGATCCCTGCGACCGGCCATGTCGCTCTCCGTCACGCTCCCAGGCGCGCTGACGTCAACATCATCCGGCCAGTCGACCGGCACGCGGTGGCTGCGCAGCAGGGCGACGGCCGCGCGATCGGCTTCGTTTGCCGTCGGCAGTCTCGAGAGGATGCGTCCGCTGTAGCGTCCGCGGTCCTGCCACAGGAGCGACACTTCCACGATGTCGCCGTCCCGCGCGTGCCTGTCGTCGTCCTCGATTTCGATGCGGCCCTTGACCGCCGGGTCGAGGGATTCTACGAAGCGGCGCCGATACTCCTCCACAACACACCCGATGAGTGGTTCCGGGGATGGCTCGACCACGCGCAGACCGCTTTCCCGGCGGCTTCGCCAACCGCGTTGGCGGCCGGTCGGGAGCTCGACGCGGTCTCCGCGGCGGACGTTCGAACCGGGCGGCAACTCGGCGCCGGAGCCTTCGACCACGAGCTTGCCGAAGGACTCGACTACTTTCACGACTTCCGGCGCGTTGTCGAGCGTATAGCGCCCGTCGGCCAGCCGCCCGACCTCGCCCAAATGCTCGAGTCCCCGCAACAGCCGACGCAGCCGATGCGTCTCGGCGCCTTTCGAGAGGCCGAGGTGACGCACCAGATCGTTCCAGTGGGGCGCGTCGAGCGACTTCAGGGCGTCGCGGACGTCGCTTGGGAACAGCGCTCTCTCGCGGGCGACCCGGCTGTTCCTATTTCCAGGGCTTTTGGGGCGTCGCAAATTGACAACTCCTTCGGACGATGGGTACATTGCGCGCCCCGTTTCCAGCGCTGGACGCCCTCGATCGCTCGGGGCGAATGGCCCGCTTCTTCGCCGAGGTGGTGAAATTGGTAGACACGCTAGCTTCAGGTGCTAGTGGGGGCAACCCCGTGGAGGTTCAAATCCTCTCCTCGGCACCAGACGCGTCACGTCAAGGCGATGCACTGGGCAAAAAACCAAGACCCTGAGACATCTGGGCATAACTGGTGAGAGGGACCGCGCACATCCGGTCCCAGTCCGCCTTGTCGATGACCGGCTGGTTCAGCTGGCCGATCATGTGCTCGACTTTGCGTAGCTCGGCGCAATCAACCGCGGCGGGGTCCGCGGCCCTGCGG
>CAZFGB010000183.1:0-7912 GCA_964518405.1 uncultured Pseudomonadales bacterium | reverse complement strand
TTGCTCGCCCGTCAGTGCCTGCAGAAAGGTTCGGGCGCCCTCGGTAATCGGTTTTGTCGAAACGCCGGTCGCTCCCAGCGGATACAGACCTTCCCGCACGACACCGTCGGTCGTGATGCCTCGAACGGGGTCGACCAGCGTGGACAGGCGTTCGTCAAGCAGCCGCGAGAGACCTGGACTCTGTTCGACGCGCGTCCGGGCTGACATATGCCCGCCCCTGCGGACCGGCAGTTTCGTCCAATGCTCGGTCATTCCTGGATGGCTCCTTCGTGTGGATGTACTAAGAGCATGCGGCTACCCCGGCTGACCCGACTCTCCGAAGTCCTCCCGAAATCGGTCGATCTGATGCATGCGTTCATGCAGCACAGTCACGATACCGACGTCGCCGTTGCCCAGCGTCTTCCAATAGACCAGATGCTTCTCGTACCGGAACACGTAGCCATCCACGCCCAACTCGGCCGGGATTGGACGCGAGGCAACACCCCCTGCCGCAATCCTGTCAAAGGCTTCGAAAAGGCCGGTGATGTAGGCATCGGCCTGGGCCGGTCCCCACCGGGAGCGGGAGTATCGGTAGATTTCATCGATGCGTAAGGACGCCGCCTGCTGGACGCGGACGGCCGTCATGCGCCGGTGCGTGCCTTGTTTCTCGCGATGACGTCTGACACCGAGAGAGGACGATACGAATCGTCCGGTGCCGCGAAGGCGCGTGCCAACTCAGCCTTGAGGCGTTCGAATGACTCCGATTCCAACCGCTCCTTGTCCCGCCGAATGAGATCGCGAATGTACTCGCTAATGTTCTCGTAGGAGCCGGTCTCGCCGACATTGGCCGCGACGAAGTCGCGGAGCGTGCCGCTGAGTCTAACTGTCATCGTCATCGTGCCTGGCATCTCCTGGACTCCGTGAAGGACCGCTGTATGGAATATAACCAATATTGAACACGCGCTTCAAATGCGCGTCGCCGTTGCTCTCGATTCCGGTCGGCTGTTCACAAGATACGAAGGTCCTTCTGAGCCAAATGGCCAACCGCCAACGCGGGCGTTCTAGAATGTCCGCATTAGCGAGCAGGAATTTGCTCGGATGCACGCGATTGGCCGCCATCCGACGGACAGGATCGTTCGGGGGAAGAGCCAGACAGAGGGATGCGGGGGAAATGAAGAACAAGGTCTTGCCGAGTTTCGGGCTGGCGTTGGCGGACGTGCCGGACGGGTCGACGATCATGGTGCCGGGATTCGGCTCGCCCGGGACGCCGAAAAACCTCCTTGCGGCGCTGTACGATCAGGGGGCTAGCGATCTGGCCACCATCTCCAACAGCGTCAACCGGGACATCGGCAACCTGGTCGAGGCCGGCCGCATACGCAAGGTGTATTGCGCCTTCACCGCTTCGACGCATCCGTCGAGGGAGACGGCGTTCAACCGCATGTACAACAACGACGAGATCGACGCCGAGCTGGTGCCGCAGGGGACGCTCGCCGAGCGCATCCGCGCGGCGGGGGCCGGGATCGGCGCGTTCTATACTCCCACCAGCGTGGGAACCGAGCTGGCCGAGCACAAGGAACACCGCGAGATCGACGGCCGCATGCACGTGCTGGAGTATCCCCTGCGGGCGGACTATGCGCTGATCCGCGCCTGGCGCGCCGATACGTTCGGCAACTTGCAATTTCGGTATGCGCAGCGCAACTTCAATCCGATCATGGCGATGGCGGCAGATGTGACCGTCGTCGAAGTGGAGCATGAGATCGTCGAGGTCGGGGGGATCGACCCGGATTGCGTTCACGTGCCCGGCGTCTACGTCGACCGCATGGTGAAGATTCCCCCCGACGGAATCTTCGACTAGGGGGCAATCGTGACCGAGGAGAGCCGTCATGGCGGATAAACCGAGGCTGACCCGGCAGGCAATGTGCGATCGCATCGCGATGGAGTTCCGGGACGGGTGGATCGTCAACCTGGGCGTCGGTATTCCGACGTTGTGTTCGAATTACGTCGACCCGTCGAGAGACATCATCTACCACTCCGAGAACGGGGTGATCGGATACGGGCCCTTGGCGCCCGAGGGCGAACAGATCCGGCATCTGGTGAACGCCAGCGCGCAGAAGGTGACAGCCGCCCCCGGAATGGCGATCGTGCACCACGCGGACTCGTTCGCGCTGATCCGCGGCGGCATGATCGATGTTACGGTCATGGGCGCCTACGAGGTCTCCGAGAACGGAGACTTCGCCAACTGGCGCTTCCCGGAACGCAAGGGCGGGGGGATCGGCGGCGCGATGGATCTGGCGGCCTGCGCCAAGCGCGTGTTCATCGCGCTGACGCACAATACCCGCGATGGCAAGCCGAAATTGCTGCACCGCTGCCAATTGCCCATCACGGCGCCGGGGGTAGTGAAAATGGTGGTGACGGACCTGGGGTTGTTCGACGTGACGCCAGAGGGATTTCAGGTGCGCGAACTGGCCCCGGGCTGGACGCCCGATGAGGTGCGGGAGCACACGGAGGCGGAACTGCAGATTCCCGAAACGATTCCCCAATTTCGGCTGCGGGACAGCCAACACACCGTCTCGGGAGATTGAGCATGCGGGCGCCTCCGGCCTATCGAATCAAGCGTCTGCTGCTGGCCGCACTGGTTGGATTCGGACCTGTCTATGCGGCGGCGGAATCCGTGACGGTGGTCTCGTGGGGCGGGTCGTACGCCGATGCCTGCGAGGAGGCTTATCTCAAGCCCTTTGCCGCGGAAACCGGCATCGAGGTCCTCCTGGATGACTACAACGGCGGCCTTTCGCAGGTACGCTCCCAAGTAGAAGCGGGCCGCGTCTACTGGGACATCGTCGACATCCAGTTTCCCGACCTGGTGCGCGGATGCGACGAAGGACTCTTCGAGATTCTGGACACCTCGCTGCTGGCGCAGGGGGCGGACGGTTCGGCGCCGGAGGACGACTTCTATCCCGACCTGATCAGCGAGTGCGGCATCGCCATGCTGTTCTTCTCTACCGTCGTTGCCTACAACCATGAACGGACCACGGGCGTCGTTCCCCGCACCATCCAGGATTTTTTTGATCTGGAGCGGTTCCCCGGAAGACGCGGCATGCGCCGTGTGCCGGTGGCGAATCTCGAGTTCGCGCTCATGGCGGACGGCGTCCCGGCCTCGGAGGTCTACGCCGTACTCGATACCCGGGAAGGCATCGACCGGGCCTTCCGGAAGCTCGACACCATCAAGGACCAATTGGTGTGGTGGGATGCGGGCGCGCAACCGCCGCAAATGCTCGCCGATGGCGAAGTGGTCATGACCACGGCCTACAACGGCAGGATTTTCAACGCCCAGGTGCTTGAGAATCAGCCATTCACCATCGTCTGGCACGGGCAGGTTCTCGAGATCAGCAACCTCGCCATCCTGGCCGGGTCCCCCAACCTGTCTGCGGCACGCCAACTGATCGCGTACGCCTCGCGGCCCAGTTCCATGGCCGGGGTCAGCCGTTACATCGCCTACAGCCCCTCGCGCTACTCCGCCGAGGGGTTGGTCTCCCACCACCTTGCCACGGGCGTGCCAATGGCCAGTCACATGCCCAACTCGCCGGAGAATACGAAGCTGGCGCTGCGCAGCGATTGGGTGTGGTGGTCCGACAATGGCGACGACATGAACGAGCGCTTCAGTTCCTGGCTGTTGCGCTGACGCCGGCGCGGACGCATGGCGGCTTGCAAGAAGCGCCCGCTCAAATGCCCGCTTTGAGTTCCCAACGTGCAGTAGACGAAGCGACCGGATTTCATGCACGGCGCGATGTTCAGGGCAGGCTATCGACTTTGTCGGACTCTTGGCGGACCGGACGAAACACACTGCGAAGAGAGTGGTAGCATTTTGCCCATGTCCATTCGACAGCGGTCCCGAACCGCCTCGGCGCTCCTTCTTGCATTATTCGCCGTCGAAGTCTTCGCACGGGCAGCGACGGGAGACTTCGACGCCGACGGCCGAGACGAACTCCTCTTGCGACACCAAGACAACGCGGCTTGGGTCTACTACGACATCGAGGATGGGGTCGGACGCCGACAGGAACTGACGCTCGACATCCCCGAAGGCGATCGATTCGTCGCGCTCGCCGATCTGAACGGCGACGGTCGCGACGATGTCGTGATGCGCGCGTTCGACACGCACGCATGGTCCCGGCACGTCATGGGCGATCGCCTGGCCGAGAGGCGCGACCTGCCCGCATTGACGCGCAACCCGCTCTTCACCTTCCAGGCTGCGGGCGACTTCGACGGCGACGGCGACGACGATGTGCTGCTGCGCAACTCGAGCACCGGCCAGTTCGTCTACTACGAGAGCCGCTTCGGCGGGGCAAATCCGCGGGCGATTCTGCGGCGCGGTCTCGGATTGACGGCGAACCTCCTTTTCGAGGTAGTCACGGTCGGGGACCTGAACGGCGACGGGCGCGATGACGTGATAATGCGCCACGCGCGCCTGGGCCACTGGATTCATTACGAGATGGGCCGCGAACGCGGAGTACTGCGCCGGCCGAGCCCCCGATTCACGCAGAACCTGCTGTTCGAGTTCGCAGGAAGCGGCGACCTCGACGGGGACGGCGACGACGATCTGTTGTTGCGGAACATTGGCAGCGGCGAGTGGATCTACTACGCGATGAGCGGCGCTTCCGGCGAACTGGTGCGGCGCTTCGGGATGCCCAGCGACCTGCGCCACGACGTGGTGGCCGTGGCCGATTTCGATGGCGACGGGCGCGGAACCGCGCTGCTGCGGCACCCCGATTCGGGAGACTGGATCGCCTACGAAGTCGGCGTCGCCGAATCCCAACGGTCGCTTGTGTCGGGAATCACTTGGGATCTCGCATGGGGGCCGACCTCTGCGCCGCGCACCTACGACCCAGCGCTGTTCTGCGGCGGCGACGACCTGAACCCCTCCTACGTGGGTCACGTCTCAAGATACGGGGGCGACCTAGACGGCCTGGAGGTCATCCTGACCGGCCCCGGCACGTTGCGGGTGGCCCAGCCGGACAGCGCGGGGTGTTTCGCCTTCCATGCGGTTCCGCAAGGGGAGTACGGCGTCAAGGTCAACGCCGACGGCCACCAGACGTCGCCCGCCCGCACCGTCAAGTTCCCGTTCAGAGCGGTCTACGACGCACAAGCGTACGCCGTACAGCAACTGGAGACCGATCCGTTCACCTATCACTGGGAGGAAGATCAGAGCACCCCGGCGGGTGCCGAGTACTCGTCCCATGTCGTGCAACTGCGGGTGGTGGAGTTCCAGGGCACCACGGTGGAGGTGGCCGACGCTGGTGCGGCCGAACGCCTGCGGCAGCATTACAACGTCCTGCTCGTTGGAGCGGGTTGGTCCCAAGAACACGCTTTCCGGTTCTTGACGACGATGGAGTCGATACCGCAGGACATCCAGGATCCCAGCAACGACCGCTTTCTGCCTGCAAGCGCCTGGCGACTGGCCGACGAGTTCGTCGACGAGGACATCACTATCGACACCGCCGAGGATGGTACCCGCGATGTGACGATTTCGACCGCCGCGTTCGTCAACGCATCTCCGCGGATCGCTACCGTCGACGGCAAACGTGGGGTCTGGTTTTCGCGCCGGCTACATCATGCGGCAGTGCGCTTCGTCACCGACAACGGCCGCGACAGGCGGGCCTACGAGAAGATCTTTCAGAAACGATACGGTGTTACGACGCGCATCGATGACTACTCGATGCTGACTGCACCGACGGGCAATGAGACAGACGGCAACTTTCAAGAGTTCGAAGCAAACGAGATTCTGCTCCTGATCAACATGCTCGAAGAAATGCCGATCGGCATGCACAAGCTTGACGGCATGCGCTACCTGGTCCGTCGGCTGAACGGCCTCAGACATCCCCTTTATCCCCAAGCACCCGCGGTAGCTTGGCCGGAGTCCGAGTACGTCGAGTTCATGGAGTCTGCATTCAAGGAACAGTCTGAGGACTTATTCACCGGCTCATAATTCACGAAAAGGCGCACTTCCTGTGGGCCCACGTGTTCGACGATCAACTCAAGGCGGACTGGACAGAACTCGGCGGTTGGTACGAGGATTCTGCAGCGGAAAGCGGATGGTCGACGACCAAGTCCGCCGAGTTCGTCTCCGCGTACGCCCATCTCAAGAACCCGAACGAGGACATGGCCGAGACGATCTCCTATTTCATCGTTAACCCGGACGGTCTCCGGTCAAGATCAATGGCCAAGTACGAGTTTGTGCGCGATCGGATCATGCAGGGCGACATCTACGTGGCGCAGATACGCGAGGACCTCACGTTCGAGGTCTACAACCTTTTCCCGGACTATGTTTATCCGGGGAAGATCCGAAGCGTGGACATCACAGTCGAGGGAGGCTCACACGAGGACAAGACGCTGACGGTGACCCTGGAACTCCACGCGCTGGACAGCGAGAAAGAGGGTGCGACGTTGGGCCTGACACGGGTCGTGAGCGAAGTCGACACCTACTTCGACATGTTCCTGAACCCGATCAACGAATATGGCGAACGCGTCGAGCAAGGCACACGACTGCGCGGAAACTACACTCTGCCCAAGTACGTCAAGGCGGGTTTCTGGATCCCTAACCAGATCAGGCTCACGGACGCCGCAGGCAACAAGCGGTATCAGCGCGCCAGCGACTATGGCTGGCGCATGTATGTCAACAACCACTTGGAGGACGTGACGCCGCCTGAGTACGAGTCCGGAACATTGCGCATGCACTCCTCGGTGTGGGCGGAGGACGACCGTGTACAGGTGATCCGGGTCACCTGGTCTGTCGACGAGGACACGGCCCTGATAAAGCGGACAACCGGCCACCACGATGGATGTGCCGCATCGATCAACGACTCCCTGCCCGGCACTTATTCCTTATTCGAGTACGGGAACCCCCCAACGCCCACAAGCGACGAATGCAACGTGGATTTTCTGATGCCCGACTACATGCCGTCGTCGACGTATTCGACCGTGCGCATCCAGATGGAGGATGTGGGCTGGAACCGGGGCGAGGCCAAGTTCACCGGCGCGGACGGCGAAGAGGCTTCCCCGACGGTCGATCTGGTAACGACCAACCCGGACACGGAACCGCCGCAGATCGACATTAATCGCATACAGGTGAATGCTGAGCCTACAAACCCCGAAGCACCGAATGGCGAAACGGAGGTAACGGTTAGCCTCTGGCATCGCGACAACATCTCCGGGCTAAGCAGCGTAGCGATGTACCTGCGCGATCCACAGGGCGGAACTCACCATTACTGGATCTCTCCCGACGACAGACACGCGCTCTATCCAAACGGAGACCCAACCGATTGGCAGATTCACCAGGCCGTTGTGATCCTACCTCCGGGGTCCGTACCGGGCACATGGGGGATTGCCGAACTGCGGATTGAGGACCGCGCTGGGAACTTCGAGCAGTACAACTTTGTCGAAATCATCCACTTCGACGTGGACGGCAGCTAACTACCCTGAACTTCTCCAGCACTGCCCGGCTCACGTTGAGTCCGGATCTGCCGAGGTTTGACGTATTCCATCAATCCGTCTGCATCGCCGACCGGGGCAAGATCCATATCGGCGATGTCCAGGCGCGCTCCTGCAGCGTGGGCTCCTTCTCCTCTCGCAGCGGGAGGCCCAGCCGATTCGCGTCCCACGTCGACCACCGGCAGGTCGGGTTCTCGAGCGCGCGCACGTAGTAGAAGGCGCGCTGGTTCGGGTCGAAGTCCGGATCCTCCCACGTAGCCTTCAATTCAACGTCTCCCTTGTCGAAGTCGAAGTCGCAGGTCGCGAGGTCCACGCTGGCCCCGTTGTCCGGACAGCGGTGGCTGTCGGGGCTCGGTTCGAGGCCATCGGAGCACGCAACGTCGTAGACCCGCTCTTGCCGGACGCCATCGTCGAGCCAGCCCTTGACGATCTGCAGGCGCTGCAGCCACGC
>CAZFGB010000182.1:0-6939 GCA_964518405.1 uncultured Pseudomonadales bacterium | reverse complement strand
CCTTCGGGCTACTCCATCCCGATCAACTCGTCCCACGTCGCCGGCATCGTTTGACGCCACGCGCACTGCTGCATGAAGCAGAGGCCCAAGGCGCGACAGGCAACTATCTCACAGGAATTTCGGACTTGGCCGATTGAACATCGTTCGCGGGTTCGTCACGCTCATCAAGCCCATCGAATTGAGGCGCTGGGGCTCGACTTGCGCGCCGAGCGCGGTGTGCTGCGCTTCAGGGACTTCGCGAGCGGGCAGTACCTCAAGAGCCACGCCGAAGCGACGGCTGCACAAGCCCGGGCGACGAAGGCTCTCGCGAGGGAGAGGGCAGCCAGGGCACAGGAGGGGAACGCTCGCCGGGCCGCCGAAGCGCGTATCGTCGAACTGGAGGCCCGTCTGCGCTAGCCCGCCTCGCCTTCGGCGCCGACCTTCTGCTTGCAAGGGGCACCCCCGCGCGCTTTCCTTTGCCCGCGACCGTTCGCGTCCCGACTCAGGAGTCCTGCAGCGGATTGCGAACGGCAAGCTCCGGGAAGCGGCTTAAGTCGCGGTCGGCGGTCCAGAACTCCGTGACGCCGTGCGCATCGCATAGCGACGCTATTCGCGCGTCGTGCACCATAGGTCCCTTCACCCGGCCGTTCTGCAACGCGCGCTTGAGGACATTCCAGTGCATGTCGGTCTCCGTCAGCAACTGCGCGACCGGAGATTCCAACCAGGCATCAACCTGATTGATCGCCTCGGCGATGGTCGAGGGTGGATCGTAAATCCTCGGATGGGTCACGATCGCCAAGAACTCGTGAAGGCACGGCCACGGCAATCCCCAACTGACGCGCCCCCGCGCAAGCCATTCGATGCGCGATCTCGCAGACTCGTGCCACTCGGAGTCGGCACGATGCGCGTAAACGAGGATGTTGGTGTCCGTCGCGATCAACCGCCGCGACCCTCGTAGGCCGATTCTCGAAAGCGGGCCCATTCCGCATCGCGGTAGAGCGGTTGCAGACCTCGGCCCCCCACCGACGCATCCCTCAACTCGAAACGTTCCCCCTGGCTGTCGGCGCGCAGCGCAAGACGCAAACCCCGCTCAATGAGCGAACGCAGCGTGACTTTCTCCCTTGCCGCATGGGCTTTCGCCACTTTGGCGAGGTCATCGGCGATCTCGATCGTGGTCTTCAATGCGTCTTGCCATACCGTCAAATATGGGTACCCATATTATCTTCACTGTCCAGCCGTATCAATCGCGCACAACTTCACAACTTCGCGCACAACTTCAGGAATCTACGCTTCAGGTCCTCGGCACACGCTTCGCACCTGGAACCGAATTCACCGACAACCTCGACATCGGACATGTTTGACCGCGTGGCTCGGAAATCGGCGGCATAGTACGCTCGGCATCTACCTGCCGATTCCACCGAGGAGTCTCCATGACGACGTTTCGATTGTTGGGCCGAACTGTTGCGGTCACATGTCTCGCGATGACGGGCGGCGGGTCCGCGGAAACCCTGACAGTGGTGTCGTGGGGCGGCTCCTACGAGCAGGCGAGCCGAAAGGCGATCCTGGAGCCGTTCTCGAAGGAGACCGGCATCGAGATCCGCGTCGAGGTCTACAACGGCGGCCTGGCGCAGATCCGCGCGCAGGTGGAATCCGGCAGGGTCTATTGGGACATCGTCGACCTCGAAATGGCGGATGCGGCCCGGGGTTGCGATGAGGACCTGCTGGAGTTCGTCGACGTCGACGAACTGGCGCCCGCTCCCGACGGCACGCCCGCAGCGGAGGACTTCTTTGAAGGGACGGTCATCGATTGCGGCGGCGGGCAACTGTTCTATTCGACGATCTTCGCCTACAACCTGAACAGCTTCCCCGGCGAGAAGCCGTCCACCATCGACGACTTCTTCGATCTCGACCGTTTCCCCGGTCGCCGCGGCATGCGCCGGGCGCCCCAGGTGAATCTTGAATTCGCGCTGCTCGCGGACGGCGTGCCGGTCGATGAGGTCTATGACGCCCTGGGCACCCGCGAGGGGATGAACCGCGCGTTCGGCAAGCTCGACACCATCAAGGACGATATCGTCTGGTGGGAAGCGGGGGCGCAACCGCCGCAGATGCTGGCGGACCGCGAAGTGGTGATGAGCACCGCCTACAACGGGCGCATCTTCAATGCCCAGGTCGTCGAGAACCAGCCTTTTGTCGTCGTCTGGGACGGACAGGTGCTCGATTCCGGCATCCTCGGCATCGTCGCGGGATCGCCGAATCTCGAGACGGCGCGCAAGTTCGTCCGCTATGCGACGCGAGCCGAGGTCCAGGCAACCGTGGGCCGGTACATCTCCTACAGCCCGGCCCGGCACTCCGGCACGGACCTCATCTCCACGCACCTTGCGACCGGCGTCGACATGCGCCCGCACATGCCGACCAGTCCGCAGAACCTGAAGCGCGTCCTGTACAACGACTGGGAGTGGTGGAGCGACTACGGCGACGACGTGAACGAGCGCTTCAGCGCCTGGCTGGCCCGCTGATCGGGTCTACTCATGCGTCATGCGCCAAGGTGCCCGGACGACCGAATTGTCCGTGGTCGGGCACTCGGTGTCAGCTTCCCGGAGGATTCGGGCGATCACGCCTCCCCAACCGGTTGTCTTCATCGATCAGTACAACACGACTTGGCAACTCTCTGCCCCAGCGCCAAAGAACCAGATTGACGTCCAGTTCGCCCGCACCCAGGGCATGGCTCCTGAAACGCATTCCGGCGAACCCCGCATCGATCAGGCGGTCAGCGAGCGCCTGCGATGCGGCCACTCTTCCCGAGAACATGTCATTGCGCCAAGTGGGGCAATCGAGTTCCTCATTCCCGACCGACTGCCCGGCCCTCTCGGTCGGATCAAGTGCGTCGAAAACCGGATCGGCATCCACCTCGTACGCACACAGAACCAGTGGCTGCATCCGCCGTCCGACAGGGCTGATTTCTCGCACCGCAGTCGCCAGGGAAAACGACATGTACATCGCTGCAACGCCTACGCGGTTGAATCTTCCTCCCCGGCGGCGCGCGCCTTCGCCGGACAACGGCGTCCACGCCCAGCGAGGATCGTGGGCCCGGTAGACAACCGCTTGAAGATGCACTTATCGCGAGCAGGGTCAAGCGTAGCCGCCATCCAGAACCTGGTCCAGATAGGCGTGCACCATGTCGGCCTTTCCGTCTCGCACGAGTTGGCATGGCGTCATGCCGGCAAAGCCCGGCAGCGGCTCGGATCGGAACCAGGCATAGGCCACCAGTTCCGATCCCAGCTCAGCATCCACACGATTGAGAATCTCGAGCATTTGTCGCAGGCGCATCTGTGTCTTCAGCGCACCAATGCGCGAAGTCCGCGAAAGTGCGTCCCGGCCTAGCCCCAACGTGCGGGCGAGTTCGGTACTGGTCGTATTCAGCCTCGACGAAACCAAACTGGGCGAGAAGCCAATATCTGTGGCAAAGCTCTCGATCTGCATGTGAATTCACGCGGTTTCACTCTGATTCCGTTATCCTAGGCGTCATCATCCTGTTGTCAAGGATAGTCTTGCGCCACGAATCCACGCCCGTGACGCCGATAGCCTCCCTGATGACCAGCCATCGTTGCCACCCTACCCGATCGCTTTCACCCGGCCGGCACGCCTGTTCGTGATTGTTGGTTCCGAAGCCAAGCGACGTCGCCAGTCCGCCAGAAGATCGTGATCCAACGCGCACGCCAATGCCGCCGCCGTATCAATTAACCGTCGGACATCGCACACATCGGCATATCTCATCGGCAATAGTTCCGCTTCGCACACTTCGTCGAAAGAGTCTCTCAGCGAGTCCCATGCTGGATTGTCCGGTTTCGGGATTCTGATTTCCCTTAGGTGCGCCAACTGCCAAGTCGGGTAGGTCAACGTCTGAGCCCGCCGATTGAGCAGCAACAGGCGAACCGGCGTTGAGTTCCACCAAGCAGCCAGCGCCTTCTGTTTGTCTTCGTCGGGGACGCCGACAGGCACCCACCATCCGAACCAAGGCGTCTTCGATCGCACACCTGTAAGTCTCCCGCTGACCGTGTTTAGGCGCATCGGGACTAGCAGTTGACCCCGTTGCGCCGCATAACGGTCAGCCAAGTTTTGTTTTCTCGCCTTGGGCCGATACCAAACGTCGGGCTCGCCAGCCATAGTTCGTCGCTTACGCGCGCTTACCGAATGGAAACCCGGAACTGCATCGGCCGTCTCTTGCTCGCAGACCGAATAAGCATCCTGGATGCGCTGGCCAGCGGGACCAATCTCGAAGTGCAATCCCCCGGGGGCCAGATGCTCGTTCGCATCCAGTTCGAAGGCCGCTTCGGCGAGAGTTCCGTCGTACCACTGAACCGGTGTCCAGTCTCCGGCCCTCACCCTATCCGCAGGCCAGTGATGGACGTTACCCCAATCCCCGGGATTGCATGATCTGAGTGCATCCGCCACCTCGGCCGCCTCCGCCGCGTTCTCCGGCATGCGTCGCAGCGACACGAACTCGGTAGGTGGTCGCCTGCCTTCCGGCCACCGGCGGCAGACCAGCAGGCATTCGTGGATGCTCGTATTCTCGGAGAAGTTGATCCGCTTCGGATCGTGCGTGGTGACGATGCGTTCGACATGGAAGCGCGCGGCGATGAAGCGGCGTTCGTCGAGGCCGGAAGCACCGATGCAGGCGGTGGCCGGGATCACCTTGGCCAGGACACCCCGCTCGGACTTCAAGAGCTGGTCTGCGAGCGGCGTGAAGAAAGTCCGAATGCTGTTGGTCGTGATCACTCGGCCCGCTGCCGGGTCCGTCCGCCCAAGGCGATCCCGAATGTCGATTTCGTTCGCTTGCATCCCCTTGACGGCCTCGGGGCTGAACTTGCGACCTCGCTTGCGGTTGTCGGTAAACGGTGCATTCATGATCACGGCGTCGACGTCTCGCAGCGGGAACCGAGCTACCTCGCTCTCGTTGACCTGCTCGGCCTCGAAGTCACCCAACGAGCGTCGGGGATTCACGCTCTCGATCAGGTCGATCCGGTCGGCTTCGGCGTTGAGGATTTCCAGGGATCCCGCCTTGAACGTTCCGTCCGCCTGAGGGCCGTGAGGCATCGTCAGGAGGTTCATGCGCGCGTAGTCCACCGTCGGCGCGCCCAGCGTGAGGTTGCAGGCTGCCAACTGGACGGCGTGCTGGTTGATGTCGAGGCCGCACAGCACGTCCTCCACCAGCTTCCTGTGGAGCGTGTTGCGCTCCTGATGATCCAACTTCCTCGAGCCGCCCATTCGCGCCATGATCGTACGGAGCGACGCCATCAGCAGCGTCCCGGTTCCGCACGCGGGATCGATGATTCTCAGCCTTGATACAGACTCCGCGTCGGTCCAGTCGACGAAGTCCTCGCTGAGCGCGAGACGCGCCAACATGATGGCGGACAGGTTGTTCGTGTAGAAGGCTCCGTCGCTCTTCGCCGAACCCAATATGCGGTGGTACAGGGGTCCGGCGTGGTCGTAGCCGAGTTCGCTCAGCGAATCCGCGACACGGTTCGCGCACTCCGCAAGCGTCCGAATAACGTCGTTCACCGCTTGGCCCTCGGACAATGCGGCAAGCACGCCCAACGCGGGCCGGAATACCGGCGCGTAGTCCTTCTCGAGTATCGCTTCCCAGGCGATGGCCAACACCTCCGAGGGATTGCTCGCGCCGGCGACCTTGTCGAGCCGCAGAATAGTCCTCATCTCCGGTTCATCCCGCAGACGACGCTGCAGCAGGCACGCATTGCAGAGCATGAGCGCGGCGACGGTACAGACGCTTTTCGCGCCGCCGTCGTCTTCGGGCACCAGATCGAGCGCATCCGCAAGCGGATATTCCATATCTTCTTCCTGAAAGACGGTGCTTGCATACCTGACCGCATCCGCGATCTCGTCTGCAACGATCTGGCCGGGTCGGCCGAGTCCGGAGGCGACCGCGACATGTGCGTAGATACCCTGTTCCGCCTCCGTGAGGTCCAGTCGAATCTGATACTCCCCTCGGTCCTCCCGCAACCCGGACCGAGCGTCGCTTGGTGCCCCGCCGCGATCAGACTGCTCGTAGACCTTGACGAAGTTCGCGGGAGACTCGGCGAGGCGTCCGTCGTGGGCCTGAAGCGCCCGCAGGACGCGGCCCACCGTCTGGTATCCCTCCGTGCCGCGCATCAGCGCCGCCGCTACATCGCTCCCCGGCTCGACGACAACCGGGACAATGATGTAGCCGAAGCGCTTGCCGGGCGCCTTGCGCATCACGCGTCCGACGGCCTGCACAACATCGACCTGGCTGTCGCGGGGGTCGAGGAAGGCGACGGCGTCGAGGGATGGAACATCCACGCCTTCGGTGAACAGCTTGACGTTGCACACTATCCGGCACTCGCCGTCGCGTTCCGCCTGGCCGAGAGCGCGCAGTTCCTGGTTGCGCCGAAGGGCGCTCGCCGATGCGTCGAGATGCGTCGCGGCGACCCTCATCGCCCGCCCATCCGTCATCCTTCGGGTGGTTGCCCGCAACACCTCGCTCTCCATCAGGGCTCGCGCATACCACCTGGAGCGCAGGATCGTGTTGGAGAACGCCATCGTGCGGGGGAGCTTGCCGGGCTGCTCCAGAGTCTTGCCCTCGGTGACGCCGTTCACGGCGAGCGAGACGCCTAGAACGCGAGTCATGTCGTTCGATGTCGGCGCGCGCTTCCCCCTGCCGGCACCTTCGATACCTTCGAGACGCCGCCGCAGGCCCGGCGTGACGCTCGACTCGCTGACCCCCAGCACAATCACCCGATAGTCCGAGAGCATCCCGTGCTCCACGGCCTTCTTGAACGGAAGCCGGTGAAGTTCCGGCCCATAGATCAATTGATCGCCCATATCGACGACATCGACTCCCCGGTCCGCCAGCCTTCTCTTCGAGCGCTGCGTGTATATGCGCGGCGTGGCGGTCATGTAGAGGCGTTTGCGGGAACGCAACCG
>CAZFGB010000181.1:0-20503 GCA_964518405.1 uncultured Pseudomonadales bacterium | reverse complement strand
GGCGAAGAACGCCCAGCGCGGTCGCGCGCGCCGACCCGCGAAGACCCAATCACGACGCGAACCCCCGCTTTGGCTTGCAAAATGCCAAGCCCAAACGCCAACTTGTCGCGGGCACCACCCTCAGCGTGGGAAAGTCCTGCGACCGGGGTCGACCGGGGCGACCGGGGTCAGGGACAATCATCCGTCAGTTCAGCACGAAGCCTTCGTAGCCGTCGGCCGCCACCTCGGCGCACTTCTCCGCATACGGCGGGAAGCCGATCAACGGCATGAACACCTGGGGCTTGCCGGGGATGTTCCTGCCCAGGTACCAGGAGTTGCAGGTCGGCATCAGAGTCTTGTCCGCGACGGAGTTGACGTGGTCCACCCAGGCGTCCTGGGCCTCCGGTGTCGCCTCGATGGTCGCGAGCTTCTCGCGACGCAGGAACTCCAGGCAGTCGCCGATCCAGTCCACATGCTGCTCGATCGCGACCACCATGTTGGTCAGCACCGACGGGCTGCCGGGGCCGGTGATCATGAACAGGTTCGGGAAACCGGCCGTGCCGAGGCCCAGGTAGGTGCGCGGTCCGGCGGACCACGCATCAGGCAGGGTCCGGCCGCCGCGGCCGGTGATGTCCACGCTGAGCACCGCGCCCGTCATGGCGTCGAAACCCGTGGCGAAGACGATGCAGTCGAGCGAGATCTCGCGTGAGCCTTCCTGCTCGCCCGTTTCCGGGTTCAACTCCTTGACCCGCGCGCCAGCGGGCGTGATGCGCTCGATGGGATGGGTTCCGGCGGCCAGGAGTTCCACGTTCGGCCGGTTGTAGGTCTCGAAATAACTCGTGTCCAGGCAGATCCGTTTGCAGCCGATGACGTTGTCCGGGCACAGGCGTTCCGCGACCTCCGGATCCTTGACGGTGTCGCGAATCCGCCCCCGGACGAAATCCGCCGCCGTCTCGTTGGCATCGCGGTTGAACAGCAGATCGTTGTAGGCGCCGAGGAAACCGAAGCCGCCGTGCTCCCAGCGCTCGGCGAACCTGACCTCCCGCGCGGCGGGATCGTCCGCCAGCGCGGGAACGTCATTGCGGCCCAACCCCTTCGACCCGAAACCCGCGGGCATCAGCCGGTTGCGCACGCGGAACTCCGGATACTCGGCCTTGATTTCGCGCACATAGTCTGGATCGAGGGGTCCGTTGCGCGCCGGAACCGAGTAGTTGGGGGTGCGCTGGAAGACCGTAAGGTGTTCCGACTCGACCGCGATGATCGGGATCGCCTGAATGGCCGAGGACCCGGTACCGATAATCCCTACCCGCTTGCCGCCAAAATCGACGTGGTCGTGTGGCCACCGGCCGGTGTGGTAGGTCTCGCCAAGGAAACTGTCCCGCCCATCGAATTCAGGCAGGTTCGCGGAGGACAGGCAGCCGGTCGCCATGACCAGGGCCTTCGCCTCCACGGTCTCGCCGGCGTCCGTCTCGATGCGCCAGCGGCACGCCGCCTCATCGAAGGTGGCCTTGACGACCCGAGTCTCGAACGTGATGTCCCGCCTGAGCTCAAACCGGTCCGCGACGTGCTCGATGTAGCGCAGGATTTCCGGCTGGCCGGCGAAGCGTTCGGTCCACTCCCACTCCTGCTGCAGCGCTTGGTCGAAGCTGTAGGAGTACTCCATGCTCTCGATGTCGCAGCGCGCGCCGGGGTAGCGATTCCAGTACCACGTGCCGCCGACATCGGTCCCCGCCTCGAATACGCGCACGCTGAAGCCGGACTCGCGCAACCGATGGAGCATGTAGAGCCCGGAGAACCCCGCGCCCACAACCACGGCGTCATAGCGCGTCTCCGCCGTATCCGACATCCGCCCTTGTCTGGCACCAAAACCCGGATTGTATACGCACCGTGGCGCGCCGCCCCTCCGTGCTAGTCTTTGCGCCCACTCGTTGCACTTGCCCCGGGGAGGAGAATGAACGGTTTCGACTTGATAGCGCGTTGCCTGAAGGCGGAAGGCGTGTCCTGGATGGCGTGTTTCCCCGCCAATCCACTCATCGAGGCGGTTGCCAAGATCGGCATCCGTCCCATCGTGTTCCGCCAGGAGCGGGGCGGCATCAACGCCGCCGATGGCTTCAGCCGACAGACCTCCGGCAAGCGCGTCGGCGTGTTCGCCTCGCAGGGCGGACCGGGGGTCGAGAACTCGTTCGGCGGTATCGCCCAGGCCTGGGGCGAGGGCGTTCCTCTCGTGTTTCTCCCCGGCAGCGCGGGTCTGCGCGGCTACGACGTGAGGCCGAATTTCTCCGCCACCCGGAGCTACGAGTCCGTCACCAAGCTGGCGCTTTCCATCGACAGGATCGACCTGGCGACGCGGCAGGTCCGCCGCGCGTTCCACGCGGCGAAAAACGGCCGGCCCGGACCTGCGGTGGTCGAGCTCCACGGCGACGTTCTGGGCCAGCAGGTGCCGGAAAATGCGTTCGACTACCAGCCTTCCAAGGTCATGAAGTACGCGCCCAACCGGTCGGACGTGCGAGATGCGGTGAACGCGTTGCTCAACGCCTCGAACCCCGTGATCTGGGCCGGACAGGGTGTGCTCTATGCCGAAGCCTCGGAAGAACTGCGGACGCTGGCGGAGCTCATGCAGATCCCGGTCATCACGACCATGCAGGGCAAGAGCGCGTTCCCCGACGACCATCCGCTGGCGCTCGGCTCTGCGAACAGGACAGCGCCAAAGGGCGTATTCAAGTGGTTGGGCGCCTCGGACACGATCCTGTGCATCGGCTCGGGCCTGACGCGGACGAACTTTGGCATCGACATTCCGCCAGGCAAGTTCATGATCCACTCGAACGTCAACGTCGAGGACATCAACAAGGACTACGGCGTCGACATAGGGCTCGTGGGCGACGCCAGGCTCACGCTCGAACTCATGATCGACGAAGTGAAGGCCGCCGTGGGCGACAACGGTCGCGAAACCAATACCGCGCTTGCCGCGGATATCGCCGCCACGAAGGCGGAGTGGCTGGCGGAATGGGCGCCTTTGCTCAACTCCGATGAAACGCCGATCAACCCCTACCGGGTCGTCAACGAGATCAACAAGGCCGTCGATCACGCCGCGAGCGTGGTGACCCACGACGCCGGCAATCCCCGCGATCAGATCATGCCGTTCTACAAGGCCACGGTGCCACACGGCTACATCGGCTGGGGCAAGACCACGCATCTCGGATACGGCATTCCGCTTGCGATGGGTTCGAAAATGGCCAACCCGGACAAGTTCTGCATGAACTTCATGGGCGACCTGGCGTTCGGCCACACCGGCACCGACATCGAGACCGCCGTGCGGGCGGAGATTCCGATCACGAGCATCGTCATCAACAACCGCACGATGGGCGGATACGACAAGAGCATGCCGGTCGCCATGGAGCGCTACGGCGCGGGCAACCAGGGCGGAGACTACGCCGGCGTCGCCCGCGCACTCGGCGCAAAGGCGATCAACGTCAACGAAGTTGCAGGAATCGGGCCGGCGATCAAGGAAGCGCAGATCGCGAACAAGGAAGGCGAAGTCTGCGTGATCGAAGTCGCCACGCGCCAGGACACGCGGTTCTCGAAGTACGAGGAGTTATTGAACGGGAGTTAGGTCGACCGACGAACAGAGCCGTCAGCGCTAGAAGGTCACATGGACCAGGTGGATTTCGGTATCGGATTGCGGCGGCTCGACAACCTCGCGGCGAACGCCCGGGAGGCGGAACGGCTTGGCTACCAGTTCGTGTCCACCGGAGAGCACGTCTTCTTCTACGGCCCGGCCAACAACGGACTCATCGCCCTCGCCGCAGCCGCCGGGGCCACTTCCTCCATCAAGCTCATGAGCGCGATCACCCTCGTACCGCTGTACCCGCCCCCACTGCTGGCGAAGATGGTCGCCACGCTGGACATCGTCTCCCACGGCCGTTTCCATCTCGGCGTCGGCGTGGGCGGTGAGTTCGCCCTGGAATTCGAGGCATGCGGCGTGCCGGTGCGCGAGCGCGGCGCCCGCACCAACGAGTCGCTCGCGATCATGAAACGCCTGTGGACCGAGGACGCCGTCAGTGTCGAGGGACGCTTCACGAGGCTTTCCGGCGTGACGCTCGCGCCCAAGCCCACGCAGCGGCCGCATCCGCCGATCTGGATCTCCGGGCGCAGCGAAGCCGCCATGCGCCGCTGCGCCCTGCACGGCAATGGCTGGCTGCCCTACATGTACACGCCCGAACGCCTTGCCGACAGCATCGAGACCATCGCAGGATTTGCCGATGAGGCTGGCCGAGAGGACGACGTCATCCCCGGCCTGCACATTTTCTTCGCCGTCCATGAAGACCGCGATACCGCCGTCGAGATGGCTACGCAGCGCCTGTCGCTACAGTACAACCAGGACTTCACCAGGCTGGTCGGCCGGTACGCGCTGGCGGGAAACCCCGACGATTGCATCGCCCGGTTGCGGGAGTACATCGACGCGGGCGCGCGCACCATCATGCTGAACTCGGCGTGCCGCTCGGACCACATCGCAGACAATGAGCGCCTGCTCGCGGAGGCGGTCCTGCCCGCGTTTTCCTGAAAGTGCCCCCGTTGCGGGCAGCCGTTCAGTGCCTCGAGTGGCGCTTGCCGCGGTGGTTCAACTACGACCCCAAGACCGAGAGAGGACGAAGTCGGGTAACAGTGCATCAAGGAGTCAACGTTGAGCAGTAGCCACGTTCTACCATTCACCGCGAATACCGCCGACCTGGAGACGGTCGGCGGCAAAGGCCTGTCGCTGGCCAGTATGAGCCGCGCCGGTTTCGATATCCCGCCTGGTTTCACCATCGCCACTTCCGCCTATCGCGAGTTCGTTGCCGCAGGCGATCTGCAGCAGAAGATCATCGAACTGGCGAGGCCAGAACTCGTTGGCAGGGCCGTGGCATTCGAGCCCGCTTCGGAACGTATACGGGCCCTGTTCGCCGGCGCGGAACTCGCGGATTCGCTCAAGGCACAGATCGCCCATGCCTACGGCGAGCTGAGGGAGCCGCCGGTAGCGGTGCGCTCGTCGGCCAACGCGGAAGATCTGCCGGATATGTCCTTTGCCGGCCAGCAGGATACCTATCTGAACGTGTGCGGTATCGATGCGATCGCTGCGGCCGTAGTGAATTGCTGGGCCTCGCTGTGGACGGCGCGGGCGATAGGCTACCGCCACGAAAATGATATTGCTCAGGATTCGGTCGCCATGGCCGTTGTCATCCAGTCCATGGTGCCGTCGGAGGCCTCAGGCATCCTGTTTACCGCCAACCCAGCCACCGGTGATCGCTCTGAGATGATCGTCAATGCCAGCTTTGGCCTCGGTGAGGCCATAGTCGGCGGCGAGGTGACTCCCGACACTTTCATCGTCGAGAAGGACACGCTGGCGGTGAAAGAAACGATGATCGGCACCAAGGAGCATATGATCGTCTCCGCCGAGGGCCAGGGCACCGATACCCGGGAGCTGACGGCTGTCGAGCGGGAACAGCCCTCGCTGTCGGAAGCCGTTCTGAAGTCCCTCGCGGCGTTGGCAATCGAGGTCGAAGAACATTTCCAGGGTGTCCCCCAGGACATAGAGTGGGCGATCGCTTTCTCATCGGGGGGTACCCCCTCGAGCTCCTCCGCGGAGGGCTCCGGATCTCTTTTCTTGCTGCAGTCCCGCCCCATCACCAACCTGCCACCGCAGCCACTGAAAGACGTGGAGTGGGGTAAACCCGAGCTGCCGGATTACGCCGATTCGGGACCGATGCTGCGAAAAAACCTGGTCGAACATATCCCGGGGCCGGTCTCGCCGCTGTTTGAAGACATTTACGTGTCCGACGCCATCTCGTTGCACAATGTGCATGCCGTCGTTAACGGTTTTGCCTATTGGATCTCGGGCAAACCGCCGGGTGTAAAACCGCTGCCGGGCCCCGTCAAGGTACAGCCGGGATCGCGACCCCGCGGGGTCATGAAAAGTGCACTTGCTGACCCGGCTCTGAGAGGTGTGGTCGACCTTGGCACGGACGCATTCGCCAGAATGTACGCCTACAGGTTGAAGCTTTGGCGCGACGAAGTCATACCTGCATATCGGGCAGTCTTAGACAAGTGGCGCCAGGTCGATTCGGAGACGGCGTCCGATGAATCCCTGCTGGAAGGAATGGTCGCTCTCGCACGGGCGGATGGCGAAACCTGGTTTTCCCGGAGCCTCGGAGGCACGGTGATGCTGATGAACGCGCTGCGCGGCGCTGAAGGTACGTTTCAAGCGTTCCTGGACGAGGCCGCGCCGGGGAAAGGCTTTTCCAGTGGCCAGTTCCTGAACGGCCTGCGTTCCGCCTCGATGGAAGCCCAGAACGAGATCGGCGACATCGCCGAGATGATCAAGGCCGACGACGCGCTGGTGGCCCTGGTTGCAACCACACCGCCCCGGCGGCTGCTGTCAGTGTTGCGGGAGGAGGAAACCGCGGCGCTCATCGTGCAGGCGATCGATCAGCACCTGGAACGCTACGGCCACCAGCTCAACACGCTGGATTTCGTCGAGCCCACTCTGGTGGAAGATCCAACCCCTTTGATACTCAATCTGAAGGCGGTGGTGCTGGATCCCGATCACGACCCCGCTGCGACGCAGATGGAACTGGCGAGAAGGCGCCAGACCGCGCTCAGGGAAGCGAAGGAAACCTTCAGCGACGCCGACTGGAAGGAGCTATGTGAGTTTCTGTGGATCATGAAGCGCATCTATCCCGATCGCGACGACGCACTCTTCTACCTGGGGCTGGGGTGGCCAACCTTGAGACGTTTCGCGCTGGAACTCGGCCGTCGCCTGGTTGAGGTCGGCTCGCTGCGGACGCCGGACGATCTGTTCTATCTCAGGCGTGCGCAACTGGAAGACGCGATTGCCGCACATCAGGAAGGCAAAGCGATGCCGGCGCTGCACGAGAGCGTCGCCGAGCAGCGCGAGCTGCGCGCCGCACGGATGCGCCTAGTGCCCCCCGACACCGTGCCGCCGGAGGAAGGCGAGGGCCCGGGCTGGGGCAAGGTGGCCAACAATGCGGACAGCAATGTCCTGAACGGCAACGCCTGCAGCCCGGGGCAGGTCACTGCCCGCGCCAGCGTCATCATGTCGCCGGCGGATTTCGGCCGGATGGAACCGGGAACGATTCTCGTCTGCCCCATGACCACGCCCGCGTGGACACAGCTGTTCTCCCAAGCAAAAGGTCTGGTGACTGACATCGGCGGCATTCTGACCCATGGGTCCATCGTCGCGCGGGAATACAACATCCCGGCGGTCCTGGGTCTCGGCATTGCCACGCAGAAGATCAGCCATTGTCAGATGATCACGGTCGACGGCGATGCCGGTACGGTATCGCTGCTCGAGGACTGAATGATCGAACCATGGGCAAAAACCTGTGCGTCGAGGGTGACACCGAGCTTCCGGTTCAGCTGCACCCGCAATCGTCTTCGGGCGCCCGGAGCGGGTTAACCGCTACCGAAGTGCAGATGGCCAAGGGCGTTTCCGAACGCACGATCCGCCATGCCGATACCGGCGAATGCGCGGACGTGGGCGACGACGGGTCCATGTCCGCTGACGAGGCTGCGGAGATCGTGAAAGGCGGACAAAGCAGCCCGAGGAGCAGGCGGATAGGAAGAATAACCGCCCGAAACCTGGCGATCTGAGAGTATCGCGATGGTGAATTGGGTGGAGGAGAGCCGCTCGGGTTGGGCGTCCGATGGTTGCGAGGAGGGAAAAGCCCGCAATCGGCGGACCCACCGGGTGGAACTCGCATCCGGCCCGGTGGACGTGCTGTCGGTCGCCGACCCGATCGACATGAAGCGCGAGAGCGGCCGGCCGCAGGACATCGAGGACATTCGCGCGCTGGAGCAACTCAGGTGAAACCCGAGCCCCGTCCCGTGCAGCGATTCACGGCCGAGTATCTCGAGCGCTGCCGTACGTTGTCGCCCGACGACATGCCCGGTTTTTGGAGGACTTCAAGCGCATCCAGGGCGCGTCCGGCGCCCGTTCACGCCTCATCAGTCTGAAGGACAGAACGCCTGGCGGCGTTGCGTGATCCGGCCACCGGGGCAGCTCTGATAGCAAGTTCCAAAGAAAGCGGTTTCACCGTCGATCCGGCCAAGCTGCACCCCATGGGTACGGGCGAATTCCCAGACTACGACTTGCAGCGCGCAAACAGTCTGCAGCAGATCGCCGACGCGACGGGCATGGATCCCGTGGAGGTCTACATCGAAAGGTTGATCGAAAGTGAAGGGCGTGAATTGTGGAACTACTGGGGGTTCGGGGGTGCCCTGGAAAACCAGTGGGCCTACATGCAGATGGAGCACTGTATACCAATGCTTGGAGACTCCGGTGCCCACGTGGGCTTCTTTACGGATGCGGATTCACCTACCTTCCTGCTGGCTGAACTCACTCGGCGTCAGGGTGTATACAGCCTCGAAGAAGCGGTGCATCGCATCACTCAAGCCTCTGCAGATGTGATCGGATTGAAGGAGCGCGGCACAATCAGGGAAGGCTGGATCGCCGATCTCAATGTGATCGATTACGACAATCTCGAAACGGGCTATCCCTACTACGTGAACGACTTTCCGCACGGCGGGGGCCGCTTCATTGTTGAGAGCAAGGGGTATGTGGCTACGTTGGTAGCGGGTCAGCCGATGATCGAGAACGGCGAATTCACCGGGCGTCGGGCGGGTAAGGTCATCCGCGAATTCAAGCGAGGTTAATCCCTGCCAACTAGCCCGTACGCAAACTCGGCAACTGGTCGTTGGACCAGATTTTGCGCCTGAACCGGGGGTTCTTCGAGGACATGTCGATCTGGTAGAAGTTCTCGCTCGGTTCGTCTTCGACACCGGTGATCTCGCAGAGTTTGCGCGCGAGCCACTTCTCGATCTTGAGCACCACCATCTTCCTGCGCAGCCTGCCCTGTTCGTCGCGATTGAGCACCGCGGGCAGCGTGTTCAGCGCCAGGATCTCGTCGATCGCGCTGTCCGCCATCTTCTGGCGCCCCTCGTCGCTCGCATAGAAGTGGGTGACGGCAAACACGAGGCGGCCGGGTTTGACCCGCTTCAGGAACCGGCACGTCTCCACCAGCGTGGACCCGGTGCGCACCATGTCATCGAACAGCACGATGTCGTGGCCTTCGAAGTCGTCGAAACTCGACCCGCTCCCTTCGTAGAGCGAGATTTCCACGTCGCGTTCGCCGGAACGTTCCTTCTCGAGCAGGATGCACTTGACCTTCGGCAACCCCAATGACGATGCCATTTCCAGCACGAACTCCCGTGCGCCCTGGTCCGGCGCGCACAGGGCGAGACCCTCGCCGTTCGGCCCGTACCGCACGATATCCGAGTTCAGCAGGTAGTCGACGTAGATCTCGTGGGGCAACAGGTGGTGATAGCCACCGTCGAAGATCTGGGCAAATACCGATCGCACCGCATGGGAGTGGTTGTGCACGGTCACGACGCGGTCGACGCCGGCGAGCTTCAGCATCTGCGCGTAGAGCATCACGGAGAACGGTTGCCCGTCAAACTTCTTCAAGTCCTTCGAATCACGTTCGAAGGGGGTACTGCCAAGATCAGGCCTGGGTCCCCGATCCTGCGCGCTGTAGTACAGGTCCGGCTCCACCAGGATGACCTCCGCCGCGCCGTTCTCCTTGGCCGCGCGCGCGATCAGCATGTTGCGCATCGCGAGGTTCTGGCGGCTCACGACACGGTTCGACGTGCTGACGATGACGACGGTCTTCCCGGCAAGCTTGCTGCCGATATTGGTGAAGTCGTTCTCGTCGGAGATGAAGCGCGGACAGAACTCCGAATTGGCGAACTGCTTCATGCTGATGAGGTCGGCGACGTCGTCGGTCTGCCCGAAGGCATAGGCCACGTCGATGGCGAAGGGATCGTCGGAAGTGTTGCCGACCACGATGACGTCCGATCGCCTGGGTTGCGTTTCGCTCATCGTTTGCGCCACCGTCCGGAACTTCAATGCACAATTTGAATCACGCGGACGCCAAGGTCAACCGAAAGCAGGAACAAGATTTGACTCGCGGCCCGAAGTTGGCAAAGTGGTGCTGGAACCCGTCCGGACGAAGAAGCCATGAAGACCAGCCTGCCCAGCCGCCGCACGTTCGTGCAACTGTTCGCGATGCTCGCCGCCGGCGGCCAGGCTTTGTGGCAAACGCGCGATGTTCAAGCAGCCCTGGAGACGGCGAAAGACTCGGGAGCAGGCGCCGCGCCCTGGCCGAAGATGGCCTACCGGACCCTGGGCCGAACCGGCTACAACGCGAACCGGCTGGTGTTCGGTTGCGGGGCCGCGCTTTCCCGGCAGCCCCAGGACGCCTTGCTCGAACGCGCCTTCGAGGCGGGGGTCAACGTCTTCGACGTCGGCACGAGCCGATATTACAAGGCCGCCGAGCGCAACATGCGGGATTTCGTCCGCCGCCATCGCGACGATATTTTCCTGATTTCAAAGGCCATGACAGGCATCGATGCGGATCCCGAGGACGAGATTTCCGTGGCCGATGCTCGCGAGGCAGCAAAGACATGGACAGCGTTGATGGACGAAAGCCTGTCGGAACTCGCCACCGACCACGTGGATGCCTACTACCAGATGGGCGCGAACAACCCGCGCATGGTCCGCTCCGAGGAGATGTACGAGGCCTTCCTGGCCGCCAGGCAGGCCGGAAAGGTGTCCCACTACGGCGTCAGCACGCACGAGAACGCGGCCCGGGTGCTCGAAGCCGCGACCGAGAGCGGCTGGTTCAGTCTCGCCATGATCGCCGTGACCCCGGCCGGCTGGTACGACTGGAAGAGTCGCAGCATCCTCGACAACACTCCGGACATGAAGGCGATTCGACCGCAGCTGGACAAGGCGCGCGCCGCCGGCGTCGGGTTGATCGGCATGAAGGCCGGACGCCTGCTCGCTGGCCGCGGATGGCTCGGGCAAGGCAATCTCAAGGCGTTTGACTCCCACTACAACGAAAAACTGCTGCGCGCGAAGCTGTCGGACTTCCAGCGCAGCTACGCCTACGTGCTGGAGAACGGCCTCGACGTCGTCAACGCGGACATGCAGAGCTTTGCCACCCTGAAGGAGAACTACGCGGCGGCCGCCACGGCCGAACAGTACGTCGCGTGAGCGAAGACGACCTCTGCTTCGCCGCCGCGACAGAGCTCGCGGCATGGGTTCGTGAGAAGCAGGTCTCACCGACAGAGATTGCCCGGGCGGTAATCGACCGCATTGACCGTCTTGAGGCGGGCGTCAACGCCTTCGCCAAACTGACCCCGGATCTCGCCCTCGAAATGGCGGCAGACGCGGAGAAGGCGCTGGCGCGCGGGGAGACAACCGGCGTCCTGCACGGCGTCCCGGTGACCATCAAGGACCTGTTCGATCTCAAGGGATTCCCCACGGAACGGGGATCATTCTCCCAGGCGGGCCACATGGCGCACGGAGACTCGCCGGTTGTGGAACGCTTCAAGGCAGCGGGTGCCGCGATCGTCGGCAAGACCACCACTTCGGAATTCGGCTGGTCCGGGATGAGCCGCAGTCCCCGCACCGGCACCACCCACAACCCCTGGAAACGCGGCTTCAACGCCGGCGGGTCATCGGCCGGAGCGGCCGCGGCCGCGTCTATGGCTTTCGGCCCGTTGCACCAGGGTTCCGACGGCGCCGGGTCGATCCGCATGCCGTCGCATTTCTGCGGCGTGTTCGGCTTCAAGCCCACCTGGGGACGCGTGCCCCACGTGCCCGTGCGCAACAACGACCTGGTCTCCCATGTCGGGCCGATCTCCCGAACTGTCGCCGACGCCGCGCTGTTCCTCGATGCAACCGCCGGCGCTCATCCATTCGACCACACCAGCCTCACCGATTCGGACGGCGCGTTCTCCGCTGGCCTGGCGGAGGATGTCGGCGAGTTGAAGGTCGCCTTCAGCGCCGACCTCGGCCATGCGCGCGTCGACGGCGACGTGGCCGATCTCGTCGAGAGGGCCGCGCGCGATTTCGAATCCTTCGGCTGCCGCGTCGAGACCGCAACGCCGCCCTGGGGCAAGGACGGGCCCGAACTCGCCCGATTCTTCTGGGCAGTCCACGAGTCGCCGCTGGCGGAACATCTCGACGCATGGGAAGACCGAATGGATCCGGGGCTCGTCGCCTGCATCCGCGCCGGCGGCGGACACGGCGCCGAGACCTATCTCACCATGCGCGCCCGCAAGCTCGACTACATCGAACGCATACACCGGTTCATGGCCGACTGGGACCTCCTGTTGACGCCATCGGTGTCGGTGGCCGCGTTCCCGGTCGAACGCCTGCAACCGGAGCATTGGCCCGACCATCCGTGGGATTGGCTGTCCTGGTCCGAGTTCTGCTACCCCTTCAACATGAGCGGCCTGCCGGCGGCCAGCGTGCCCTGCGGCTTCACGGACGCCGGGCTCCCGGTAGGGCTGCAGATCGCGGCCAAGCGCGCGGCCGGCAGCCTGGTGTTACGTGCCAGCGCCGCCTTCGAGCGCGCGCGTCCCTGGACTCGGCATCCGCCGCCGGCCGAGGGTCAGGGGCGACCGGGATAAAATCGGATGACACTGGACCAACACTTCAGGCTGTCGGAACGCGGTTCCGACGTTCGCACCGAACTGCGGGCGGGGCTCGCCACCTTTCTCACGATGGCGTATATCGCCTTCGTCAACCCGCAAGTCCTCGGCGACGCGGGCATGCCGTTCGACGCGGTTTTCGTCGCAACCTGCGCGGCCGCGGCGATCAGCACCCTCATCATGGGGCTGCACGCCAACTACCCGGTGGCGCTGGCGCCGGGAATGGGCCTCAACGCGTTCTTCAGCTTCGTTGTCGTGCTCGAGTTGGGATATCCCTGGGAAGTCGCCCTCGGCGCCGTATTCGTCTCCGGCACCCTGTTCGTCGTGCTGAGCGTATTGCCGGTGCGGCGCTGGATCATCGACGCCATCCCGTTCGGGCTGAAGATGGGCATCTCGGCGGGCATCGGATTTTTCCTCGGCATCATCGCGCTGAAAAACGCGGGCATCGTCACCGCGAGTCCCGCCACGCTGGTGACCTCCGGCGATCTGCTGGACCCCGCTCCCATTCTTGCGCTGCTCGGGTTCTGCCTGATCGTCGCGCTGGCGGCGCGCCGTATCGCCGGAGCAACCATCATCGGCGTGCTCGGCGTCGCCGCGGCCGGGATCGCCATGGGCGTCTCCGAGTGGCGCGGCCTGCTCGCGATGCCGCCCGATCCCACCCCCACCCTGCTCGCGCTCGACATTGCCGGGGCGCTGCAGGTTGGAATGATCAGCATCATCCTCACGTTCCTGATCGTCGACCTGTTCGACACCACGGGCACACTGATCGGCGTTGCCAGGCAGGCGAACCTGCTAGACGCCGACGGGCGCCTGCCGGGGATCAAGCGGGCCGTGATCGCCGACTCGACCGGTACCGTCGCCGGCACCATGCTCGGAACATCGTCGGTGACGAGCTACATCGAGAGCGGCGCCGGCACGAGCGCCGGCGGCCGTACCGGCCTGACGGCGGTGGTCGTGGCGGTGCTGTTCCTGCTCTGCCTCTTCTTCGCGCCCCTGGCCCAGTCGATCCCGGCCTACGCGACCGCGCCCGCCATCCTATACGTCGCCTGCCTGATGGCGAGGGCGCTGGCGGATATCGACTGGCCCGATATTACCGAGTCCGCCCCCGCCGTGATTGCGGCGATCGCCGTTCCGTTGACGTTCTCCATCGCCGACGGCATCGGCATCGGGTTTCTCACCTACGTCGTCGTCAAGCTGCTGGCCGGGCGGTTCCGCGACTGCTCGCCCGCCCTGATCGCCGTCGCATTGGTGTTCGCGGCGAAGTTCGCGGTGCTTGACTGACGCCCGTTGGGAGGAAGGAAATACTGCGCGATCTCCCTCCTCAACACCAATTCGGTTGTCTTTGCCGTCTGCCCCTGATTACCCTAAACGACTGCGGGACACCACAAATCGAACTTTACTGTTAATATATACAGTGTATTTGAGAAGCGGCAACTGACGATCAACGCGGGCTACGGAGGATACTGGTATGGCTGACAAATCCGCCATCGAATGGACCGATGCAACCTGGAACCCGGTCACTGGCTGCACCAAGATCACCCGTGGATGCGACAATTGCTACGCCGCTCGTTTCGCCGAGCGATGGCGTGGCACCAGAGGCCATCCCTACGAGCAGGGCTTCGACCTGCGCCTTTGGCCGTCGCGACTTGACCAGCCATCTCGGTGGCGAAAACAACGCATGATTTTTGTGAATTCTATGAGCGATCTGTTCCATCGCCGAATTCCGCGTGAGTTCATTGACGCGGTGTTCGACGAGATGGAGCAGGCCAACCAGCATATCTACCAAGTTCTCACCAAGCGTAGTTCTCTAATGCGAAACTATCTCCGCTCCCGTTATGCCAATCACCAGGTGCCCGAACACATTTGGTGCGGTGTATCTGTCGAAGACGCGAATGGGATAGCTCGGATTCAACATCTCCAAGCAGTTCCCGCAGCCGTTCGATTTCTTTCGATAGAGCCCCTCCTGGGCCCTGTCGGAGATCTCATCCTTGACGGAGTCTCGTGGGTGATTGTTGGCGGCGAAAGCGGGCCTAATGCCCGTCCGTTGCGCCTTGAGTGGGTTCGTAGCGTTCGCGACCAATGTGCTTCTGCCAACGTTCCCTTCTTCTTCAAGCAATGGGGAGGGCGAACACCGAAGGCAGGAGGACGAGAACTGGAAGGCGTGGAGCACAACGCAATGCCGGGGCAATTCATGGAGGACGACCTTCGTGTCATTCAAGTGGCATCCTGACGAACCTCCACCTCAAATCGAGCCTCACAGCAAGGCCAAGCTGACCGTCCTGCGAAGCTATCTTCGGGCCTATTTCGATCGCCTCAACCTCAATCCTCAGAGGGAGGAATTCAAGCTTGACCTTGTAGACGGTTTCGCAGGGGGAGGCGTGTTCACAGACGGCAATGCGACTCTGTCCGGCACTCCGATCATCATGCTGGAGGAGACCGCTGCCGCAAGAGAACGACTCAACGAAGGGCGGGTCAAACCTCTGAATATCGATTGCAAGTTCTACTTCGTTGATAAGGAGCGCGCCCACACTGACCACCTGCGCATGGCACTTCGTGAGCGCGAGCATCACGTGGACGGAGATAGCATCGTAGTCCGAACTGGACTGTTCGAGGATGAGGTCGAGCGGATTCTCCAGTCGATCCACCAGAGACAGCCTCGGGCTGGACGAGCCATTTTCCTATTGGATCAAACAGGGTTTTCCCAAGTCGAACTGGCCCTTGTATCTCGCATCTTTTCTGAGCTTCCGGCCTCCGAGGTCATTCTCACATTCGCAGCTGATGCTCTCATCAACCATCTAGCCGAGACGCCACAGATCGCCAAGGCCGTTGCTCCCCTGCAACTGACGACTTCGCAGATCAGTAGATACATCGAAGACCGAGATGGAGACACGGGTAGAGCACTCGTACAACGGGCTCTTCGCGATCACACACGGATCACTACCGGAGCTGCCTACGACACTCCTTTCTTCATTCGCCCTCGTTATTCGAGGCGGGCATTGTGGTTCCTGCACCTTTCAAGGCATCCGACGGCCCGAGACGTCATGATTCAACGTCATTGGGATGTCCAGAACACCTTTGAACACTATGGGCGCGGCGACTTCGGGATGTTGGGATGGGACGCTCTGAGGGACTCAGGCACTCTACCCTTGTTCCAGTTCCGAGAACTCGATGCGAGGGAGATGCACAATCAACTCTTGGATTCGCTCCCTCGAGAGCTTTTCGCTCTCGCGTCAGATCAGCCCGTTACCATGGACGCAGTACGGCACGCCCTTGCAAACCGCACGGCCGCTCGCTTCTCCGACCTCGACCAAGTCATCCTGCAGCTATTTCGCGAGAAGGAATTCGAGATCCTCAATCCGGAGGGCAACGTCCGCTCTCGCGCCCTGACACGACTGCGTTCGACGGACAGAATCGCTCTACCGTCCATATCGCTGCTTCCCGGACTATCTCGTCTCTAGTGTGCTGTCCCGGAAATAAGTGTGCCTAATCTTTCCACTTTGGCAATGATTGAATTGGCGGTCGCGGTCCAGACGAACGGATGGGTTGTGGCGTTGTAGTCGTTGACGAACTGATCGATTTTTCCGGTCAGTTGCTTCACCGAAGAGAACGACCCCCGGCGGATTGCCCGTTGGGTGATGATGCCGAACCAACGTTCGACCTGATTGAGCCAGGAGGAATAGGTGGGCGTGTAATGAATCCGGTATCGGGGCCGCTTGGCCAGCCAGGCTTTCACCTTGGCGTGTTTGTGCGTCGCGTAGTTGTCCACCACCAGATGCACGTCCAGCTCCCGGGGAACGTTTTGGTCGATATGCCGCAAAAAGGCCAGAAACTCCTGGTGCCGATGGCGCCGTTTGCATTGACTGAGCACTTTCCCCGTGGCCACGTCCAACGCCGCGAACAGCGTGGTCGTGCCGTGCCGAACGTAATCATGCGTGACCCCTTCCACATAGCCGAGCCCCAGGGGCGGCATGGGTTGCGTGCGCTGCAGCGCCTGCACTTGGGTCTTCTCGTCCACGCACAGCACCATCGCGTTGTCCGGCGGGTTCAGGTAAAGGCCCACGATGTCGCGAACTTTCTCGATGAAAAACGGGTCGGTGGACAACTTGAACGTCCGTTGCCGGTGCGGTTGAACGCCGAACAGGTCGAACCAGCGCTGCACGGTGCTTTTCGACACGCCGCTGTGCTCGGCCATCGACCGCGTCGTCCAGTGGGTGGCGCCTTTCGGCTGCGACCGCAGCGCCGTGTTGATGATCTCGGCGACGCGTTCGTCCCCGTGGCTGCGGGGCCGTCCCGCGCGCAACTCGTCGTGCAGGCCTTGCAAACCTTGCTCGAGATACCGCTTGCGCCACTTGACCACGGTGTTTTTGTTGAGATTCATGCGTTCGGCGATCGAGTTTCCGGCCTCTCCATCGGCGCAGGCCAGCACGATCTGCGCTCGGCGCACCAGACCGCGGGGCAACGATCGAGAATTGGCGAGACTGTTCAGCCGGCTTCTTTCGTCCGGGTCGAGCGTTATCGGCGTGGCTTTGCGCGGCATGACGGCTCCTCATATGGGGTCACGCCTATTGTACTATTTATTTATGGGACATCACACTAGGACAAGCACGGACAGACCACGGGCGACGGGAAACTCACCAGCCCGTGTTGACTAAAGCGACTACCACCACAGCGCGATCCGGACAGATCAGGACACCGTGTAGTCGGGTCGCTTGTTCTTGGAGACCATTTGGAAGTCTGGACACTTTCTCCGAGGGTAGGTATACCCTCGGTGGTGAAGAACGAAACAGCTCGGTCACGACAAAGTAATCGTTTGAGCGGGATCTACGGCAATACCACCACGGCGTGACCCGGGCATGTCGGGACGCCGTCCTGGTTGACCACGTTGATTTCGAGCCGGACTCGTTGCTCGCCGTCTTCGATCACCTTCTCCGTGACCTCGCCCACAACAGTCAATACATCGTCCTTGCAGTTGAGCACGCGGTGCTGGCAGCCGGCCTCCCGCAAGATCCCCTCGTCGCCGATCCAGTCGCGCAGCGCGTTGACGATGTAGGCGTAGCGAAGGTTGCCCATGCCGAAAGCGCCCTTCGGATTGCCGGCGGCGCGCCCCGCCTCGTCGTCCATGTGGAACGGCACGAACTCGTGGTTGACCGCGGCGTACCGGTTCCATTCCGGAAAGCTCGTCTGGCGGGACCACTCCGGAAGCCGGTCGCCCACCCGGATGTCATCGAAACGGACGCTCACACACTCCTCCTCAAAAGCGAACGCCGATGGATTTGCGCGTCCGCACCTGCTCGTCGTTCTGGTTGCGCCACTCGATCTCCGAGCGCACGAACAGCGTATGCCCGAGCCGGCCTTCCTGCTCCCACCAGTCGATGAGGCGGCTGCGCTCCGTGATCGTGTCGCCGGCCCGCATCGGCACCCCGTAGGTATCGGTCTGACCGCCGTTCATCCCGGTCACCGGAGAGCCATCCGGACGCTGTCCTCTCATGCCCGGGGCGGAGGATAGACCCCGATCGAATGCCCACGCGAAGGGATTGAAGTCCGGCGGCGCGACGATGCCACCCCAACGCGTCGTCGCCGCGTATTTGCGATCCCAATAAATGCGTGGGGGTTTTTCGGGATAGAACGTGGCTATCGCCCAGCGGCGGATGTCGGTTTCGGTGATGGGCGGAGAGGTGCGCTTCTCTCCCCATTCTCCGCGAGCCGCACGCATCGCATCCGTCACATAGGTCACACCGCCGCTCATGGCGCCGCCGCCAAGAGTATGCGTCCGACGACGCAGAAGCTGCTCAACCTGTCTTTCATTCGGGCCAAGAGTCTACTGCATTCGCCGCGGCACACAGGACCCCGCCCATGAACCAGAGCATCGGCCCTCGACAGAACCCGTTTTCGCTTACGTCAACTTCGGAGATATCCAATTGCACGAGCGTTCCGGACCGCCAGAATAGCGCCATGCTCGCGTCCAAGGCATATGCGGCATCAACCCGCCCGGCTCGAATTGAGTTCGCTGGCGCGGCTATGCTACGTTCGTCGCCAGCGCTACCCAATCGAGGCGCAGCCAATGCAAGAAGCTGTTCCCGACCCGTCGGTCGTTGAATACCCCACATCGGACGGCAAGCCCTTGGCGGAGACCGACCTGCACTTCGACCGCGTGACCTATGCGGCCCACGCCCTGAAGATCCGCTATGCCGACACGCCGGATGTCTACGTCGGCGCGAACATGCTCGTCTACGACGAGCCGGGCAACCCGCGCCGACACCTGGCGCCCGACGTGTTCGTGGTCTTCGGCGTGCCGAACCGCCGTCGCGACCTGTTCAAGATCTGGGAGGAAAGGCCGCCGTCCTTCGTGCTGGAGGTCACGTCCAAAAGCACCCGCTACGAGGACATGCGCACCAAGCGGGAGCGCTATGCCGCCTGGGGCGTGGAAGAGTACTTCCTCTACGATCCGCGGGCGGAATACCTTTCACCGCCGTTCCAGGGCCTTGCGTTGCGGGAAGGCGTGTACCAGTCGATGCCGCTTGAGACGTTCCCCAATGGCCGACACGGCTACTTGAGCCAGGTGCTCGGCATCCACCTGTGCCTCAAGGGATCGGAGTTGCGGCTGTTCGACCCCGCGACGGGGCGCGATCTGCGGACATACGAGGAGGCGGAACGCGCCGCACAGGAGGCGGAACGCGAAGTCGCCGAGCTGAGAGCGCGGATTCGCGACCTGACGGAAGAGTGAACCGAGGGGAGCGTTGACCGCCGCGCTGCGGCGGCCGGCGGGATTGCCTATCTGAAACCCGCGTTGATTCCGTCCAGAGCCGCCTCGCCGGGGCACAGCTCCGCCTCGCCCAGCACGCTGAGCGGCGTGTCCACGGTGTCGAGGATCTCATGGCAGTCGGTGCCGTCGCTGTCGACGTACAGCAGTCCGGTCACGACCTCGCCATCGCGGGCCGCCTGCTGCAGATATTTCAGCGCGTCGGCGCGGTCGTGCGGATCGTAGTCCTCTTCGAGTTTGCGCAGGCGCAGTTCGGAACCGTCCGGCAGCCGTACGATCTCGTGCTCGCCCGGGGCGTAGTCCGCGGTGATCTGTTCGTGCGGCGCGACGAAGTCGGCCGCGACGAAGCTCGCGCCATGGCCACGCGTGTATTCATAGCTCTTGGTGGAGCCGTTGTGATTGTTGAACGCCACGCACGGCGAAACCACGTCGATGAACGCGAACCCCCGGTGCAGCAGGCCCGCCTTGATCAGGGGCACGAGCTGGGCCTTGTCGCCGGAGAAGCTGCGCGCCACGAAGCCGGCACCGATTTGCAGCGCCATCGACACGAGATCTATCGGCTCGTACAGGTTCGGCGCGCCGCGCTTGCTGGTCGAGCCCTTGTCGTTGGTGGCGGAAAACTGGCCCTTGGTTAGGCCGTAGGTGCCATTGTTGTCGACGATATAGAGCATGTTGACGCGACGGCGAACGATGTGCGCGAACTGTCCAATTCCGATGGAGGCCGAGTCGCCATCTCCGGAAATGCCGATGCAGTAGAGCTCGCGGTTGGCGAGGTTGGCGCCCGTCGCGACCGACGGCATGCGGCCATGGACGGCGTTGAAGCCGTGGGAATTGCCGAGGAAGTAGTTTGGGGTCTTCGACGAACAGCCGATGCCGGAGAGTTTCGCGAACCTGTGCGGCGGGATGGACAGCTCGGCGCACGCCTGGATGACGGCGGCGCTTACCGCATCGTGGCCGCAGCCCGCGCACAGCGTGGATACCAGGCCCTCGTAGTCCCGGCGATTGAGACCGATCTCGTTCAGCGGGAGCTTGGGATGGTGAACTACCGGTTTTGCTACGAATGTCATTGCCTCGAGGTCCTTCTTTTGTTTGCACCCGTACCCCGCCCGCCCGTTGCACCCGAACCCGCCGCGCCCGACACCTCGGTCAGGCGGGCGAGGTTGTTCTCGTCGTAGTGCTTGAGCACGCGGTCGCGAATCGTGTCGGCGG
>CAZFGB010000180.1:0-18908 GCA_964518405.1 uncultured Pseudomonadales bacterium | reverse complement strand
TCGCGTCCTCCATTAAGAAAACGACCAGCGCCCGCCTTCGCCGTTATTCTCCAACAACTTGGGCACCAGACCTATTTCATCCGTCGGGGTGGCCGGCGACCGTCCGGCCATGTGCGTTTAGACTTGACGGAACACTAGCTTTTGTCGATGCGCCCCCGCCAGGAAGCTTCGGCGCCGCGGGCTCATTGATCGCGCGCGAGGGGTCCGCGCAGTAGTTGACCGGCGACGGCGCCGGTATGGACGTTGTCGCGCAAGAGGACTTCGCCGTTGACGACGGTGGCCCTGATTCCGTCCGCGGTTTGCTTGAAGCGCCTGGCGCCGCCGGGCAGATCGTGCACCACCTCGGGCATGCGCGGCGCGATCGTGGCGGGGTCGAAGACGGTCACGTCGGCGGCGAAACCCGGACGCAGCAGGCCCCGGTCCTTTAGCCCCCACCGTCTTGCCGGTACCGATGTCACCATGCGCACCGCCCGCTCCAGGGTCAGCGCCTGCTTGTCCCGCACCCAATGGCTGAAGACGTGGGTCTGCAGGGAACTGTCCATGATCTGGGAGACGTGGGCGCCCGAGTCCGAGAACGTCACGACCGTATGGGGGTGCCGCATCATTTCCAGAACGTGGTCGTCCACGTCGTTGTTGAGCGGTTTGCGGAAGAAGACCTTGAAGTCGCTTTCCAGCGCGAGGTCGATCATGAGTTCGGCCGGCGCCACGCCGCGCTCGGCGGCGACCTCCGACATGCGCCGTTCCCTTCCCGATGACATCGAATCCATGATGAAAATCCAGTTCCAGTTCGGCGGCGGCAAATGGACGCCGCGCCGCGCATGCCGTTCGCTGGGACGCCCGGCGACATCCACCAGCTCCGCCCTGATGGCGGGATCCCGCAGTTTCGCCGTCTGTTCGGCGAGCGGCAGCGCGCGAATGTCGCGCCAGACGTACCACGGGTCCAGGGGCGTGTACGATTCGAACGTGTACAGGATGTTCAATGCGCGCGAATGCACCTGCGCGAACATGCATCCGCCCTCGGCGGCGGTTTCCTCGAGCAGGTTGAGCGAGCGGCGCCACTTGTCCGGCGACTCGCGGGAGCTGAACAGGCCCCAGGTGATCGGTGCGCCGGACTCGAGACACAGCGCTTTCAGCCGGCGCTGATAGTCGCCCGTATTTTCGGGATCCGGCTCCCCGGCGATCTCGAACATGCCGGCCCCGGTTTCGCGCATGGCGTTGACGATCGCGCGGACTTCGGTCCATTCGGCGATGCGGCTCGCGACGGGCTTGTGGTCCGATGTCTCGTGGTTGGGCGTGCGGGACGTGGTGAAGCCGACGGCGCCCGCGCGCACCGCCTGCTGAACGATGGCGCACATGCGGGCAAGGTCGTCGTCGCTCGCCGGCTCGGTGAATGCCCGTTCTCCCATGACGTAGGTGCGCAGCGCGGAGTGCCCGATGTAACCGGCGTAGTTGATCCCCTTGGGCAGTGTCTCGAGCACATCGAGGTATTCGGGGTAGCTTTCCCAGCGCCAGCGTATGCCCGCCAGCATGGCCTTGCGGGAGATATCTTCGGCCCGTTCCAGGTTGCGGAACACCAGGTCGGCCTCGGATTCCCGGCATGGGGCCAGGGTGAAGCCGCAGTTGCCCATGACGACGCTGGTGACGCCGTGGTAGCAGGAGCACGATCCGATGGGATCCCAGAACACTTGGGCATCCATGTGCGTGTGGCCGTCGACGAATCCGGGGGCGACGACGTGACCCTCGGCGTCGATGTTGTCGGCGCCCTTCTCCGGGATCCGCCCGATGCGGGCGATCCTGCCATCGACGACGCCCAGGTCCGCGGGATAGGCGGGCGCGCCCGAGCCGTCGACGATGGAACCGTTCCGTATGACCAGGTCGTATTTCATGTCGCCGCTCCGGTCAGGCCTCGTCTTCGACGACGACGGCCGTGCCCACCGCGAGCAGTTCGGCCGCCCCGCCCATCATCATCGACGTGGTGAAGCGCGTGGCGACGACGGCGTTGGCGCCCAGTCTCGCGGCTTCCGCGATCATGCGGTCGAGGGACTGCTCGCGGCTCTCCGCGATGAGCTTCGCGTATTCGTGGATCTCGCCTCCGACGATGTTTCTGAGCCCGGCCATGATGTCGCGCCCGATGTGGCGCGCGCGAACGGTGTTGCCCCGCACAATGCCGAGGGTCTCGACGATACGTTTGCCGGTGATGGTTTCCGATGTGACGACGATCATGGTCAGATCTCCACGTCCGAGTACTTGTCGGTCTTGCGTTCGATGAGCCGCTGGCGCAATACGGAGACCAACAGCAGGCCAAGGCCGCCATAGATCGCCACCAGGATGAATTGAGTGAATGTGGGTGCCTCCAGGAAAGCGCCGAACCCCAGTACGGCGGCGACCACCAGGCCCACCGCCAGGAGAATCCAGCCGACGGTGGCAATCCCGATGCCCGGACCGGTCAACTTTTCGCCCATGTCCATCCCCTTGCTCGATCGGTCCCATCGTGCCGCAACTTGGTGCGCCGGGCAACCGCGCGAGGTTTTCACTCAGGGATGGGCGGCGCGCGAGGGCCGAAGCATCGAGCGGCCTTCGACGACGGGGTTGAACCGTCAATGGTCCAATAGGGGCGTCAATCCTGTCCGGGTTCGGACGCAACGGTCCGGACGAATGTTCCGGACGCCGCCACCGGCGCGGTGCCCAGGCGCCAGGGCTGCCAATGCAGGGGAACGCTGGTGGTTTCGCCCCGATCGAAGTCGGCCACGGTGACGCCGATACGCAGCGTGTCCCAGGGCGCGCCGCGGGCGGCGTCGAGAAAGGCCCCCGATACCTTTGCCTCGGCGTCGTAGCCGTCGGCGGTTCTCACCGTTCGCCACTCCACCGCAGCGCGCGCGCCCTCGAGCAAGGCGATGGTCTTGTCTTCGCGGCCCTCCACCAGCGTCATGTAGTCATGGGCGATTCGTCGCAGGTACCCCATGCCCATCGCCCGGAACAGCAGGTGGTTCTCGGAGCGTTCGGGATCGGGCCGCGCATCCACCATGACGACCGCGTGGTCCTGGTAACGCGGACTTTCGTCCTCGGCGGCGTCGATGTTGTCGTCGGTGACCGCTATGGCGAAGTAGACGTCGCCGCCCGCTTCGAGAATTCCGAAGCGATACGAGATGTCTTTCGCCGCGGTCGGGCGGGAAGCGACATCGCCCTGGCGGTCGACCACGAACGGCAGGGCGTCCCAGTCGCTCAGGTCGCCGTCCACGGTGGGCGCCGTTCCCGTTGGCAACTCGAGCGGCGCCACCGGGAGCAGGGCGGACTCGGACTGGACCGCCAGCGGCCGCCCGTCGAGTACGGTCTCCATCGACCAGGTCATGCGACCGGGCAGCAGGGCGCCATATGCGACCGGCGTATCCGCTTCGAGCCGGACCTCGACGCGCTCCGATTCGCCGGGCGCGAGAACGAGTTCACCGAGGCCCGCGCCTACGCGCAGATGCGGTCCGCCCTGGGCCAGCGGCGTGATGCGAAGTTCGGCATCGCCGGGATTGGTGACCTGGAACTCGACGTGGCCGTTTTCGAAGTAGTCACCCTCGCCCAACGCGGGAAGCGAGACGATCGCATCCCTCAGGGACCGGATCGCGGAGCGGGTGGCTGCCGTGGACACGTTTTCGTCGTGGATGCCGTCGAGCAGCAGATTCGCGATACGCGGACCGTTGTCCGTCATGGTGATCCATGCGATGTGGTCGAACTCTCCATAGACCGTGCCGCGCAGATTGCTGATGCCGCCGGTGGTGGCCAGGGTGATGTACTTGCGGTCGTTGCGGACATGCTTGACGTAACGGTGGAAGTGTCCGGCGAACACCGTGTAGTCACGCTCTCCCAGCATTTCTTCCACCAGCGGCCACTCGCCGCGTACCGTGCCGTAGTCCCAAAGCGGTTGGTGGATGATGATGATCGTCCAGCGCGGGTGGGGGCGCTCGGCCAGGGTGCGTTCGATGAAGGCGAGTTGCTCCTCCTGCGTCCACGGTCCGGGCACCGGGGACGACGGGTCGCTCACCATGCCGAAGAGCTCCGAGTTGAGCACCAGGAACAACACGTCCTTGTATACGAAGCGGTAGTAAGACGGACCGAATCGCCGCTGCCACGTCTCCGCCATCACCGCGTTGCTCATGTCATGGTTGCCGGCGGCGTAGAAGAACGGTGTTTCGAGCTCACCGATGAACTGCTCGAACTCGTCCCACTCCCGGTCGAGCCGCGACTGGTCCTCGGTGTAACCCGCTATCAGGTCGCCCACGCTGACCACGAACGCGGGCTCCAGCAGATTGATCTTCGGCATGGCCGACGGGAAGACTCCGCGGCGCTCGCCGCCGGTGCGGTCGGCCACGATGACGAAGCGGAAAAGGTCGTCGGCATCGTTCGGCGTCAGGCTGGTCCACGGTCTGGCGCTGCCGTTCTCGCCGTCGGCATGCGCTTCGATGCCGCCGCTCGTCGCCGCGTGCATCGGGCAGACGCAGGAGAGGAGCGCACATTGCAGGACGAAGATCGGTTTGAAACGAGACGCGGCCGCGATGCCGCGGGCCAAGGCATTTGCCGTGGCCACCAAGGAAGGGCGCGGCATTCCTGACCTGCTGGCGAGCACTTCTCCTCCTCGGCACTTCCACGAACGCGTCGGCGAAGCGTAAGCGACCAGGAGCGCTTGTTCCATGGATGGCGAGCGGGGAATGCGGGGCTGAATGTTGCGTTATCGGGACCGGGACGATCTTCCAGCCCGGCTCACCCTCCGGGACGCATCAGATTCCCATCCTGAAATACAACCAGGCGGCGAATCCTCCGAGCATCAGCAGCCACAACAGGAACAGGTACGGGGATGGTTTGCGTCGCCGGCTTCGTCTTGGCGTTCGGGGCACGTTACTTGTATAACTTTTACAATACATAAAGAGAATATCATAGTAGAAATTCTTATGGATTCTTGATTGAGCCGAGGTGGGGCGAGGAGATCGCTCGTACCCATGAGTTAGGGACACCCATGGTTGAACGCGCCTACGGTCCTTGTGGGCGTGTGTCCGTGTCTTGACCATGGCCGTTGACTGTCCGTCCATCGCCAAGGATGCTTTCGCGCGCCAGGGAGGTAGACATGGCCGATGCTGTTTCGGAACATGGTCCGCGCGAACAGGGCGTGACGGATGCGGGCGGCGCGCCGGCCTTCGCGCACCTGCGCGTCCTCGATTTGTCCGAGAAGTTGTCCGGCGCCTATGCGGCGCGCATGTTCGGAGACTTCGGTGCCGACGTCGTCCTGGCGGAGCCGCCCGATGGTCATCCGCTGCGCGACGAACCGCCGTTCCTCGATGATCGGCCGGGGATTGATCGGTCGGTAATGCACGGCTACGCCAACTGGAACAAGCGTTCGGTGGTGGTGGGCGATGCGGATGTCGTCGCCCGGCTTGCCGAAACGGCCGATGTGCTTGTGACCAACGCGATCAGGCCGTGGCCCGACATCGTTGTCCGGGCTATCGACGCGCTTGCAGCGGGCGCGATTCACCTCTCCATTACGCCCCACGGGCTGGACGGACCCTTGAGCGGCGTGTGCGGCAACAACCTCACGGCCTGCGCGCGCACCGGGTGGTGCACGATCAACCGGCTGGTCGGCGAGCCGCCGTTGCAACTCCCCGTCAGGCAGATGGGCTATATCGCTGGCGTGGCGGGATTCGTAGGCGCGGCCGCCGCCTTGTGGCGGCGAGAGCGTACGGGCGCGGGCGAGCGGGTGGACGTGTCCGAGGTCGAGGCGCTGGCGCTGACCAATGCGCCGTGGGCGATGCTCGGGCTGTTCGTCGGTGGACGCCGCATGGAGTACGGGCCGAATGGCCCCCGCCATCGCGGGGAACCCGCGCCCCTGTGGCAGACCGCCAACGGCCCGATGAACCTCAGTTTCGGGGATTGGGGACTTTGGCGGGAAGCCTTGCGTTTCCTGGGGCTTTACGAGTTGGCGGAAGACGAGTTCTACCTGCCGCGGGCGGGCCGCAACACGAAAAATCCGAAGCCGGTTCGCGCCGCGCTCGCAAGAGCGGTCGCCACGCGCGACAAGTGGGACGTGTTCCACGAACTGGCGCGGCTGCGTTGCCCGTCGGGCGTGGTGCAGAATCCGCGGGAACTGGCGGAGAGCGAGCAGTTGCGTGAGCGGAAGTTCATCGTGTCCGCCCGGGTCGGCGGGCGAGACCTTCGCGCGCCCGGCGCGCCCGCGCGTTTGTCCGAGACGCCCTGGAGATTGAGGCGTCAGGCGCCGCGCCTGGACGAACACGGCGACGAGATCGTTCGGGAGCGACGCCGGCCGCGACCCGGTCCGGCGGAAGATCTCCCGTCAGATCTTGCGGCGGCGCCTCTGTCGGGGGCGCGCGTGCTGGCATTCACCCAGGCATGGGCGGGCACGTTCGGCACCGAGTTGTTGGCGCTTCTGGGTGCCGATGTCGTACAGGTCGAGTCGCCGGCGCGGCCCGACATATGGCGCGGTTCGGGCGCGCTGGTGCCTCCCGCGGTGCGCAGACCCGATATCGATCAGAGCGGACTCAACACCAACGGTCTGTACAACTCGGTGAACATGAACAAGCGCGCCATGACGTTGGACATGCGGCACCCCCGCGGCAAGGAGATCTTCTGGCGCCTCGTGCCGAAGTTCGATGTCCTCGCCGATAACTTCAGCCCCCACGTGATGCCGGGCTGGGGCGTGACGCCGGAGACGCTGCGCGAAGCTCGCGCCGATATCGTTTTCGCTTCGGTATCGGGGTTCGGCACACAGGGTCCGTTCTCGGAATATCCGGCCAACGGCCACACCACAGAGCCGATGTCCGGGCTGTCGTCCATCCACGGGTACGAAGGTGATTCGGCATCGAATACCGGGGGCCTCATTCCCGATCCCATCTCCGGCTACTACTTCGCGGCGGCGATTCTGACGGCGCTCAACCACCGCGAGCGAACCGGCCGGGGACAGCGCATCGATGCGGCGATGATCGAAGCCGTCGCAGCGCAGGTGGGGGACGCGGTGATGGAACTGGACGCCGCGGGCCGGATACGGCGTCCGCAGGGCAACCGTCACCCGAAGTTCGCGCCGCACGGTGTCTACCGGGCGGCAGGCGATAGCTGGATTGCCATCGGCGTGGAAACCGAAGCGGCGTGGCGGGCGCTCGCCGGACATATGGAAGTGGACGATCTGCGTTTCGCCGACTTCGCCTCCCGCAAGGCGAACGAAGAGGCACTCGACGGCATGATCGCGCGCTGGTGCGCGAAGCTGGACGCGGAAGAGACGGCCGCAGCGCTTTCCGGTCTTGGCGTCTGCGCGGCGACCGTCAGTCCGTTCGATGCCTTGTACGAGGACCCGAGTCCGAATTTCCGCGAACGCGGCTTCACGGTTCCGGTGACGCATCCGGAGTCCGGCACGCACTTCCTGCCACTGGCGCCCTGGCTGCTGTCGGCCCGAACTCGACCGCCCACGCGCTATTCGCCGCGATTCGGCGAACACAGCCGCGAAGTGCTTCGAACGGAGCTCGGCATCACGGACGCGGAATACGAGGAACTCGAAGCACTCGGCGTAACCGGGACGACCCCTCGGCCCTGATGACTTTTGCCAATGGCGCGGCGAGGCAAACGGGTCCGATCAGGCGCAAGCAAGGTGATACGCTGGCCGACATCGATTCGGAGATCGAACGCATGGGCAGACTCGATGAAAAAGTAGCCTTTATCACTGGCGCCGCGAGCGGCATCGGCCGGGCCAGCGCGATGCGCATGGCAATGGAAGGCGCCTCGGTAATGTGCGCGGATATCGACGGGGAGGGCGCGGCGGAAACGGCAGCGGCGATCAACGCATCGTCCGCGCGCGCCTCTTCGCTGACGCTCGATGTGGTGGTCGAGGAAGAGGTCGAGGCGGCGTTGCAGCGGACCGTCGGCGAATACGGCCGGCTGGACGTGATCTTCAACAACGCCGGGGTCGGGGGCAGGCGTGGTTGGGAAACGACCGTCGCGATCAATCTGTCGGGGGTGTACTACGGTCTTCGCCACGGCGCGCCCCTGCTCGCGGCGGCCGGCGGCGGGGCGATGATCAACACTGCGTCCATCGCCGGTCTTGTGAGCCTGGTCGGCCCCGGGAACGTCCAGGCGGAGGTTGCGTCGGCGTCCGCCGGCGGGTACGTGGCGGCGAAACACGGCGTGATCGGGTTGACGCGCCAGTTCGCGGCCAGCTGGGCGAACCGGGCAGTGCGCGTGAACGCGGTCGCCCCCGGCTATATCGAAACCGCGATGACCGAAGCGTTGTTTGCGGACTCGGAAATCCGCGACCACTTCCGGTCTCTGCATCCATTGGGGCGTCTCGGACAGCCGGAGGAAGTCGCCGCCGCCGTGGCGTTCCTCGCCAGCGACGATGCGAGCTTCATCACTGGCGCCGTGCTGCCGGTCGACGGGGGATACACGGCGCGCTGAGCTATCGGAACCCGTTTGGGCGGTAGAATCCTCCCCCAACTTCGCAGTGATGGAGAACAAATGGCCATGGCACTGACGTCCACGGAAGTTCACCTGGCGCGCCGCCCGAGCGGCTTGCCCGTGCCGGAAGACTTTGTCTTTGTGGATCGGCGACTCGCTGATCCCGGCGAAGGGGAGGTTCTGGTGCAGAACCTCTTCATCAGCGTCGACCCCTACATGCGCGGGCGCATGAACGAGGCCTACGGCCTCAACGAGGCGATGTACGGCAGCGCTATCGGCAGGGTCGTGGCCTCCCGGAACGATGGCTTTCAGGAAGGCGACCTGGTCTCGAGCAACCTGGGTTGGCGCGAGGGATTCGTGTCGGACGGCAGCGGCCTGGACAGGCTGCCGGAGACGTCGTTGCCGGTCACCGTACATATGGGACCGCTCGGCATGACTGGCAGGACGGCCTACGAGGGCCTGGTTGGCGCGGCGGAACTCGTCGATGGGGAGACCGTCTTTGTCTCGGGAGCGGCGGGGGCGGTGGGCAGCATCGCGGGTCAGATCGCCCGTCTCAAGGGCTGCCGCGCCATCGGCAGCGCGGGCTCACCGGAAAAGGTCGCATTCTGCCGCGAGATCGGTTTCGACCATGCCTTCGACTACCGCGACGGGGACCTGCTCGCGCACCTTCGCGAAGGTGCGCCCGATGGGCTCGACGTCTATTTCGACAACGTCGGGGGCGATCACCTGGAAGCGGCGCTGGCGCACATGAGGCTGCTCGGCCGCATTGCGATATGCGGCGGAATCTCGCGCTACAACGATACGGCGCCGGCGCCGGGGCCACGCAACCTGCTGGTCGCCATCGGATTGCGCCTGACGTTGCGCGGGTTTGTCGTGGGAAACTCTCCCGAGCTGCGCGAGCCGTTCGAGGAGGAGATGACCTCCTGGCTGGAAAGCGGTCAGATCGTCTGGCGCGAAACGATCCGGGAGGGCATACGGAACGCTCCAGCCGCCTTCATCGGGCTGTTCAGCGGCGAGAACATCGGCAAGATGATCGTGCAGCTCAACTGATCGACCTTGAGCTTTCCCCGACCCGTAGCAAATGTGCTACGACGTAGCAAATGTGCTACGCTGACGATCCATGAAAAGGACCATCAACCAGCGAGAGCTTCGCAACGAATCTGCGGCCGTACTTCGGGAAGTCAGGGCGGGATACAGTATCGTCGTAACTCGAAACGGAGACCCGATAGCGGAACTCCGTCCCATCCAGTCCCGGCGATTCGCATCCAGGGCGGTCGTTGCGGAGGCTGCGTCCCGCGCTCCGTCCATCGATGCCGCGCAGTTCCGCAACGATGTGGATGCCGTAGTAGATCAGTCCGTCGATGGCTGAGGCGGTTGCAACCCCTACCCGCGGCCTATTGGACACCTCCGTGGTGATCGATATGGACCGAATCGATGTCGATCTCTTGCCGGACGAATCTGCGATCGCTACGGTCACTATGGCGGAACTGGCGGCCGGCACCCATGCCGCCCGCAACGACGATGAACGGGCGCGGCGTCAAGATCGACTCCAATGGGCGAGCCAGACCTGGGATCCGTTGCCGTTCGACACGGAGGCGGCCCGAGTGTACGGCCGCGTGTTCGCGGCCATGCGCGTTTCCGGGCGATCAACGCGCTCCCGCCTGACCGACTTGCTGATCGCTTCTACCGCAGCGTCCAACGGACTGGCCCTATACACGAGAAATCCGAACGACTTCTCTGGTCTTGAAGCGCTTTTGACCGTCAATTCGGTCTGACGGGCGGTAGCGCAATGGCCTACTCGCCCGAGATCGGGTCCCTTGGGTTGTAGCCCGTTGGATCAGCCGGCTTGGGGTTCAAGTTCCGCGAACACCTCGTCGTCGTGCTCTCCGAGTTTCGGCGCGCGGCGGGAGATGCCCCACGGGCATTCAGGCAACCTTATCGGCGCGCCGGGATAGACGACGTCCCGGTCGAGGTCGTCGTGGTACACGGGCACCTGGAAGCCGTGCGACTTGAAGTGCTCGTCCTCGAATGCTTCCTCCGGAGAGTTGACGGCGCCGGCGGTGAGCCCGACACGCTGGCAGCCGACGAAGAACTCCTGCGCCGAGAGTTTCGACGCGATGAGCCTGAGGGCGGCGCGGCTGGCCCCGAAGATGGCGGTGACCTCGTCGTCTTCGCCGATCTTCGAGATGTCGAGGGGGCCTTCGTATTCGGCGCCGAGTTGCAGGAAAACGGCTTCCGGCAACTCGGCGTCGAGGCCGAGTTGCCTGAGCCACTTGTCGAGCGCGGCGAATCCCCTGGCCTGGCGCGGACCGACGCCGGTGTTCGCGTAGCGCCCGTCGGCGCAGAGTTGCTGTGTCTCCACCGACGGGGTAACCGACGCATGGCGTCCGGTCTGCCTTTGCACGGTGTTTTTGGCTATGAGCCAGTTGTAGGACGCGCCTTCGGTAGTGACGTTGCCGGCCGCAGTCATGCTGACGTCGATGAACTGGCCGGTGCCGGATATGGCGCGATGCAGCAACGCGGTGAGAGCCGACATGACAGCGAAGTGGGATGCGATGTGGAAGCCCTGTAGCGGACCGCGAATGGGCGGCAGCGAATGGTCGTCGTAGCCGCAGCTCCAGGGCGGTCCGCCCGCGGCCATGAGCGTCAGGTCGGTGAAGGGGAGATCGCTCTTCGGATCGGCGCGCCCGTAGGGGGTCACCGCGACGTGGATGAGATCGGGCCGAATCGTTCTCAGGTCGTCATAGTCGACGCCGAGAGTAGCGAGGCGTTGGCGCGGTTCGGCTTCGAGCAGCACTTCTGCCGTGGCGATCAGGGCGCGAAAGCGGTCGCGGCCGGCTTCTTTATCGAGGTCGATGACCACGCCGCGCTTGCTCGTGTGGTAGTGCCACCAGTAGAGGCTGCGATCTTCGCCGGGCTCATCGTCGACGAACGGCGGATAGCCGCGCGCCGGATCGCCGCCGGGCGGTTCGACGAGGATGACGTCTGCGCCCATATCGCCCAAGAGCTTGCCTGCGAACGCGACGGGATCGCGCGCCAGTTCCACGACCCGAACGCCGTGCAGGGCGCCTGGGCGGGGCGAGTTGTCGTTGGCGTCGGTCATATCACGCCATGGTCGCGGAAGTCCGCGACGTCTTCGGCGGTATAACCGAGCAGTTCGGTCAGCACCTGCTCGTTGTGCTGGCCGAGACAGGGGCCGCCGCGCGTGATGTTCCAGTCGGTTTCCGAGAAGTGCGCCGGGTGTCCATCGACACGAATTTCGCCTATTTCAGGATGCGTGACGGTTGGCCAGAGTCCGAACTCGCCGGTGCTGGGGTCGAGGTCGATCCTCTCCTCGGGTTTCAATACCGCTGAGACGGGTACGCCGGCGTCGCGCAGCAGGGCCTGGACATCGAACTTTGTCCGCGCCGCCGTCCAGGCGCCCAAGCTTTCGTCGAGGGCGTCCTGGGACGCATGGCGGGACGATTCGTCGGCGAACGCGGGATCGGTGCACCAATCCTCGGCCACCACCGCGCGCAACCGTTCCCAGTCGTCCTGGTTGCGGCAGGCGATGGCCACCCAGTCGTCGTCTCCCCGGCTGGGGTATATGCCGTGCGGCGCCATGGGAGGCCAGAAGTTCCGGTTCGCGTGCGGGCGTCCCTCGCGCCGGGTCGGCCGGCCGTTCACAGTCCAGTCGAGCAGCGCGGGACCGTGGAGGGTCAGCGCCGCGTCGGTACAGGAAAGGTCGACCCATTGCCCCTCGCCGGTTCGCTGGCGGTGAATCAGCGCCAGCAGGACCGCCATGACGTGGTAATAGGCGCCGGTGTGGTCCATGTACGAGTAGCCCCAGCCGGCGGGTTCTCGATCGGGCAGCCCCGAGGTGAACGTCAGCCCCGATACCGCCTGCACGAGCGGTCCGAAGCTCCTGAACTCACTGTACGGCCCGGTGTGGCCGAAGCCGCAGTTCGAAACATAGACGATGTCCGGTTTGATCGCCTTCAGACGCGCGTAGCCGAAGCCCCAGCGTTCCAACACCCCCTTGGAGAAGTTTTCGGTCACGACGTCGGATACCGCGACGAGGCGCTCGAGGATCTCCCTGGCCTGCTCGGTGCGGAGATTCAACGTGATGCCGAGCTTGCCGACATTGTGGTTGTTGAAGGCGCCACCGAGGTTGATGCCGCGTCGCTCGTCGGCCCACGGCTGCCTGCCGCGCAGGATGTCCCAGCGGCCTTCGTTGACGGGGTCCTCGATGCGGATCACCTCGGCGCCGAAGGACGCCAGCCACTTCGTGGCGCCGGCGCCGGCGAGTATCCCGGTGAAATCGCAGATGCGGAACGACGACAACGCGTCGGCCATGGCGGTACTTGGTGGTTTGCGTCAGCGAAGTTTGTCCGAACTGCCGCCGCGGCTGCAAGCGCGCACCCGACCCGGCCGAGGAGCCGAGGAACGTCCCGGAGGGAAAGTATACTGTCGGCCGCCTTGCCGACAGCAAGGCAACGCGACACTTGTGAGAGTCGCAGACCGCCTGAGGAAGTCCGGCTTGCTGGAGACCGCAGGCCAACGCCCGCGCCGCGAGGTGCCCTTGCATGAGAACAGTCAGCCCGTTGAACGCGGAAACCCTCAAGGGACTGCTCGCGCGCTACGACGTGGGCCGCCTCCTCGATCACCAACCGACTTCCCGCGGCATCGAGAACAGCAACTACTTCATAACGACCTTGAAGGACGGTGCGCGAGGCCAATGGGTGCTGACGATCCTGGAGCGTCCCTCCCATTCCGGCTCGAGCTACGTTCCGCTGCTCGATCTCTGCCATGAAGCCGGACTGCCCGTCGCGCCCGTGGTCCGAAACATCTCGGGGGAAGCCATCGAGTCGCTGGACCGCAAAGCGGCGATGCTGGCGCCGATGCTGCCCGGCAGACACGTCGACGATCCTTCCGCGCAGCAACTCGAAGCGCTTGGCGCCTTCGTCGCCGATTTCCACCGTGCGACCGGCGCCCCCGGATTCGAGGTGGCGTCCTATCCCCGCGATGCGCGCTGGCTGCGCGATCGGCAGGCAAGGGTTCGGGGCCGGATGGCGCGGGCCGATTCAAGCCTCGTCGGCGACGCCGTCGAGCGGGTGGTTGACCTGCTGAGCGGGAAGGAAGTCGCCGCCCTGCCGGTCGGGTTGGTGCACGGCGACCTGTTTCGCGACAATGTGCTTTTCGATGGGCCGAAGCTGACCGGCGTAGTCGACTTCCACCACGCGGCGCGCGGCTACCTCGTCTACGATCTGGCGGTGGCCGCCAATGACTGGTGCGGCGTCCCCGGCGGCGGCCTCGACCCTGAACGCGCGGCCGCTCTTGTCGGCGCCTATCGCCGAATTCGCCCGCTCACGGAACTCGAAGTCGACTGCTTTTCGGGATTTCTGCTCTACGCCGCGGTGGCCTTCTGGCTGTCCCGCCTGGCCGTCGCACTTGGGGCGGAAGGCAACTGCGCGGGTCGATTCAAAGACCCGGACGAATTCAGGGCCATCGTCATCGATAGGAGTGCGCTGTCCTTCCGTCCTTAAGCCGGCTTCCTTCGTTCAGATCGCCTGGATCGACTCCACCACGTCGCGGGTCCGATTCACCTCGCCACGCCACTCCGCACTCTCCTGTAGAACGGCGCGCGCGCCTTCACCGGATCCAGCAGGGTCCAGTCGCCCTGTTCGATCTCGTGTCCGCCGGGGAAGGGCGGCGTGGACTTCAGGTCGATGGAATCCAGCACGCGACCGTCCTGGTAGTAGGACGTCGCGGTGCATTGGATCATCCGCCTGAGAAAGCCGGAGCTTGCCTCGTCGCGCAGCAACGCGGCCAGCTGCGGGCCGTTCAGGTCGAGAAAACCCCGGTTTCGGTGCTCCTCCGCCAGCGCGTCGAGTGCGGCGATCCCCGATTTGATCGATTCCGCCCGTGCTGCCGCCAGGTCCAGAATGCGGGCGAATATTGCCTCGTCATCCGCTCCGGGGATGCCGAACTCGTCGCTCGCGGGGATCAGCGCGCCAGCGACTTTGCGCAGCACTTCGCGTTCCCATGTAGAGAAGGGGTTGTCGCTGGCGATGACGTCGGGCATGTCCGTTCCTCCTAGTCGAACAGGTTCGCGAGGCGCTGCTTCATCGAGTCCGCAATGTATAGCGCCAGGGCCTGAATCGTGCGCGTCGGGTTCACCCCGGCGCTGGTCACGAAGATGCTGCCGTCGACGATGAACAGGTTCTTCACGTCGTGGCTGCGCCCCCATTCATTGACCACGGACTTTTGCGGGTCGGTTCCCATGCGCGCGGTGCCCATCAGGTGCCAGCCCCCAAAGGGGATCGGGGCCGTCGCTTCGACGTCGATGGCCCCCGCCGCTTCCAGTACCTCCGTCGCCCGCGCAACAGAGAAGTCGAGCATCCTGCGGCTGTTCCCGCTCAGCGTGTAATCGATCCTGGGTGCGGGAATGCCGTTGGAGTCCTTGAGTTCGGGGTCGAGCGTGACCGTGTTGTGCTCCTCCGGCAGATCCTCGCAGATGCCCACCATTGCTGTGATGCGATTCACGATGCTGCGATAGGATCGATGGTGGTCCGCGCCCCAGGCGACCTTGCCGGACAGCATGTGGTTGACCGCGGTATTGACCGGACCCGCGCCTCTGGCGATCTCGTAGGTGAAGCCGCGAACGAAACCGCGGGACGTGTCGGTTTCGTAGAACTCCTGGCTCCAGATGCAGTTGCCGGGTCCCTTGGCGCCATCCAGGTCCGTCTCGAACGTCCCCCGTATGGCGGAATAGGGGTGGAACATGAGGTTCCTGCCGACGAGACCGCTGCTGTTGGCGAGGCCGTTCGGGAACAGGTTCGACTTCGAGTTGAGCAGCAGCCGCGGCGTGCCGACGCCGTTGCACGCAACGATGACGACTTCCGCTGCGATCTCCCGCTCGACCCCGTCGGCGTCGTAGTAGATCGCGCCGCCGGCCATGCCGTCCCCGCGCACCGTGATCTCCCGCGCCCGGCACCGGGTCCTGAGTTCGACCCCGGCGCGAATGGCGTGGGGCCAGTAGGTGATGTCGGTGCTCGCCTTCGCGCCCTGGGCGCAACCGGCGGTGCAGGCGCCGAGGTTGATGCACTTGTCCCGTCCGTCATAGGGAACGCTCGCGATCGCGCTGTCCGAAGGCCACCAGTGCCAGCCCATCGCGTTGAATCCTTCGGCCAGTTTCGTGCCCGCCCGGCCCAGGGGCAACGGCGGCATGATCGCGGGTTTCGGCGGATACGCGGGGTCGCCCGCCAGCCCGGAGACGCCCATCATGCGGTCGTTCTCGTCGTAGTAGGGCGCCAGCGTCTCGTAATCGATCGGCCAGTCGTCGGCCACCCCGTCCAGCGTTCGCACGCGAAAGTCGGACGGGTGAAAGCGCGGGAAATGCCCGGCGTAGAGGATCGTGGCGCCGCCGACGGCGTTGAAATTGGCGACGCCTATGGGCGAGTTCGTTTCGTTGATCGGGTAGTCGGTGGCGTGGCCTCGCCGGTTGGGGCTGATGCTGAACGCTTCCGCGGCCCGGGACTCCCAGTCCATGTGCGCGCTGGGGTACTCGGAGGGGTTCATCCAGTCGCCCTGCTCGAGACACACGATGCGCATGCGCGTATCCGCGAGGCCCCAGGCGACGGCCGCGCCGGAAGCTCCCGCGCCGATAATCAATACGTCGATCGCGTCTTCTGCCATTTGCATTGCTTGATGGGGATTCGCGGTTGAAGAATATGCAAGGTGGCGGGGCGGCGCCATCGTCGCGGGTATGCCGGAGCGTTAGGCCTTAAGCAATCCAGCCTTGCGCGACCGCCGCTTCCTCCCGGACGATTTCCGGTGCGCCGAGCAGTTGCCGGTTAAAGCCGATGCGCTTGAACCAGTAGTGCAGGCCCAGCAGGTCGGTAAAGCCCATGCCGCCATGCACTTCGGTGGCCGTGCGCGCGATGAAGCGTCCGACCTCCGAAAGGTGCGCCTTGGCGTGGCACGCCATCAGGCGCGAATCTTCGGGTACTGCGCTTACCGCGTGGGCCGCGTACCAGACCAGCGACCGGCACGGTTCGAGCGCGGCGGCCATTTCCGCGCACAGGTGCTTGACGGCCTGGAAGGACCCGATGACGCGGTTGAACTGCCGCCGTTCCTTGGCGTAGGCGACGGCCTGGTCGAGCATGGTCTGCGCGGCGCCGAGGGTGTCCGCCGCGAGCATGATGCGGCCGGCGTCAATGGCGGCGAGCAGCGGTTCCCGATCGGCCGCTGACCCGGGCAGTACCTGGGCGGGAGTGGAATCGAACGAAACCTCTGCCACGGAGCGCGTCCGATCTATGGTGTCGAGCGCGCGCCGGCGGGTATCGACTGCGTGAACCAGGTACATCGCGCCGCCGTCGTCGGCGACAATCAGCGCGTCGGCGTCCATCCCGTCGAGAACAAACATCGCCCGCCCGGTCAATCGCCCATCGACGGCGGCGATGCCTTCGCTGTCGCGGCGTCCTATCTGCTCGGTCAGGCCGACGCCGATGACCGCGTCGCCGGACGCGATGCGCGGCAGCCACGCCTCCCGTTGCGCGTCGCTGCCCGCTTGCATGAGCGCGACGGGCGCCATGACGGAGGATGCGGCGAACGGCGCGGGCGCTGCGGCGCCGCCCAGCGATTCCGCCGCGAGCGCGGCTTCCAGCATACCGAGGCCGACGCCACCGTAGTTTTCGGGAGTGATGATTCCCTGCACGCCCAACTGGGCCAGCCCATTCCAGACATCCGCAGGTTTCGTGTCGCCGGCGTCGGCGGCTTCGCGAACGCGCGGCAGCGCCCAGGCGGACGCCAGATACCCGGAAACGCTCTCCTGGAGCATGCGCTGTTCTTCGCTGAGGCCGAACTCCATCTATCGCCGCCCCCGGCCCGGTTCTTGTTCCCCCACCTTCGGTTCCTTCGGCAGGCCGAGCGCGCGTTCGCCGATCAGGTTCTTCTGAATCTGCGCCGTGCCGCCGCCGATGATGAGCCCGAGGTCCAGCATGTAGCGCTGCTGCCACAGCCCGCCGTTCCGCATGTGCGGGCTGCCGTGGTAAAGAACGCCCAGTTCGCCCATGAGATCGACCGCCAGCGCGGCCGTCTGGTGATTCATTTCGCAACCGTTGAGCTTGACGATCCAGCGCGGCAGCCCCGGCTCCTCGCCCTTGATCGCATGGGTCAGGATGCGCATCCCGTTGAAGCGCATCGCGAGCATCTGTCCCTGGAGTTTCAGCAGTCGGTCCCGATAGGCGGGATACTCCATCAACGGCCGTCCGTCGATGGTCTCGTTCCGCATCATGTCGACGAGATGGAGCAGCCGCGTCTCGGCCTGGTTCGGGTCGCCGAGCCCGCCGCGTTCGTGCTTCAAGGTGGCGTTCGCGACGTACCAGCCTTCGCCCCGGCGTCCGACGATCTGGCTTGCCGGGACGCGCGCGTCGGTGAAGAACACCTCGTTGAACGTGGCCTCGCCCGTCATTGTCACCAGCGGGCGCACCTCGATGCCCGGTGTGTCCATCGAAAACAGGAGGTAGCTGATGCCCTGATGCTTCGGAGCTTCGGGCTCGGTCCGAACCAGACAGAACATCATGTCGGCGTGCTGCGCGCCGGAGGTCCAGATTTTCTGGCCGTTGATCACGAACTCGTCGCCGTCGAGTTCGGCCCTGGTGGACAGCGATGCGAGATCGGAGCCGGAGTTCGGTTCCGAGTAGCCCTGGCACCAGAGCATCTCGCCGCGGACCGTCGGCTCGATATATGCGCGTTTCTGTTCCTCCGTGCCGAGTTCGAGCAGCGTCGGAACCAGGCGGTCGTCACCGATGTGGCCGGGCCGCACCCGCGCCTTCGCGAACTCTTCGGCGATGATGTGGGACTTCAGGATGTCCGGTTCGGCACCGTAGCCGCCGTATTCCCTGGGGATCGTGCGGGCGGCGTAGCCGTTTTCGATCAGGAGTTGCTGCCAGGCGCGCGCCTTCGCATCCGACTTGCCGCGGGAGAACTGCGGCGGCGCATGCTTGCCGTGATTGCCGAGGAATGCCCGGACTTCTGCGCGAAAGGCCTCGTACTCCTCGCCGTAGGCGAGATCCATTTGTTCCCTCCGCGACCCGCTTGCAACGCCGGCGACCGGCGGATACGCCGATCCTTCCGGTTTGAGATCGTACTACAGGGCGATGATGGGCGGGCCTGCAGGGGTAAGACATGGCTCAGGCGAAGCCGCGACGGGCTAGCTAGCAGACTTTCGAACTTGGCGCGGTAGCGGCAAGTTCGAAAGGGTGGTAGGTGGGCTTGGGCGGGGGTGAAACACGGCACGGGCGAAGCCGTGGCGGATTTCATGGCGCTAGCGCAAGGGACTCGACGGGCCGAAGAACAGGACGAAGAGGATCGCGACGAGGCCCAGGGTCATGCCGATCAAAGCCACGACGGTGGACGGGTGCATGCGCCGGGATTTCTGACTGTCTTCGGTGTCTTCCGCAACATGCGAATCTGCCTTGGGAGGGGGA
>CAZFGB010000179.1:0-18175 GCA_964518405.1 uncultured Pseudomonadales bacterium | reverse complement strand
CTTGGGCGGGGGTGAAACACGGCATAGGCGAAGTCGTGACGGATTTCACGGCGTTAGCGTAGATGGCGCAGGGCCGGCCTGCGGCCACGCGACATCGGTCTCTGCAATAATCGCTCGATCTTCAGCCGAGAACCGGTCACGTTCGTCTGCGAAGGATCGCCATGCCGAAACGACTGCCGGCGAAACCGGATATCTTCGACATGCGGCGACTGGCCGCTTCTCTTCGCGCCCGCTGGGAGGCGGGCGATGCCGGGGCGATGGACGACGTCCGGACGTTCCATCCCCGCTTCGCCGGCGGCGAGGTGCCGGGCGGGGGCCTGTCCGACGCGGACGCAAGACTCGTTACGGCCAGGACGTACGGGTTCGCGACGTGGCGGCAACTGGAGGCGTTCGTCACGCACTCGAACGACGGCTTGGACTTTCAGCAACTCGCCTGCCTCACCTACTTCGATAGTGATCGGGCCGCCAACCGCGAACGCGCGCGGGCAATGCTCGACGGCGATCCGGCGCTCGGAACGCGAGATATCTGGTCGGCCGCCTGCGTCGGCGATGCGCAATCCGTGGCGGGCTTCCTCGAAGCGGACGGGTCCCTCGTCGACAGGCGCGGCGGCTACTTCGATTGGGAACCGCTGCTCTACGCCTGTTATTCGCGCCTCGATCTGCCGGGCAGATCGGCCCTGGCCGTGGCGCGGCTGCTGATCGGGCGCGGCGCCGATCCCAACGCCCACTTCATGTGGGGCGGGCAGTATCGATTCACGGCGCTTACGGGCGCCTTCGGCGAGGGCGAGATGGGCCCGGTGAACCAGCCGGAGCACGAGGAGTGCGAAGCATTGGCGAGACTCCTGCTCGACGCCGGCGCGCATCCGAACGATAGCCAGGCGCTCTACAACACGATGTTCACGCCCGGCAGCAAGTGTCTCGAGACCCTGCTCGAATACGGCTTGAGCGGCGAAGACCGGAACAACTGGTTGCTCGAGGAGGGCGGCAAACTGGTGGAGAACCCCGAGCAGGTCTTCGGATACCAACTGCAGTGGGCGGTGCGGAACAGCCACGTCGAACGCGCGAGGTTGTTGATCGACCGCGGAGCCGACCTGACGATAGACGCCGGTGACGGACGCACCCTGTTTGCCGCGGCCTTGCGCGCGGGACATCCCGATCTGGCGCAATACCTCGCTGACCGCGGGGCCGCGACGTCGAACCTGGGCGCCGCGGATCGGCTTGTCGCCGCGTGCATGAGCGAGGACGCGGAGACGGTACGGATGCTGCTGCGGGCAGAACCGAACCTGGTCCGACGGGCGCAAGCTGCCGACCCGCAACTCCTCGTCGATGCCGCGGGTTCGAACCGGCTTGAGGCGGTTCGCCTCATGCTCGAATCGGGATTCGATCCCAACCCGGGCGACAGCACGCCCACGACGCCGCTACACCAGGCGGCGTTCCATGGCCACGTCGAAATGGCGGAACTGCTGCTTGAAGCAGGGGCGAGATTGGGCGCGCGCGACGCCTACCACGCGGGAACGCCGTTGCAGTGGGCGACGGTCGCGGGCCGGACCGGCATGCGGACGTATCTCGCGAGCCTTGAGACAGGCATCTTCGACGCCGTGCTCTGCGATGACGCGGACAGGGTCGCGCAGTTACTTGATGGAGACCCCGATCTGCTGGAAAGGACTATCCGGGATGAACTCGCGCGCGGTCAGCGGGATACGGACGACTGGCAGACGCCGCTCGCTTTCGCCGTGCTGCGCAACAGGGTCGCTACAGCCACGCTGCTGCTCGACCGAGGCGCCCGGATCGACGTGCGTGATCGGCAGGGTCGCAGTCTCTCGGAGATCGCAAGGGCGAGCGCTTCCCCGGAGGTCATCGCGTTACTGCGGATTCCCCGGCAGGGTTCTTCGGACAGTGATCATTGAGTTGGATCAAGCTGCGTGTCCAGTAGCTAAACCTTCAGGCCACGTGCCGACGTCGTTCCTGCGCCAGTTCGTAGGCTGCCTGTAGCCGCATCCGGAAACTCGCGTTGCTCCAGCCGATACGTTCCAGCGCCAAGGCCATCGTCGGCGAAATCCCGGCCTTGCCGTTCAGCAGCCGAGACAGCGCCTGCCGAGTGCAACCCAGCCGCGACGCCGCTTCGGCCTAGATCTTCGTCCCTGCCGTATCGATGATGCGCGGCGTGATGAAGATCAGCAGTTCCTGCTTGTCGTCCCGCTCGATGGTGCGCCGGAACAGCCGGCCCAGGTACGGGATGTCTCCCAGCAGGGGCGTCCTGGTCACGGAGAAATTCCTGTCGGTGCGGAACATGCCGCCGAGCACAAGCGTCTGGCCGTTCTCGACCAGGACGCGGGTGGCGATGGCCGTGGTATCGATACTCGGTACGCCGTTGAACACCTGGCCCACGGAGTCCTGGTTGACCCGCAGGTCCATGATGATCCGCTCGTCGGGAGTGATCCTGGGCGTGACCTCGAGAGAAAGCACCGCCTCCTTGAACGCGGTCGAAGTGGCGCCCGAACTGCTCGCTTCCTGGTAAGGAATCTCCACGCCGGACTGTATCGTTGCCGGCTGCTTGTCGGCCGTGATCAGGGTGGGCCTGGCCACGATTTCGGCCTGGCCCTCCGTCGCGAGTGCCGATATTTCGAGGTCGAGCAGATAGTCGACGCCGTTGGCGAGGCCGATGCCGAAACGGCTCGAACCCGGACCGGACACGCCCAGGTCGACGACGAGATCGCCCAGCGATGCTCCGCTTCCATCCGCCGCGACGTTCTGCGTTTCCGTCCGGGTTTGCGGATCGCCGGGATTGGCGGAAGACTCGCCCGCATCGGTAGTTCTCATCCGCTCGAGTGCCCCGCCGCCCCAACGCACCCCCAGTTGTTCGCTGAAGTTCGCGTTGGCGTTGACGATGCGGGACTCGATCTGCACCTGCCGAACCGGAACGTCCAGTTGGCCGATGACGCCGCGCACCTTGGCCAGGTTGGCTTCGGTGTCCGTCAGGACCACCGCGTTGGTGCGATCATCGACGATGACGCTGCCTCGGTCGGAGAGCACCGAGGCATCGGAGTCGCCCCGCGCGAGCAGACCGAACAGGTCGGAGGCGTTGGCGTAGCGAATCTGGATGAACTCGGTCTGCAGCGGCGCCAGTTCGGATATCTGCTTGCGGTTGGTGAGCTCGAGCTTTTCGCGCTCGGCCAACTCTTCCGCCGGCGCCACGAGCAGCACGTTGCCCTCGACGCGCTTGCCGAGTCCCTTCGTGCGCAGGATCAGGTCCAGCGCCTGGTCCCATGGCACCTGCTTGAGCCGCAGCGTGATGTTGCCGGAAACGGTATCGCTTGCGACGAGGTTCGAACCGGCATAGTCGGCGATCAACAGGAGCGCCGCCCGCACTTCGATGTCCTGGAAATTGAACGAAAGCTTGTCGCCGCTGTACGGGGTTGTTGTCGCGGTGTGTTCGTCCGGGGCAAGGTCGTCCCGCACAGGCGCATTCGCTTCGCTGATTGGGACCGAAGACGGCGCGTTCGCGTCGTTGGCTGCATCTGAAACGTCTGCGGCCGCGCTGGCTAGCAGGGCGGCGGCCAATAGCGTCCCCTTTCGCTGTCGACGCTTCCATCGAAGTACGCCGCCAGCTACGGCGAAGCGCCCACCACTTCGTTGCGCGTCGGCGGTCCGGGAAGATTCCTCTCTTTGCGAGGGACACCCTCGCGCTTCTCTCTTCTGCGAGGGACACCCTCGCGCTTCTCTCTTCTGCGAGGGACACCCTCGCGCTCCCGGGGCTGAAGGCTCACGGTTCATTCGTCCCCCTCATCGCCGTTGAGAGCGATGAATCGTGGCCGCTCCATCCATCCGCCGGCGTCGCGAACGATTTCGACCAATTCGATTCCGGCATCGCCGACGGCGACGATTCGACCGAAGTCGGTGCCCAGGTGCTCGCCGACAGCCACTGGATGGACCATGCCGTCGGGGTCCCGAACGAGAGCCACGCGCACTTCGTGGCTGGACAGGTTTCCGACGAGACGCAGTTGCGCCAGGGGGAATCGCTCGAGTCGTCCCTTCGGACGTTCAAAATCCGGTGCGGTCATGGGCTGGCCGGCGGCGGACATCGGCTTCAGCACGGGCGGGGGTTGGAATGGGCTGCGCAATTTGTGAGCCGCGTAGGTGAAGGGTTCGCGCGATGCCGCCGGCGGCGATGCATCCGTGTCGGAGACGGGGCGAGACTCCCGCGCGGTCTCGTCAGCGAACGCGTCGAGGTCCGCGTAGTCGCCGTCGCTACAGCTTGTCGCCAGGGTACCCGCAAGCACCGCCGCGGCGAGCTTCATGTTCGGACCTCGCGATCGCCCGCGGCGGGGCGCGAGGCGTAGCGGTAGGTCTTCGCCAGGATAGACATTCTCAGGACCGATGCATCGGCGTTGAAACAGGCATTGCCGCAATGCGAGATCGCGGTGGAGTCGGGCTGGCTCGACGATCCATCGGGCGCGATCTCAAAGTCGTGCAGCGTCACGATCCTGGGCAGCGCGGCGACATCACTCACGAAGGCGCCGATGTCGTGGTAGCTGCCGCGCACGGTGATCCTTATGGGCAACTCCATGTAGAAACCGGTCGCGTGTTCGGGCTCGAGGTCGATGCTCTCTGTCGTCAAACCGTTCGCGAGCGCCGCGCGCGATATGTCCTCGATCAGCCCGGGCACCTCCGTGTCCCTTGGCAGTTGGCGCAGCAGGGCTTCGAATTCCGCTGCCGTGTCCTCATGCCGCGCGCGCAGCGCCTCGACGCCGGCCGCCGGTAGCGCCTTGCGCTCGTATTCGCGCTTCAACTCGGTCTCTGACCCCAAGCGCGCGTCCAGGGCGTCATGTTTGCCGGAGAGATAAACGACATGGCCCGCGAGGAGCGTGGCGCAGAACGTGGCAGCGAGCGCCACCGCCCTGAGCGGGCGCGGCCAGCGGTCGACGTCGTTGATGTCCAGTTGGCGCAGTTGGTCGAACCAGTCACGCACGTGTTCAGCCCCGGTTCCCCTCATTTCACGCATCGTCTCGCGCATCGGCGCCTGGAAGCCGTCGCGGGCGATGTGCCTCCTTTTCGGTCCCGCTGCGTCGAAATGTCAGTTCGAACTCCGAGGCGCGGCCGCCGTAGTGGGGGCTGTCTCGAGATTCGCTGATGCTCTTGAGGCTCGGTTCGGCGAACCAGGGCGAGTCCTCCAGGTTGCGCATCAGGGACGAGACACGGTCATTGGAGGCGGCCGCACCGCTCGCGGCGAACAGGTCGTCCGTCATTGAGACCGATGTGTAGTGGACGCCGTCGGCCACGGTGCGCGCGAGCGCGTCAAACGTGCGAACCATCGTCTGCCGATTGCCCTGCAGCCCTTGAGCCGCCGCCAGGCGCGAAAGGATCTGGTCGGTCCGGTCGGTGAGTTCTTCGCTGTTCGCGATGCGTCGGTCGAGATCCCCGATCCTTTCCCTCAGGTAGTCGTTGCGCCGGTCCATTCGGACGGACTCGCGATCGAGTTGCCAGCCCAGCGCCAGGACCAGGGACATGCCCGCGGCGCCCGATAGGCCGAGGCAGACGAAAATTCTTCTCCGGGCGGCCTCGCGCCGCCACTCGCGCCAGGGCAGGAGATTGATCGAGTTCACTATTCAAGTTCCCTCAGCGCGAGTCCGCAGGCGAGCATGAACGCGGGCGCGTCTTCCCTCAGGTCGGGGGCCAGATCGAGCGTTGGCGCCGGGGCGTCTGCGGGCAGGATCATGTCGGCGAACGGATCCGCAACGACGACGGGCATACCGAGCGAACTCGCGGCTTCTTCGGCCAGGGCCGGCATGGCCGCCACGCCACCGGCCAGGAAGACCCGGTCCACGTGATCGGAGGGGTTGGCGGAATAGAAGAACTGGAGCGAACGCGTCATCTGGTCCAGCACGGCATTGCGGAACTCCGAGAGAATCGTTTCGTCCGCAACCTCGCCGCGCCTCTTCGCCAGGTCCGCTTCCGGCGCCGATATGCCGTAGCGTCTCTGGATTTCCTCGGTCAGCGCGTTGCCGCCGAACGCCGCTGCCCGCGCGTGCACCACGTTGTCGCCGACGAGCACCGACAGGGTCGTCGAGTTGGCCCCGATGTCGAAAATGGCGACATCGGAGAGGCTGCCGAAAGCCGGTTGGAGGAGTTCGAATGCGCGCGCCATGGCGAAGGGCTCGATATCGAGCACGCGGGCCTTAAGCCCGCCGGCGGACACGGCGGCTTCGATCAGTTCCGCATCTTCCCGGCGGCATGCGGCCAGCAGGACCTCGACCTGGGTGGGGTCGCTCTCGCTCAGGTGAAGCACCTCGAAGTCGATCGCGGCCGCGTCGAATGGAAAGGGGAGGTGGTCCGCCGCCTGCAGGGCGATCTCTCCCTCCATCTCTTCGTCCGACAGCGATGCGTCCATTCCGATCACCTTCGTGAACGCCGCCGGACCGCCGATGGCCACCGCCGCGCTTCTCGTTTTCAGCCGCGTTCGCCGCGCAAGGCGCTTAATCGCTTCACCAACGCTATGCGCATCACTAATATGCGTTCCTGAGGTATGTGCAGGTGTTTCGAGGGCGGCGCGCGGCGGCACTGGTTCGATGCCGCAGGATTCCAACGTTAGGCGGCCGTCGCGCTTCGAGAGTTCCGTGAGCTTCACCGAGGTCGAGCCGATGTCCAAACCAATGCGCGAGTCGGGTTTTCTTCGAAACATCAAGGGACCTTCCGTGGGCGCTTCGCCGGCGCGGGGGACATCCGCGTGATGGCGCGACCGAACCGTTTCTGGATGACGATTATCTGGCTCGGGTTCGCTGCTGTCTGTGGGGCGGTGACCATACTTGCCGGCGTATATCTCTATCTGAATCCGCAAGTTCCCGCCGCATCGACCTATCAGAATTATCGGCACGAGGCGCCGCTCAGGATCTATTCGGCGGACGGGGCGTTGCTCGGAGAGTTCGGCGAGCGACGGCTGATCCCCGTCGACCTCGAGGATGTGCCGATGGACTTCCGAAACGCGCTCGTCAATACGGAGGACAAGCGCTTCTACGAGCACCGCGGCATCGACTACATCTCGCTCGTGAACGACACCCTGCGGCTCGTGCTCAATCCCACCGGGGTGCGCACCGGCGCGTCGACGATCACCATGCAGCTCGCGAAGAACGTCTCGTTTTCGCTCGAGCAGACCTTCATCCGCAAGTTCAAGGAGATGCTGCTCGCGATCAAGATCGAGCAGGAGCTGACGAAGGACGAGATCCTCGAGCTGTACATCAATATCGCGCCGTTCGGCAAGCGCGCCTACGGCGCGCAGGCGGCCGCCTATACGTACTACGGCAAACCGCTCGACGGCCTCAACGTGGCGCAGCTCGCCATGCTCGCCGGCATACCGAAGCGCCCGGAAGCCGGCAATCCGATCAACGGTCCGGACTGGGCGTTGCGTCGCCGCAACCTGGTGCTGCGGCGCATGTTCGAGCAGGGCTCGATAGCCGGTCCGGAGTACGAGGCGTCCCGCGACGCGCCGATCACCGCAGCGGTGCATCAGCGCGAGATCGACCTGCCGGCGCCCCATGTCGCCGAATGGGCGCGCAGGGAACTCGAGGACCGCTATGGCCCCGACATCTACCACCTCGGCTACGAAGTTTTCACGACCGTCGATAGCGGGCTGCAGGCCAGCGCCATCCGGGCGCTGCGGACCGGCCTGATCGACTACGACCGGCGCCACGGCTATCGCGGACCCGAGGATCGGGTGGAAACCGATGTGGACGAGCAGGCGCTCGCCGACTTCGAGGCCGCCAGAACGTTCGCCGAATCAGATTTCCCGGGCGAGTCGGAAGCGGCGCAGGATGCGGGGATGGATGCATCCCCCGAGGACGGTCCGACCACATTGACGGATCCGCGGGCGCCCGCATACCTCGCCGCCTTGCAGGATGTCGCGCCGTCCGGCGACCTGGCGCCCGCGATCGTGACCCATGTCGGAGAGAAGACATTCGCTGCGCTCACCAGGGACGGCCTCGAGGCGGTCGTCGAGTGGGACGGCATGCGGTGGGCGCGCCCTTACATCGACGCGGACCGGTTCGGACGTTCGCCAAGGGCCGCGTCGGATATCGTCGCCGCGGGCGATCTCGTTCGCCTGCAGATGCACGAGGGGGCCTGGCGACTGGCGCAGATGCCGGAGATCGAAGGCGCCATCGTCGCGCTTCGCCCGACGGACGGCGCCGTGTTGGCGTTGTCGGGAGGTTTCGACTTCGCGCGCAACCAGTACGATCACGCGCTGCAGGCGGCGCGGCAGCCCGGTTCGGGATTCAAGCCGTTCATCTACTCGGCGGCGCTCGCGAACGGCGTCACCCCGGCCAGCATCTTCGTGGACGCACCGCTGGTATTCGACGACGAGACGCTCGAGCAGGCCTATCGCCCCCGCAACGACGACGGTCAGTTCAGCGGTCCGATGCCCCTGCGCCGGGCGCTGTATCGGTCGGTCAACCTCGTGACCATCCGCGTGCTGCTCGAGGTCGGCGTCGGCGCGACGCTGGAGCATGTCGGTCGATTCGGGTTCGACACCCGCGATTTCCCGCGCAATGCGCAACTCGCCATCGGCGGCGGGACCATGGCCGTGACGCCGATCAGCATGGCGCGGGCATACGCGATGGTCGCCAACGGCGGTTTCGCGATAGAGCCGCACGTCGTCGGCCACGCGACGACGCAGATGGGCGAAATGGTATTTGCGCCGCGCCATCCCGAAGTCTGTATCGATTGCGGCGAGCGCGCCGGAGACGAGGAGGGCGAGGAGATGGACGACCGCGTCCCGGCGTCGCAGCCGATCGATGGCCGCAACACCTTCATCCTGCACTCGATGCTGAAGGACGTGATCAAACGCGGGACCGGGCGCCGCGCGCTGCAACTTGACCGCGGCGACCTGGCGGGCAAGACGGGGACCACCAACGATGCCGCGGACACCTGGTTCAACGGGTTCACCGAAGATATCGCCACGACGGTGTGGGTCGGTTTCGACGACTATCGACCCGTGGGCCGGAACGAATACGGCTCCACGACGCCGCTCTCCATATGGATGGATTTCATGGGCGACGCCCTCTCCGGAAGGCCGGAAAAGACGCGTGCGCAACCCGAAGGCGTCATCTCCATGAAGATCGATCCGGCCACGGGGCGGGCGGCGGCGCCGGCGCAAAAGGGCGCGATCTTCGAGTACTTTCTGGAAGAGTTCACGCCCACGGAGGACGGGTCGGGTCGCTTCATCCGGCAGCCGTCCGACGAGGTGACGCCGGAAGACATCTTCTGAGGCGTTTGTCCGGGCCCGGGGCTACTCGACGATCTTGATGTAGTTCCCTGCGCGGGGCTCACCGTTCGGATATCCGGCGTTAAGGAGCCGCAGTTGCTCCTCGGCGTGATTCTCGATCGGCGAGGTCCGCGCGAGGTCCGCGTAGGTCTGATCAGGTTCGGCGATCTTGACTCGAATCCGCAGCTTGTTCGCCACCTTGGCGTCCTCCGCCGTCATGGTGCGCAGCGCATGCATGGTCGCGACGAACTCCTCCCTGAATGCGTCCGGATCGCCGTTTGGACCCGCCTCTCCGCTGAAAAGGTAGGCACTGCGGCCCCAGTACAGCAGCCCGATCAGCTTCAGCTTGGCGTCGGTGCCCTCGTTGCTGACTTCGCCGATGTACGCTTGGGAACCGTTGATTTCGACGGACTCCCCGCCCTTGATGTCATCCCGCTCCAGTCTTTCCGTCAGGTACTCGAGCGGCGTCAGGCGGTCGTCCGCCGCGTGAAGGCCGAGGGCGATGAACGCCTCGGCGGTGCCGCCGGGCGGCGTGCCGCTGATTTCAGTTTTCGACTTGGTCACAGACCAGCCGTCGGGAAACTCCACCACGATGCGCAGGCTGCCGTGGTAGAAGGTTGCGTCCCGGACGACGCCGGCCATCGTTTCGTCACCGTAGAGGAGACCGTCCACCATCTCCCAGAAGTCGCGCAGCGGCTCGGCGGCCTGGTCGGGGAGCGACGACTGTGCATAAGCCACAACCTCGTGCAGACGCTTGTCGTTCTTCGGATGCGATCGGAACAGGCCGTGGTAGGGTGTGGGTTGCCGCTCGACCTGGCTGGCAAAGACCTCCTGGTCCTTCAACACGTGCACCATATCGATCACCGTCATCGGGTTGTACCCGGCCCGGGCCATGAACTCGGCGCCCAGACGGTCCGCGTCCAGTTCGGCTTCTCGACCGAACCCCGAAATGTGTTGGTTCGTGATGGTGTTGGCCACGCCCGCCAATTCACCCACGCCGGTCGTGAGCCAGCCGAGCATGCCGAACGTCTGCCCCAGCAATTGCTTTCTCTGCCTCCGAGCGCTGTGGCGCTCGGTGACGTGGGCAATCTCGTGACCCAACACCGCGGCGAGTTCGTCCTCGCTCGACATGTACGCGAGGATTCCGCGATGAATGAATATATACGCGTCGGGGAGAGCGCTGGCGTTGACGCTTGGGAGATCAACCACGTAGAAATGATATTGCCTGCCCGCATGGGGCGAGTGGGCGAGCAGGCGTTGTCCGAGTTCCTGCACGTACGCCTGCCAGGACTCGTCGCCGTAGATGAGTCCCTGGTCGCGGTACTCCTCGTACATTTTTTGGCCGGGTCCCTTGCCCGCCGCGGCATGCGCGGAGACTGCGAGCAAGGCGAGTATGAGCAGTTTACGCATATCGACTCCGCGTGCGGAATCCCATGATCTTACTACTTGGACCATTCTACGCACACCGGGTTTCGCGACCCTGAATATCGCATGAATGCGGTGCCGATCCGGCGGGCGGGAACGAGGCGATTCGTCCCCTTGAAGGATTCTCGCGCGGCACCGCCGAAAGCCGCGAGGACGAGTGCGGTCAGGCCGAGGAACGGTTCCCGAAACGTCTGCGGAAACGTTCCACCCGACCGCCGGCGTCCACGATCTTCTGCTTGCCCGTATAGAACGGGTGACATTGGGCGCAGACGTCGATGTGGATGTCCTCGCCGAGGGTGGAACGGGTCTTTATCACGTTCCCGCAGCTACAGGTCGCGGTGATCTCGGAGTAGTCGGGATGAATACCTGGCTTCACGTTGACATCTCGCCAATGGGGTCGGGGGAGCGGAGTGTAGGCGGCGTCCTCGGCGTTGACAAGCCGCAATGCCCGAAACAGCCTGTCACGGCCCTCAGGTCAGCACGTCCCGGCGCTGCCGCGCGCTTGGCCGTCCGCCGGCTGCGGCACGGGTTCCCCGGCGAGCGCGAAGTCGCCATCGCTCGGCCAGTGCCATGAAATCCGTCGCCGGCTTCGCCCGCGTCGTGTTTCACCCCCGCCCAGGCCCACCTACCACTCCGCGCCTTGATCGGCACTTGCGTGCCGTCCTACGGCGCTGGCTGCTAGCCTTCGGGCGGGCGGCGGGCGAGACGCCAGACCCGGTTCACGCGCGAGGCGCTACCGGATGTCCGACAGGCCGTTGCGGATGCCTTCCGTCGCCCATCCGGCCCACGGTATGGTGAAAAACCGGAAGCCCTTTTCGATCAAGACGGCGGGCGGAATGGGTGGCGGAGCGAAGTACATGCCCGCCGTGACGCCCGCATCGGCGCACGCCGACCCTATCCTGTCCAGCGCGGCGTGATACTTGGGATTGGTGTAGTCCAGCGGAACATTGATGTTGATGGACAGATCGGAAGGCCCCACCAGCAGGATATCGATCCCCGGAACGGCGAGGATTTCCTCGATGCTGTCGAGCGCCTCCTGCGTCTCGATCATCGGGGCGACGATCAACTGCGCATTCACCGCATCCATGTAGTCCCGATAGCTCTCATACTCGCCCCATTCGCCCCTTACGCCCGCGGAACTCCGCACGCCCTCGAAGGGGTACTTGCACCACTGGACCATCTGGGCGGCTTCTTCCGGGGTGTTGACCATGGGCGCGACGATGCCCTTCGCGCCGATGTCCAGCGCGTAGCAGATCTGGTCGGGCCTGAGGTCCCCGACCCTGACGATGGGCACCGCCGGCGTGCCGCCCGTTGCGGCGACCGCGCCCGCCAATCCCTTGATGTCGTCGGTCGAGTGCTGCGTATCGAAGAGAATGTAGTCGAAGCCGGAGTTTGCGAGGAAGGGAACGTCGGCGTTGGCGCGAGCGGTGGTGCCCACCGCCGTTTGTCCGGCCTTGAGCATATCCTTGACGCGATTCATGTGTAGTACGACCTTGCAGGGGAGAAGCGCCAAACATAAGTGGTGTCGCCGCAAAGTGCCACCTTGCGAACGACCGGCTCGATGACGATGGTCATGGCTTCCATGAGAATCGAGCTGTAGGTCAATTCGTATTAATAGCTATAATAAGAGCTATTATTGACGTGAATCAATCTTAAAAGCTATGAAAATATACACTGTCATGCCGCCTGCGGATGTGGCGGAAGATCTTGCGAAACGATTGAGGGCGCGACGCCTGGCCCGCAACCTCACGCAGGAGGGACTTGCGAGGCGCTCTGGCGTGGCCCTGGGCACGCTGAAGAGGTTTGAACGCTCGGGCGCGATCTCGCTTGTCTCATTTGTCCGGCTGGCCGTCGCGCTCGGGCAAGAGGCGGGACTGGAACGGCTGCTGGCCGACGAAGAATTCGAGACGCTCGACCAGGTGCTTTCGGCGCCGACGACGCGCAAGCGGGGCCGGTTCACATGAGGCTGGAACCCGGGATGCCCCTGGTCGTCCAACTCGGATGGGGCGACGGCGATGTTCAGACGGTCGGTCGGCTCGGATACCGCGACCGTCTGGCGTACCTGGAGCACGACGAGGCGTTCCTGGCATCGGGGCTTGAACTTTCGCCCATTCGCCACACCGCGGCGCGGGGGCTGATTCGTCCGTATGACGCCTCGGTGTTCGACGGCCTGCACGGAGTATTTCACGACAGCCTGCCCGATGGATGGGGTCGACTGCTTGTTGATCGGCGCGCCCGCGAGCTCGGCATCGAACCGGCGACGTTGACGCCCTTGGACCGCCTCGCCTGCGTTGGCGATCAAGGCATGGGCGCCTTGCGTTATGCGCCCGCGGCGGATGTGTGGGGCGCGATCGATGCGCCGCTGGACCTCGACAGGCTGGCCGCCGACGCGCATCGGGTCCTGGCCGGGCACGTGTCGGACATGGTTGCCGAACTGGGACGCCTCGGTGGTTCTCCGGGCGGCGCGCGTCCCAAGGCATTGTTGGCCGTCGACGAACAGGGGGACGCCCTTCACGGACCGGGAACGGCGACGGGGTACGATCACTACCTGGTGAAGTTTCGGGGCGGGGACGATCCGGAGGATTCGGCCCAGATAGAGCAGGCCTACGCGGCGATGGCGCGAGCGGCCGGCGTGCGAACGCCCCGGACGCGGCTCATATCCGGCCGGGGACAGCACTACTTCGCTTCCCGCCGCTTTGACCGCGACGGCGGCAGATGCCTGCACGCGCACTCCGCCAGCGGTCTGCTGTACGCGGACTTCCGACTGCCGTCCCTGGACTACAGGGATCTGATCGCGTTGACCCGGGCGGTCACCCGCGACCGGCGAGAGTGTCTGGCGATGTTCACGTTGGCTGCCTTCAACGTCCTTTCCCACAATCGCGACGACCATGCCCGGCAATTCACGTTTCTGATGTCGCGAGACGGGGACTGGCGGCTCGCTCCCGCATACGATCTCACTTTCGCGCCGGGTCCGGGTGGCGAGCACTCCACTTCGGTCATGGGGCGCGGCAAGGACATCGACCTTGAGCGCCTCCTGGCGCTTGCCAGAGTCGCGGACCTGAGGGATGCGGAAGCCCGCAACGCCATCGACCGCGTGGCCGGCGCCGTGGCCGATTGGGACGCCTTCGCGGCCAGTTGCGACGTCGGCGCTGCCTCCCGCAACCGGGTCGCCAGGGCTCTGGCATCCCTGCGATTGCCCTGAGGAGTCTTCAGCCCCGGGAGTGCGAGGGTGTCCCTCGCAGAGATAGTAGCGCGAGGGTGTCCCTCGCAAAGAAAGTAGCGCGAGGGTGTCCCTCGCAAACAAGAGAACTTCCCCGACCGCCGACGCGCAAGGAATTGGCCGCTCTCCGTCGCTCGCCGCGTCCATGCAAGCGCGGCCGCCGTTCTATTCCGGGGTCAATGCCAACCTGAGCACATCGCCGTCGCGCTGGAAACCGTGGTGTTCGAAAAAGCCGCCGATCGCCGGCGCTTCGATTTCGCGCGCTCCGCAGCTTTCGGCTGTGCCGATGGCGTGGCGCAGAAGCCAGCGGCCGATGCCGCGCCGCTGGAAGTCCTCGCGCACCCTGATCCCGACGACTCGGAACCTCGTCGGCGCCAGCGGTTCGAGTTCGTAGGCCCCGATCTCGGCATCGCCGTATTCCGCGATCCGGGTCCACTCGGGGTCGGCTCCGGCCCAGGGCACGCTCGCGTCGGGCGGCCGCCGTATGCGCAGCTCGCGGGGGTTGAATGTGGCGGACATGATCGTTGCGGGCTTCAATCGGTCGGGGCGTCCTTCCCTTGGAAGACCTGGTGGCTCAGGAAGGTTTCCGCATCGCTTTCCGAGATTTCCAGCCGATCCAGCCGGACGAAATAGCGCGGCGCGAAGCCGGTCATGAGCCGGAAGCCGATCCCGACCGGATTGTCTGCCTCGACCCGGTCGCGCTCTTCGCCGGAAACGGGGATCGCCACGTAGTCCGCCGTCGCGCCGTCGCGCGTGATCTTCACGTCGGGGTTGTCCAGCACTCGGCGGTACCAGGCGCGCGGCCAGTGGTTCACGGCGACGTAGGATCGGCCGCCGCTATCGAGCCCGGAAAGCACCCGGTCGTGCGTATTTCCGTGGGCATCGACGGTGGTGATGACCAGCGTTCCCGGCGCCTCGGGCTGGAAGTACCCGAGCAGGGATTCGAACGCCGCGACCAGCACGACGTAGACGGCCAGCACGCTCACGATGATCTTGAGATATCTTGGCATCGGCTTGCTCCTTTTCGAGTTGTGCGGAAGATTGGTTGGCCGCGTCTCGCGTTGGAGATTGCGAACAGGTCGGCCATAATCCTGTTGCCTGCGAAGGGCATGGATCACACGTTCTTGCGGAGCGTAAGCGACCAGGCGCGTATGTTCCATGTCGTCAGGCGGGGACGGGCCACAGGCGAGCCGTAGGCATCGGCTGTGGGGAAACGCCGAGTTGGCATCATGCGCCGATGTTCGCGCGGCGAAGACCCGTGAACCGGGCGTGCACCTTTGAATAACCGGGGGCGATGAATTGAAGCGTAGATCTTTCCTGCAGTCCGCTGGAACCGCGGCCCTTGCGGCGCCCTTCGCGGGCGCCTGGAGGACCGCGCACGCGGTCGCCGAAACCGCGTTGCGTCCGGTGCCGGACGCCACCACGGGTTTGCCGTTGCTGAATCTGCCGGATGGATTCGGTTATCGATCGTTCGGCTGGACCGGCGACCCGATGCAGGGCGGGGTGGCGACTCCGGACCGCCACGACGGCATGGCCGCGTTTGCCGGAACAAGCTCGGATGAAGTATTCCTGATCAGGAACCACGAACGGGGCATGACCGGTCTCATCGGCGGCGATGCGCCGGTCTACGACGCCTGGACTCCGCCGGATGGCGAGTCGGAGGGATTCGGCGGCGGCGTCACCGGCGTGACGGTGTCGGCGGGGATGTACCGGGAGTCGCGACCGCTCCTTGCCGGCACGTCGATCAACTGCGCCGGAGGTCCGACGCCCTGGGGCAGTTGGCTGACCTGCGAGGAAATCGTCCTGCGCGCGAGTCTCATCGGCGGCAAGGACCACGGCTACGTCTTCGAGGTCCCGATGACGGGACGCGCGAGCGCGCGGCCGATCATCGACATGGGCCTCTTTCGCCACGAGGCGGCGGCTGTCGATCCCCGGACGGGCATCGTCTACCTGACCGAAGACAACGGCCCGCATTCCGGTTTCTTCCGGTTTCTTCCGAACGACCTCTCGCGTCGCGTCGGCGCGCTGGAAGCCGGGGGTACGCTTCAGATGCTGCGCGTCAGGGGCCAAGCCAACGCGGACTTGGCCGAGATCGAAGGAGGCGATGCCTTCGAGATCGAATGGGCGACGATCGACGAACCGGATCAGGATCCCGAAAAGCTGGAGGCGCAGGGAATCGGAGGCGGCAAGTCCGGCCCATACCTGCAGGGAGAAGCGGGCGGCGGGGCGCGGTTCCGGCGAGGCGAGGGATGCTGGCACTACGATGGCCTGATCTACTGGGTGGATACCTCTGGCGGCCAGGCCGAAGCGGGTAGCGTCTGGGCATACGATCCCGCCGCGGAGCGGATGACCGCGATCTACGTCTCGCCTTCGGCGGACGAAGCGGATGCGCCGGACAACATCACGTTGTCTCCGACGGGCACGGTCATCCTCTGCGAAGACGGAGGGGGCGCCCGCAACCTGCTGGGGATCCGCACGCGGGGCACGCGGCTCCTGCGCGTGGACGGCGACGGGATCGTCCGGGTGATGGGCGAGAACAACATGGACCTCGACGGAGGCGTTCCGGGTAAACCCGCAATCGAAGCTGGCGACTATCGCGGCTCCGAGTGGGCCGGTGCCACGTTCTCTCCGGACGGCAGGACCCTGTTCGTCAACATCCAGTCGCCGGGTGTCACCTTCGCCATCACCGGCCCTTGGGCCTGATCCGCGATTCGCCTCAGGCGAACTCGCCGCGTAGCGTCAGGACTTCTTCGCGCAACTTGCCGGCGCTGGCCTGCGGTGCGACCGGCTCTCCGGCGACTATCTCGATCCTGCTCCAGAAGCGCTTGGGATTGCGGAACAGCCCTCCGTCATGGCTGAAGAAACTGCCCCAGAGGCCACGCAACGCCATCGGCACTACCGGCACGGGGGTCTCCCGCAGGATACGTTCGATGCCGGGCCGAAACGCGTCGATCTCGCCATCGTGGGTGAGCTTGCCTTCGGGAAAGATGCATAGCAGGTCGCCATCCGCCAGACCTTCGCGGATCTCCCGGAAGGCTTCTTCGTAAGCCGCCTCGTCGCTGCGGCGGCCGACGATGGGAATGGCCCGCCCGGTGCGGAACACGAAGTTCAGCACGGGCATGTCGTAGATCGGCTTGAACATGATGAAGCGGAGGGGACGCCGTACCGCGCCCGCCAGCAGCAGCGCGTCGACGTAGCTCACGTGGTTGCAGACGATGATGGCGCCGCCCTTCTCGGGAATGCTGTCGAGCCCCCTGTGAGTCACGCGGTACATGGTGTGAGACAGGAGCCAGACGATGAAGCGCATCGAGAACTCCGGCACCCGGTTGAAGATGAAGACGGCGACGCCGATGTTGATCAACGCGAGCAGCGCGAACAGTTCCGGGATCGTCCGGTCCAGCAGCGTGAGCCAGAGGATGGCGAATCCCCCGCCGACGACCATGAACGCGGAGTTGATGATGTTGGCCGCCGCGATGACCCGCGCGCGACGCGCCTCGGGAGTGCGCGCCTGGATGAACGCCATCAAGGGTACCACGTACATGCCGCCGAAGATGCCGGTCAACAGCAGGCCGAACAGCACCCGGACGCTGCCGTCGCCGGAAAGGAACGCCCCGACCTCCCGCATGCCGGTGGCTTCGATGGCAGTGGTGGACAAGTAGACTTCTATTCCCGTCACGCTGATGCCGAACGCCGCGAACGGCACCAGCCCGATCTCGATCCTGCGCCCCGACAGCCGTTCGCAGAGCAGCGAACCCGTGCCGATGGCGACGGTGAACACGGTGAGGATCAACGTGACGACACTGGTTCCTCCCGAGAGGTAATCCTGCGTGAGATTCGGAATCTGCGCCAGGTAGACGCCCCCGATGAGCCAGAACCACGAGATGCCGAGGATCGACAGAAACACGGCCCGGTTTTCGCGCGCAAGCGCGATCAGCCGCCACGTCGCGGTCAGCGGGTTCCAGTTGACGCGCTGTTCCGGTGCGCTGGCCGGGGCTGGGGGAATGCGGCGGCTCGCGAGCCAGCCGACCGCGGCCACTCCCATCACCAGTACGAACAGCCACGCCGTCACCTGGTCCGCGCCGCCGAGGATGGCGCCGACCAGGGTGCCGAGCAGGATCGAGACGAACGTGCCCATCTCGATCATGGCATTGCCGCCGACGAGTTCGGTCTGGTGGAGGAGCGGCGGCAGGATCGAGAACTTCAGCGGACCGAAGATCGTGGATTGCAGTCCGAACAGGAACAGCAGGACGAGCATCACCGTCAGGTCGTTGAAATAC
>CAZFGB010000178.1:0-4652 GCA_964518405.1 uncultured Pseudomonadales bacterium | reverse complement strand
GGTCTTGGGCTGGTCGTTCATGTCAACTCAGGCCGGGAGAGCGGGATTCTTGCCCTCCACGAGGGCGGGACGCCCTCGCTCCCAGGTTCAGGCGGCGGTGCCGCCGTTGGCCTGAGCGGCGCGCTGCTTCTCGACCTCCTGGCGCAGACGCTCGTTCACTTCCTGCATCATGCGCAGCGTGCGGAGAAAGCCGGGCCAGGGCATGGCCACGCGGGTCTTCGGAAACATCTTGGGTGGTGCGTTCTCATCGCCCCCGGCGGCCTCGTCGGCCTCGAATTCACCGAACTCGAGGCGCACGACGCCGTCACGCAAGGTGGCCGACATCAACCCGTCAACAAAAATCTTGGTATCGCTCATCTGGCTTTTTCTCCCTTAGAGACATCAACAAAGCTGCGGAACTGGGCTCTAGCGCCCAGCCAACCCGTTAAGGATTCTAGCGGAGATATGGGGCTGCGAACGGGCGATTCAACCCGGGGAACGCCCGCCCGGGACGATTGGGTCAGGCGCTGTCGATGGCGTCCAGGACGTCGTCCTTGATATCGTCGGCCACGACGTAGCTCAGGATCAGTACGCCCGCGGCAACGCCGCCGAGCACCATCACCACTCTGCTCCCGTTGCCGCCGGACCCGTCGTCGCCGTTTTCTTCCTCGTCCTCATCGGTGTAAAGCGCCCAGTTGCGGATGAACGGACCATGGAGGCGCAGGTCCTCAATCCTCCCGCGCGGCGTCGAGACGCGCGCGCTCAATTGCACCACGGGGCGGAACACCATCGGCCGAAACGGACTCGGCTGCACGGTGCGCCGTTCCATCTGTGCGCCCTGTGCGCCGAGCCCGAGCCTAAGGCGCGGTTCGCCCGCGCCGAAAGAGATGCGCAGTTGCGCCGCCATGCCCGGTTCGGCCGCCGCCGCGCCGGGAGCCGCCACGAAACTGAGAAGGACCAGCGCCGCCGCGACGAGAATTAGGGGCGTCCACCGAGTCGTCATGAAATGTTCTTCCTTTTTCACTGGTTCTGCTGTCCGCCGCCGCGGGGGCGACCCGACAGCCATTCGTTCACTTCGTCGCGCCGCCAACGAACGGCCTTTGCGGTCAAGCGCAGCGGAGGAGGGAAGTTTCCTTCCTTGATCAGCCGGTACAACGTGGACTTGCTCAGTCCCGTCATCTGTTCCACCGAACGCCGGCGCAGCATACGCTCGTCGCCCTGGATCTTCATGCACTCCCCTGTAGCGTGCGGTTTTCGGTTGCCATTCACGCAACCTACCTAATCTAGAGAGGACTATACGAATAGTTTGTGAGTATTTTGTGCGATATCCCGCTATCTCCGTGAGATTCCAGTGAGAACCAATCGGACAGCCTGCTTATCGAAGCGCGTTGGGTGTACTGTGCATTTAGTCACTACAGATCGAGGCAGGGGCGAATGATGGCGCCCGACGTTCTGATTGTTGTTGGCATCGGGTGGGAGGAATACATGGCCAATTACGATTTCATCATTGTCGGCAGCGGCTTCGGGGGCGCCGTGGCCGCTTGCCGGCTGGCGCAGGCGGGACAGCGGGTCCTGGTGCTGGAGCGCGGCCGCAGGTGGGACGAGAACACCTATCCGAGCGTGACCAATAAAGACTGGATATACGACATCAAGGAACCGGAGCGGCAGAACGGCTGGATGGACATCCGCTGGTTCAGCGACATGGCGGTCGTGCAGGGCGCCGGCGTTGGCGGCGGTTCGCTGATTTACGCCAACGTGAGCGTGCCGCCGCCCGACGCGACGTTCAGGACCGGTTGGCCGGACGGCATCGACGCGAATGAACTCGAACCGTTTGTCGCGGAAGTCGGCCGGATGCTTGAGGTATCCGAGATTCCCGAAAACCAGCGAACCAGGCGGTGGGGATTCGTCGAGCGCGGCGCCGAGGCGCTCGGCCACTCCGCGCGGTTCCGCTCCCTGCCGCTGGCGGTGCAGTTCGACACGGGCTACAACCCGGACTCGCTGGAGGATCCGCACGACGAGCGGCACGCCGTATCACGCGAGAACAACGCCGGCGTAAAGCAGAAAACCTGCATCCACCTTGGCGAATGCGACATGGGTTGCAAGGTTAAGGCGAAAAACACGCTTGACCTCAACTATCTCGCGCTCGCGGCCGCGAAGGGCGCCGAAATCCGCCCGCTCCACCTGGTCAGTCATGTCGAGCCGTCCGGAGCGGGTTGGCGGGTGCACTACGACGAGATCGTGGAAGAAAAGCGCCGCACCGACTGGATAGAGGCGAAGCACGTCGTGCTGGCGGCAGGATCGCTGGGCTCGACCGAAATCATGCTGCGCTCGGAGCTCTCCGACGTAAGCGCGCGGCTGGGTTACGGCTGGTCCGCCAACGGCGACTTTCTGACGCCGGCGATTTCGGACGAGAACGCGAACCCCACGTTTGGTCCGACCATCAGCGCGTGCATCGACCATACGGACGGCGCCGTGTACGGCGAGCACATTTTCATTCAGGACGGCGGGATGCCGAACCTCCTTCGAACAACCGTGGGGAACTGGCACAGCCGCCTGCCGAAGCGATGGCAAAGGCGAACGCAGTGCCTGATGGACCGGGTGGCCGATTCCCAGCCGCTGGAATGCATCATGCCGTGGTTCGCCCAGGGCATCGACGCGTCGGACGGAAGGCTGCATTTGCGACGGCGTTTCTTCGGAATGCTTGGCCGCCGGCGCCTGAGACTCGACTGGGACATCGCCCACTCGGAATCGACCATCAACGCCATTGTCAAGGCCCACAAGGAACTGGCCAGGGCCACGGGAGGCAAACCCCTCGTCTCGCCCACATGGATGTTGCTGCGCGACCTGATCACGCCCCATCCGCTCGGCGGCTGCAACATGGCCGACAACCGCGACCGGGGAGTCGTGGATCATGCGGGCCGCGTATTCGGCGCGGAAGGGCTGTATATCGTTGACGGGTCGATCGTTCCGCGAGCGATCGGCCGCAACCCGTCGCGCACAATCGCCGCGTTGGCTGAACGCGCCGTGAAGCAGTGGCAGGCCGCATGATGCGTGCGCTTGTGATGTCCGGCGGTGGACTGAAGGTCGGCTTCCAGGCCGGCGTGCTGCAGGTCTGGCTGGACGAGGCGGGGGTGAAGTTCGATCACGCGGACGGCGCCAGCGGCGGTTGCTTCAATCTCGCCATGTACTGCGAAGGCCGAAGCGGTACGCAAATCGCCGACGCCTGGCGGAATATCGTGCCTCTGGACTGGGTGGGATTCGACCTGCTCGATCTTCTCGGCGGGAAGGCGATGATGAGCATGGACCGTTTCCGCGAAAACGTGTTGCGCGAAGGATGGCGGCTGGACTGGGAGGCCATTCGCCGGTCGCCGCGGCTGGGCACTTTCAACCTCTGCAACTTCACCAGGCAGCGTCTGGAAGTCGTGGAGCAGTCCGTTATGGACGAGGATCGGCTGGTATCGGCGGTCTCGCTTCCCATGTGGTTTCCACCGGTGAAGATCGATGGCGACGACTACATCGATGCGGTGTATCTCACGGACGGCAATATCGAAGAGGCCATTCGCCGTGGCGCGGACGAGATCTGGGCGATCTGGACGGTCAGCCGCGCCGGCAAGTGGCGCGACGGATTCGTGAACAAGTACTTTCAGATCATCGAGATCACCGCCAACGGCAAGTTCTTCGATACGTGGAACCGCATCACCGAAAACAACCGGGCCATCGCTGAAGGCCGCCCGGGCGAGTTCGGCAGACATATCGAGCAAAGGCTCCTGCAGGCGGAAGTGCCGGTCCACTATCTCCTGAACGTGTCCGCCGACCGGATGGCCGAATCGGTGAACGCCGGCGTGCTGGCGGCGCGCGAATGGTGCCGCGAACACGACGTGCCCGTTAACGACAGCGCGTCGGTTATCCCCGCGACGCCGGTTGACTTGCGCAGCGGAATTTCCTTCACTGAAACGATGAAGGGCCACGTCACGAAGGGCGAAACGGACCCGCGCCGGGGCCGGCGCGCGGAAGGGCGTGAAAAAGCCAGTTTCAAACTGACTATCGCCGTCGAAGACATCGAAGCCTTCGTCGAGCATCCCGAACACAGGACGGGAGCGACCGGCTGGGTGGACACGGTTTCTCTCGGCTCGAAGCGCTCTGTGCAAAGCGGCACGTTTCAGCTTTTCGTGGACGACGACAACCCCGAGACCAAGCGGATGCTCTATCGGCTCTGGTTTTTCGACGACCAGGGCGCCGAATTCACGCTGTCAGGTGAAAAGATCATCCATGACGATCCGGGATTCGACCTCTGGGAAGACACGACCACGCTCTTCGTCAGAATTTTCGAAGGTCACGTGGCCAGTGCGGAGGAAGACGACGCGCAGATATGGGGCGCGGGCGTTTTGCACATTCACACCATCGACTTTCTCCGGCAGTTATCGACCATGCGCGCAACGGGGCCGAACCTGGCCGCGCAGGCAAAGGCGATGGCGCGCTTCGGCAGGTTGTTCATAGGCAAGCTCTGGGACGTCTACGGCAAACGCGTCCTTCCATTCGGCCTGACTTGACCGATCGCCCAACTTTTCCTTTCGGTTTTGCTATTTGGCGCGCGAGGAAGGACGGACGTAGTCTGCCCATTCCTGCATGAGCTTGCGCCTGCGGTCGAACAGGTCCGTGCGGCGGTAGGCGCG
>CAZFGB010000177.1:0-10471 GCA_964518405.1 uncultured Pseudomonadales bacterium | reverse complement strand
CCCGCAGATTTGGGCTTGACGGAGCACTAGATTGCGTTCGTCGCGCGCAGCCGCTCCCACTCCATCTTGAGCCAGGGCGTATAGCTCTCCGGATCTTCACGCAAACTGGCATCCAGGTCGGTCGGGGCGATCCAGCGCCAGGCTGAAATCTCGGCCGTATTGACGACCGGCGTGGCCTCCGTCTGCCCCACGTAGACCCAGCAGAGTTCGTGTTCGGTGCCGATGTCCCCGAACTCGGCGCGATACTCGAACTTGAAGATGAAGTCGACGGCCGCTTGGAGGCCGAGTTCCTGCTCGAGCCGGCGCGCCACGGCCGCTTCCATCTCCTCTCCCGCACGCGGGTGCGAACAACAGCTATTGGACCAGTATCCCGGCCACAGCCGCTTGCTCTGGTGGCGCTGCTGGAGCAGCAGCTCACCGGATGTGTTGAGCACGAACACCGAGAACGCCCTATGCAGCACTCCGCCGCCGTCGTGGCAGGCCCACTTGTCGAGAAACCCCAACGGCTCATCGGAATGGTTCACGCGGATCAGCGGTTCCGAGTCGGAAGAGACGATCTGGTGCTTGGTCGGCTGCGCGGTCACAACGACAATTCTAGCCGATGGCGGCGAGTCGCGGCTTCCATTTGGAAGGCTGCCAGCGACGCAGGAGCGCTTCAAAGCTTCCTTGCGCACGGATCGGGGAACTGCGCCCGTCTGAAGGCGCCCCCTGCGCCGGCGCCCCGTGGATAATCCCTCCGCTCGTACCCATTGTTGCCGGAGCCGAAATTGAACGAACCTCGCGAGCATCGCGTTCGACTAGCCGACATCGAGATCGCCTGGTTTGAGTGGGGCGATCCTTCCGGACAACCGGTTGTCATGGCGCACGCGACCGGGTTCCACGCCCGCTGTTGGGACGCCGTCGCGCGGACCCTGGCGCCTGGCTACCGCGCCATCGCCTTGGACCAGCGCGGGCACGGACGCAGCGGCAAGTCGGGACCCTACGACTGGCGCGTGTTCGGCAATGATCTGAGCGTCTTCATCGACCGGCTGGAGCTGTCGCGGATCATCGGGGTCGGCCACTCCATGGGCGGTCATGCGATGGTGCAGGCCGCATCCAGCCGCTTCGAGCGCTTCGAGCGACTCGTGCTGGTAGATCCCGTCATCCTCGCGCCTGAAACGTACCGCGCCGAACCTCACGTGCAGCAACACGCATCTGCGGATGCGCATCCGGTCGCGCGACGCAGGGCGGACTTCAAGGACTGGATGGAGTTGCACGACCGGCTGCGGGACCGCATGCCGTTCGCGCTCTGGCGCGGGGACGTGCTTCGCGACTATTGCCGTCACGGCGTGCTGGCCAACCCCAGCGGTGGCTTTACGCTCGGCTGTCCGCCGGCGGTGGAGTCGGCGATATACATGGGAAGCGGCAGTACGGACATCTACCCGGAGATCCGCGCGCTGCCCCACGAGGCGCTGGTGATTCGCGCCCCTCCCCGAAACGCGGCGCGGTCGCAGATGGACTTTTCGCGGTCGCCGACATGGCCTGGGCTTGCGGCCGCGTTTCCCCGCGGGCGCGATGTTTACCGGCCGGATCTCACGCATTTCATCCCCATGCAGGAACCGGATTTCGTGGCGCGCAAGATTTCCACGTCTGACGTAGTATCGTCGGCTTGAGGAACGTGTAGTCCAGGTGCCATGGGTATCGTTGCGCTTCTCCTGTTGGGACAATTCGGAATGATCCAGGCGAACCAGGACGACCCCTATCTCTGGCTTGAGGACATCGCCGGCGATGAGGCCATGGCGTGGGTCAAGGCGCGCAATCGGGACACGCGTAAGACCCTGGCGCAAGGCGCATCCTTCGAGGCCTCCGAGCGGCGGCTTCGGTCGATCCTCGACTCCACCGACCGGATCCCCCACATCTCGAAGGCCGGGGCGCATTACTACAACTTCTGGCAGGACGCCGAACATCCCCGGGGTCTCTGGCGCCGAACAACGCTGGACGAGTACCGCAAACGCGACCCGGAGTGGGAAACGGTTCTGGATGTCGACTCGCTGGCCCGGGATGAGAATGAAAACTGGGTGTTCGCGCACGCGGAAATCCTCGAGCCGACCTACGACCTCTGTCTCATAGCGCTCTCCCGGGGCGGCGCCGATGCCGTCGTCGTCCGCGAGTTCGATCTTTCGGCGAAGTCGTTCGTTGCGGACGGCTTCCATCTGCCGGAGTCGAAGGGGTCTGTCGCCTGGGCGGGCAGGGATGCGCTGCTCGTCGCGCGGGATTTCGGCCCGGACACGATGACGGAGTCCGGCTATCCCCGGATCGTCAAGCTCTGGCGGCGCGGGGAAACGCTGGACGGCGCGACACTCGTTTTCGAAGGCCGACGGTCGGACGTATCCGTCGGCGCCTACGCCACGCTGGCGCCGGGATACGAGGCGCAATTCGTCTATCGAGGCACCGATTTCTACAACACCGACCTGTTCATCCGCCGGCAAGGCGCGCTGCGGGCCATAGACGTTCCTTCCGACGCCGCGGCTTCGGTTCACCGGGGCCGGCTTTTCGTCACTCTTGACAGCGACTGGATCGTCGGCCCGCATATATACGCGGCGGGGAGCCTGCTCGCCGCCGACTTCGAGCGCTTCCTGGCCGGCGAACGCAAGCTCGACGTGCTGTACGAGCCGAGCCCGGGAGCATCCCTGGCGCAATACCGCCCGACGCGAAACCACGTGCTCGTCAACGTCCTGGACAATGTCCGCAACCGCGTCCATGCAGTCACGCCCACCAAGGAGGGCTGGGTGCGAACGGATCTGACCGAAGGGAGCGGCATCCGGACGATCAGCGTGCGAGCCGTCGATCCTCATGCGGACGACCGCTACTTCATCGATACCGCGGACTACCTTACTCCCTCCGCCCTTTCGCTCGGCAGCGTGGGTGGACCGATCACCACTCTCAAACGCATGCCCGAGATGTTCGACGCGCGCGGCCTTTCGATCGCCCAGGAGTGGGCGGTTTCTGCAGACGGGACGCGCATTCCCTATTTCCTGGTGCGCGACGCGAATGCAAAAGGCCCGCAACCCACGCTGCTTTACGGCTACGGCGGTTTCGAAATCTCGATGACTCCCCAGTACTCGCCGGGTGTCGGCGCCATGTGGCTCGAACACGGCTTCGCATACGTCGTCGCCAACATACGCGGCGGGGGCGAGTTCGGCCCGGCCTGGCATCAGGCCGCATTGAAATCGAACCGCCGCCGCGCGTACGAAGACTTCATCGCGGTCGCCGAAGACCTGATCCGCCGCTCGATCACCACGCCGGAGCAACTGGGCGTGATGGGAGGAAGCAACGGGGGTCTGCTGGCGGGCAACATGCTGACGATGCGTCCGGACCTGTTCGGCGCGGTGGTGGCGCAGGTTCCGCTGCTCGACATGCGCCGCTATCACGAATTGCTCGCGGGGGCGAGCTGGATGGCCGAGTATGGCGACCCCGACGTGCCGGAGGAATGGGCGTTCATCCGATCATTCTCGCCCTATCACAATCTCGATCCGGACACCCGATACCCGCCGCTATTGTTGACGACTTCCACCCGGGACGATCGCGTCCACCCGGGCCATGCGCGCAAGATGGCGGCGAAAATGGCCGCCGAGGGGCACAGGGTGCTGTATTACGAGAACATCGAAGGCGGTCACGCCGGCGCGGCCGACAATGCGCAGCGAGCGCACATGTGGGCACTGGCCTACGCATTTCTGCGCCGCACGCTCGACCACGACCCGGGCCATCAGCCTGCGCCGAAGAACGGCGAGCAGCCGACCAAGGCGCAGGGCGATGCGTGAGAAGCGACTTGCGCAAGGCCGCCCCGCTTGCAGCTCGCGAAACACCGTTCCGGGCGGCTGGCAACCCCAAGAAGAGCCTTCATCCGGGGGAGCTTCCCCGAGCGCTGACGCATGAAAAGGGCCGGCATTTCCCCCGTCGCCGGAGGCGAACCTCCATGGAATAGGGGAGGTCCACATAAAGTGTAGGCTGGAGAAACCGGGGAGGTTTCTACGCAGCCTACGAGGGGGAGGGAACGAAACTGGTGGAGAATGTTACTTTTAGTAACGTTCAATGCAATACGACCTTAATGCAACACGATGTTGCATTAATGTAGATACCCGCCGATACTCTCCAATCTCCGGGTTTAACGGGTCAACCCCGTCATGGCAGACCTCCATTGGGACGATCTCCATACGTTCCAGGCACTTGCCCGCGCCGGGACGGTACGACGCGCGGCCCAGACGCTTGACGTCCACGCATCGACCGTTACCCGCCGGCTGGATCAGATCGAGCGCCAACTCGATGTCAGGCTGTTCCACCGCAGTCCTGGCGGTCTGAAGATTACGGATGCGGGTCGGGACACTCTGGAGCGGGTCGAGACGATCGCCGAACACGTCGCTGATCTCCGTCGCTCCGTCGCCGGCAGCGACCAGCGACTGGCCGGCCGCATCGTCGTATCCGTGCCCGCCGTCGTCGCGGGGATCGCGTTGCCGGCTATCGCAACCCTGTCTCGCGCGCACGCCGGGATGGAAATAGAGTTCGCCCCCCCGTCCGCGCGCCCCGACATAGGACGCGGCGAAGCGGACTGCGCGCTCATGATTACCGACGATCCGCCGCAACACCTGATCGGCCGGCGCGTCGGCGAGTTGGCCTTCGCCGTATACGGCACCCGGGACATCGTCGAGGCGGGCGACATCGGCGCCGGATGGGTGGAGTTGGAAACGCCTCGCATGGACTTTCGTCGCGATGTCTTCCCGCGTGCGCCGATCCGCATCCGCTGCGCCGACGTGTCCATGCAGCACGCCGCCCTCCGGCTTGGCATGGGACTCGGACCGCTGCCTTGCGCGCTCGGCGATCCCGATTCCAAACTCACGCGCATCGAGCCACCCGAGCCCGCCATAGCGCGGGAAATCTGGCTGTTGGCGCATCCGGATCTGCGCTCCGCGGCGCGCATCGGGGAATTCATGCGGGTCGTGGCAAACGCTTTCGAACAGAGCCAGGACCTGCTGCTCGGCCGGGCTGCCGACGCTAGCTGTTTCGGTCCCCCTCCCTGATCGCTCCGGTCCAGGGCTCGACAACAAACCGGCCGGCGGCTTCCGCCACGATCGTCCCGTCATCGTGCCGCAAGGCCCTGCCCTCGAGCGTGGCAATGCGCCCTCGTCGGCTCAGCAACCTGCCTTCGAGGTCGACCTGTACTCCCACGGGCAGGGGCTGCCGATAGCGTATGTCCGCCCGCGCAGTCGTACAGCGCTCGCCCCGGAGAAAGACCCAGTTAGCCATTACGTCGTCGAGCAGGCTGAAAAGGATGCCGCCGTGGGTGACGCCTTCATAGCCGACGCACGCTTCGTTCGGGGTGAACTCCGCGCGACACACATCGCCCTCCAGGCGAAAGGCCACGCGCAGCCCCCGGGGATTGCCCGGGCCACACACGAAACACCGGTTGGCGGAAGATCGGAGGGACATCGGGCGCTTATCATATCCGAGTGCTTCCGATCACGGACATCAGAACCCGGCTGGCCGCATACCAGCCGAAGCGCTTCACCCCCGATAGCCATACGCTTCAGGCCGCGGTGGCGATCGTCCTGCGCGAACGGGAAGACGATACCGACGTCCTGTTGATCAAGCGCGCGGAAAAGGAAGGCGATCCCTGGTCCGGCGACATGGCCTTTCCCGGCGGGCACCGGGAGCCGCAGGACGTCGACCTCCCGGCGGCCGCCCTGCGCGAGACCGAAGAAGAAATAGGGCTGATCGTCCAGCGCGCGAACATGATCGGCGCGCTGTCGCAACAACGCCCGACCCGACGCGGCGGCGCGTTCGACATGCTGGTGGCGCCGTACGTGTTTTTCCTCGACGGCGATCCCCGCTTCCATCTCAGTTCCGAAGTTGCCGCGGTGGTCTGGTGCCCGCTCGGGCCGATGCACGGCGGTCGGAGCCATGCCAGCGAGAATCGCCTGATCGCCGGGGTGCCGACACCGTTCAACGGCTACCGGGTTGCCGGCGGCCACTTCGTATGGGGGCTCACCTACCGGATGATCGAGACCCTGTTCGAGGCGATCGATCCGGCCTACCTGCGCCGCGGGTAGCGACCGCCTGTGAACGGTCACCTCGCGCGCCCCAGGCAGCCAGACCGCGGAAATCCGCGATCGCGAGACCGGACGCCACCCCCGTGAAGGGATCGTGCTCCACCACCCGGCCCGGGAATCGACCGTCGAGAATGCGCCGTACGGCGGGGATAAGCGAGGAACCGCCCGTACGGAGGACGAGGCCTATTTCCTGCGGCGGGAGCGCCGCTGCGGCCAACGCGTCATCGACCGCCTGTTCAAACTCTTCGAGCAGGTCCGATATCAGCGCCTCGAAGTCCTTCCGCGTCACCCGCACTTCAACGTCGATCTCCGGAATGTCGAGCACCGCTTCTTCCGCGCGCGACAGTTCGGCCTTGAGCGTCCTGATGGCCTGGAACACGCGATAGCCATAGTTCTGCTGGATCAGATCCCGCAACCGCCGGAACTTGAAACGCGCCGGACCGCCCTGCGCGATACAGTCGAGCACGGGCGCCGTGTACCGGTTCTGACTCAACATGTAAGTCACCGCCCAGTTGAGGAGCAACTGCTCGTAGCGTTCGAATGGAAACATCGTCTCGATGACCCGGGTCGTTCCGCGCCGCTTCCACCGCTCGCCCTTTCCGAGCAGCGGGAACAACAGTTCGCTGAAGATGCGCTGATCGATCCTGTCGCCCCCGAGGGCGACGCCATGCGTGGTCAGTGTCCGAAAACCCGCGCCGTCGCCGGTTTGCTCCAGCACGCACAGGTCCAACGTACCGCCACCGAAATCGACGGTCAGGATGCGGGTGCCGATGGCGCCCGGGTGCGCATGCAAGTATCCGACGGCGGCCGCCACCGGTTCGGGAAAGAAACGCGTACCGTCGAAACCGGCATGTCCATACGCCTCCCCGAGGCGGGACAGCGCCAACCTGTTTCGGCCGGCGCTCCGCCCTTCGAAGTTGACCGGATGCCCCATGCAGCCGCCGCGCGCGTCCGTTGCGCCAACGTCCAGCACCGCGTTGCGTATGCGCAGCAGGACCGGAGTGATCAACGCCACCAGGCGGAACGGATGGTCGAAGACCATCAAGCGCCGCACGTCTTCTCGCCCGAGCAGGCGCTTGGTACCTCGGAACAGGCGACCGCGCAGACCGCTGTCGCGAACCGGCTGGCCGTAGATCTTGCGGGTCAGGACATTCGGACCATCGCGCCCGCCGGTGTCGCCGCTCAGGGCAAGCGACGCCTCCCCGATGACCTCCGGTATCAGCTCGACCGTGCGGCCCACGTTGTCGGCGACATAGCGGTCGATTGCGAGACGTCCCGTCTTCGTGCGCAGGGCCCTGTCGATGTACGTCGCGGACGGGAGGATCGGCGAGTCTTTCTCCAGTTTTACCAGGCGCAGGGAATTTCCGTCGAAGACCGCGGCGGCGGAGTTCGACGTGCCGAAATCGATGCCGATGCCAATGCGTTTCCCCATTGGACGTGCTTCACGCCAGGGCGGTCGGGGCCGGCGGGCGCTTCAAGGCTGGGGTTTTCAGCCGCCCAGGGCCATGAAGTCCGTCGCCCCTTCGGATGCGCCGTATTTCACCCTCGCCCAAGCCCGCCTATCACCCTGTCTCCAACGTCACCACGGGCTGCACGTTGCAGGAGACGCCGGTACCGCCGAGGCCGCAATAGCCGTGCGGCACCTTGGCCAGATACTGTTGGTGATAGGCCTCGGCATGGTAGAACTCCCGCGCGGCTTCGATCTCCGTCGTGACCGGACCGAACCCGGCGGCATCCAGCGCCCGTTGATACGCATCCCGGGAACGCTCCGCAAGCTCCTTCTGGGCGGCGCTGAAGACATAGATTCCGGATCGATACTGGGTCCCTATATCGTTGCCCTGGCGCATCCCCTGGGTCGGATCGTGTCCCTCCCAAAAGACCTTGAGCAGATCCGGGTAGGTCACGACGCCGGGATCGAACACCACCAGCACGACTTCGTTGTGGCCGGTCAAACCGGAGCAGACCTCCTCGTAGCAGGGATTCGGCGTCGTCCCCGCCGCGTATCCCACGGCCGTGACATGCACCCCCGGCCTCTGCCAGAACATTCGCTCCGCTCCCCAGAAACATCCCATGCCGACCACCATCCGCTCCATCCGCGGTGGAAACGGTCCGCTCAGGGCATTGCCGTTGACGAAATGCCGCGCCGGTATCGGCATCGGGCGGTCACGCCCGGGCAATGCTTCGGACGCCGTCGGGATACGTAGCTTCTGTCGCAGACCCATGCTCTCGGGACTCCTGACCGGATCGAGCGATCTTAGCCGGTATTCTCACCCGTATCATCCGGCACGCTTACGGCGCCTGCGTCGAGCAGCGCGGCGATCTCGGCGTCGGAGTAGTCGAGTTCCTCGAGAATCTCGATCGTATGCTCGCCAAGGTGCGGCGCCCCGCGCCTCACTTGCGCCGGAGTGGCTTCGAAGCGGGCGGCGTTGCGCGCCTGACGCAGGCGTCCCGCATGCGGATGTTCGGTTTCGATCACGATGCCGCTCGCCCGCACTTGGGGATGATCCACAACCTCGGCCCGATTGAGCACCGGAGCGCAAGGCACGCCCGCGGTGTCGAGTATGGAAAGCCACGCTTCGGCGCTCCTCTCGATCAAGGCCGATTGCATCAGCTCGAGGCGTTCATCGGCATAGCGGTCGCGCCCGGCCGGCGTCCGGAAGCGTTCGTCGGAAAGCCACTCGGGATGCCCGACGGCTCGACAGAATCCCTCCCACTGCTGGTTGGTCATCACCGACACACTGATGTAACCGGTCGAGGTTTCGTAGATGAGGTCGATGAAGGTGGCCGCTCTCTGCGCGCTGACTTCCTTGCCGACGAAGGTCAGACCGCCCATATCCGACGCCCACATGAAAGCGATGATGGCGTCCAGCATCGACAGGCGGACATGCTGCCCCTCACCCGTCCGTTCCCGCGCAAGCAGGGCGCTCGATACGGCCTGCGCGGCGCTCATTCCGGTGAGCTTGTCCGGAAGAATCGTACGGATGAGCCGGGGACGCGCCGTGTCCGACCCGGCCTGCACCGTGGCGAGCCCGGACAGCGCCTGAATGATCGGATCGTAGACCGGTTTGTGCGCCAGGGGGCCGGTCTCTCCCCAGCCGCTGATCGAGAGATAGACCAGCCGCGCGTTGACGGCATGGAGATCCGGCGCATCCAGGCCGAGGCGCGCCATGACGCCGGGACGAAAGTTCTGCAGGAACACATCCGCCGTCCGCGCGAGACGCAGTATCGCCCCCCGTCCTTCGGCGCTCTTGGCGTCCACCGACAGCGAACGCTTGTTGCGATTGTTGTTCACGAAGGCAGCCGTAAAGTGCCTTGCCGCAAAACCCGCGCGACGCGCGTGATCGCTCGCCAGCGGCGCCTCGACCTTGATCACGTCCGCGCCCTGGTCGGCAAGGATCATGCTCGCGTAGGGCCCCGCGACCATGGTCGTGAAATCGATGACCCGGATACCGTCGAGCGGCCCCGCCATGCTCCGATGGCCTCTGTTCCCGCCAGAGGCGCGGCTAGCCCGCCACCTGGCTGATTTCCGCGCCTTCGGTCATTTCGCTGCCGACGGCGCCCGCCGCGCGCAGCCGCGCGATGTCCGCTTCATCGAACCCGAGGTCTTGCTTGAGCACTTCGTCCGTGTGCTGGCCGAGCAGCGGCGCGGGGGATATGGCGACGCTGCTCTTCGACATCTTGGCGGGCCAGCCCAGCAGCTTGATGTCGCCGTGGTGCGCATGATGAATCTCGTGCACGAAGCCGCGCTCCACGAGATGCGGATCCGTGTACAGCTCCTCGAGCCCGTAGACCGACCCGGCGCAGACGCCCGCTTCCGACCATGCCTCCATCGCCTCGCGCTTTGCGCGCCGCCGGGTCCATTCGGCGATTTCCTCGATCATCGCCTCGGAGTTCTCGGCCCCGGCGGCCGGCCCGGCGAACCGCGGATCCGACAGCAGATCCTTGCCGATCACGTCGCACGTCGCCTTTTGCATGCGGGGATTGGCCGCCATCAGGAACACGTAGTCATTGGGTCCGCCCCCGGCGGTTGGATAAAGGCGCATGAACGGGTTCCGACCGGGGCCGGAACGCGACGACGGCTGCGTGCCGAACAGCGTTCCCCCGGTTGCGGTGCGCAGGTAGTAGGTCACCGCCTCCTGCATGGACAGTTCAACCAACTGTCCCTCCCCCGTGCGCAGTTTCTGCGCCCATGCCGCCACGATGGCAAGGGCCGCCTGCACGCCCGTGCCGGCGTCCCCGATGGTGGGTCCGGGACGCATCGGCGGACCGTCCGCGTGGCCGGTGATGGCGAACGCGCCGCCCGTCGCCTGCGCCACCATGTCCATGCTCTTGTAGCCCGCATAGGGACCGCTTGTGCCGAAGCCCTTGATGCGCGCGTAGATGATGTC
>CAZFGB010000176.1:0-27258 GCA_964518405.1 uncultured Pseudomonadales bacterium | reverse complement strand
GGCCAAAAGCGGGCGGGCCGTTTTCGATACCGGCGACGATTCGGATCGGAACATCCAATAACCGTCATGCGCAGTGGAACTATAGTGCCCGCGCGTTTCCGGATCCTTCCGGCAAATCGGAGACGAGGGCGCCCCGGTACTCCTGCCACGCCGCCACGAATCCGCGCATCTTCTGATTCCCTGCCGCGTGCGCCCGTTCGATGGCGGCGACGACCGCGTCCGCGACCGCGTCATCCAGGTGCAGCTCGAACATGTCGGTGTCAGGACCGCCCTTGTGGCCCTCGGGCTTGGGAAGCGGCTCGCCCGATGTCGCGGCGAGCAGGTGCGCGGCCGCGGAAGGATCGACCAGCTCCGCCGTGCGTTCGAGCATCCAGCGCGAGACGACCCCCGGCGTGTCGCAGCGCTTTTTGTACTCGTCCCAGTCCATGATCCAGGACGCGCCGGCCTACGACGCGGCTAAATCGAGCGGTGCTCCGGTAAGTCTTTCGTAGGCCTCCAGATAGCGGGCCATGGTGTTCTCAAGGACGTCGTCGGGCAGTTCCGGACCCGGCGGCGTCTTGTCCCAACAGCCTGCGTCGACCACCGTCTCCAGGTAGTTGCGCACGTACTGCTTGTCGAAGCTCTCCTGTTCACGGCCGGGCGTCCATTGATCCGCCGGCCAGAAGCGCGAACTGTCAGGCGTGAATATCTCGTCGATCAGGATCGGCTCGTCGCGCCCGTCGATACGGCCGAACTCGAACTTCGTATCCGCCAGGATGATGCCCCGCTCCCGCGCGTAATCGCTCGCCTCCGAATACACGCGCAGCGTGGCGTCGGAGAGCCACTGCATCGTCTCCTCCCCGACAATGGCCGCGCCCTGCTCGAACGAGATGTTCTCGTCGTGCAGACCCGCCTCCGCCTTGGTCGAGGGCGTGAAGAGCGGCGCGTCCAGGCGCGAGGAATTCTGCAGCCCCTCGGGCAGCGCTATGCCGCAGACGGACCCCGTTCGCCGGTAGTCGCTCCATCCGCTGCCGGTGATGTATCCGCGGGCGATGCATTCCACGGGAATGACCTCGCAGGCGCGGCACAGCATGATGCGCCCCCGCAGGGCTTCGCGCTCTTCGTCCGCGAGGCCCGGCACGTCCGCGGGATCGGTTGAAACCAGGTGATGTCCGATGCTGTCGCCGAATCGGTCGAACCAGAAACGCGATATCTGCGTCAGCACCACGCCCTTTCCAGGCAATCCGTTCGCCATGACGACATCGAACGCGCTGATGCGGTCGGTGGCGACGATCAGCATGCCCGGGTCTCCGCCGGGGAGAGTGACATCGTAAAGATCCCTGACCTTGCCGGAGCGGCGGTTGGGTAGCCCGAGATCGGTTTCCATTACAAGTTGCATGGGTTCATCCATTTCGATTCACGATGATTGTATCTTTCTGTTCCAGCCTTCCCGCCCTGTCCCGCTATCCCGCGCCAAAGGCCTCCTCGAAGTCACGCAGGAGATCGTCCAAGTCTTCTATGCCGACCGATATCCGGATCAGCGAGTCCGCGATGCCCATGCTCGCGCGCCGTTCCGGACCCAGCTCGAAATAGATCGTGTGCGCGACCGGGATGGCAAGCGTTCTATTGTCTCCCAGATTGGTCGATCTCACGACGACGTCGAGGCGGTCGAGGAACGCGAAGGGGTCCAGATCGTCCGTCAACTCGAAGCTGAATATCGCGCCCGGCCGACGAAACAGTCTCGAAGCCAGCGCGTGTTGCGGATGGTCCGGCATGCCCGGGTAATACACCTTCGAGACGCCTTCGCGGGCGTCGAGGTATTGCACGAGCGCGGCTGCGCTGTCGCACTGCCGTTCCATCCGCAGCGCGAGGGTCTCCGAACCCACCGCCAGGTGATGCGCCGCTTCCGGCCCGAGCGCCGCGCCGAAGTCGCGCAATCCCTTCTTTCGGAGTTGCTGGACGCCCCAGCGCTGCGGGTCGCCCTTCCGGTATTCCGGATAGATGTTGTCGAACGTCGTCCAGTCGAACAGCCCGGTTTCCGTCACGGCGCCGCCCAAGGCGTTGCCGTGTCCGCCGATGTACTTGGTGAGACTGTTGACGATCAGGCTGGCATCCACGTCGACCGGCTGAAACAGCCACGGCGAGGTCATGGTGTTGTCGACAACATAGACGAGTCCGCGCTGGCGGCAGAGTGCCCCGATCTTCTCCATGTCGCTCACTTGGGTACGCGGGTTGGCGATCGTCTCGACGAACACCATTTTCGTTTCCGGTCGAATCGCTTCGGCGACAGCGGCGACATCCGTCGCGTCGACGAAGGTGACCTCGATCCCGTGGGCTTCGAAACTCCGAAAGAGGCTGTTGGTGTTGCCGAACAGGAACCAGCTGGAAACCAGGTGGTCGCCACGCCGCAAGAGCGAGAACACCATGGAGCCGATGGCGCCCATGCCTGTGCTGAAGCAGACGCTGGCGATGCCGCGCTCCATGCGGTCCAGCTTGCGCTCCAGGGCGGATACGGTCGGATTGACCTGGCGGCTGTAGGAGTAACCCGAATGCGTGCCCTGGAACACCCCCACCAGGTCGTTGGTGTCTTCGTAGCCGTACGCCACGGTGGAATGCACCGGTTTGTGCATGGAGCCGTGCTCGATGGGATCCCACCGGTCGGAGTGAACGATGGATGTGGTGAAGCCTGGTTCCCGGGAGCGCTTCATCTGCGAGGGCAAGGATTCCGGTCAGTCCGTCGATGGCGCGTCGACGATGGCGCGCAGGGACCGGTAGGGGTCCGCACGCAGAACGGCGGCCATGTCGTCCGCGGGGATCGGGCGGCTGAAAAGGTACCCCTGCGCTTCCATGCAGCCGTGCTCGCGCAGGTAGGCGAATTGTCGCCGGGTCTCGACACCCTCGGCCATCAGGTCCAGGCGCAGCCCGCGCGCGATGCCGGCGATGGCCTCCACGATGTTCGTGTACCCGCTATCGATGCCGCTGACGAAACGGCGGTCAAGCTTCAATGCATCGATGGGAAAACGGCGCAGGTGACTCAGGGAAGAATAGCCCGCGCCGAAGTCGTCGATGACGATGCGCACCCCGCGCCGGCGCAGGTAATCGAGTTTCGGCACCGCCGCCTCGATGTCGCGCGTCAGCGTTTCCTCGGTGATTTCAAGCGCCACGGCATAAGGCGGCAATCCGGTGGCCTTGAGCAGTTCGTCGATGTGCTGCACGAAGTCGCCGCCCTCGATCTGGTGAGCAGACGCGTTGACCGAGAGACAGGGCTTGAAGCCTTCGGCGCACCAACGCGCCGCATCCTCGAATGCCCGGCGCTGGACCCACGCGTCTATCTGGCTGATGAGTCCGGTTTCCTCGGCCACCGGCAGGAACCCGTCCGCCTCGACGATGCCTCCGGGAGAGCCTTCCGATGGCCGATCCCATCGCGCCAGTGCTTCGACGCCCACGATGGTGCCGGTTTCGAGATGGACCCGGGGCTGGTAATACACCGACAGGGCGTCCTCGGCCAGCGCCGCGCGCAGTTCGCTTTCCATCGCGAAACGCCTGGAAAGGCGCCGGTTCATCGCCCCGGCGAAGAAACGATAGCCGTTCCCGCCTCTGCTCTTGACGTGGTACATGGCGATGTCGGCGCTCTGCACCAGCGCTTCCGCGGTGTCCCCCGCCTCGGGATACAGCGCGACGCCGATACTGGCGCTCGCGTTGAGTTCGTTCCCATCGACAATGAACGGATTGCGAATGCGCCGCACGACTCGCCGCACGACAGCGACCGCATCCCGCTTCGCGACGATATCCGGCAACAGCAGCGCGAACTCGTCGCCGCCGAAACGGGAAATGGTATCGCCCTGCCCCAGACAGTTCCGCAGGCGCTTGGCCACGGCCTGCAGAAGCCGATCACCGACCGTGTGGCCGTACCGGTCGTTGACGAGCTTGAATCGGTCGAGATCCAGAAATATCACCGCCAGACGCCGGCTGTCCCGCTGAGCCTGCGCCACCGCCAGGTCCAGGCGATCGTCCAGCAGCACCCGGTTCGGAAGGTGCGTCAGCCAGTCGTGGTGCGCGTGAAAAACCAGTGACTCCTGCGCTTCCCGGCGCTCCGAGATATCCCGCGCCGCGGCGCACGCCAACCCGCTGTCTGCGCCATCGAGATGCGAGACCTTGATCTCGGTCCAAATCGTCGTCGACTGCGCGGGGCGCGGGCCGGCCTTGCTTGGATGCAGCCGCAACCTGAGTTCGGCTTCCTGCACCAAGTCGGACCGTCCCGCGAACAGGTTGCGCGCCAGTTCGAGGTCTTCTTCCAGCACGATGCGCGAGTAATGCTCGCCGATCAGCCCGTCCTTGCGGTAACCGAGCAGGCGCTCCGCGGCATCGTTGATGAACAGGAATCGGCCATCGTCGCCGAGCAGGAACACCAGGTCGGGCGAGCGGTCGAGCATGACCTGCCGCAGCACCGCCGCGCGGCTATCCCTTTGGGGCTTCTTCGCGTTCCGCAGCGGCTTGCCGGAGCGGAGGAAACCGCGTGTTCGGTCGGAAGCGTTTTCGCTCATGAGCTCATGACTAGAGGTCTTGGGCGGGGGTGAAAGACGGCACAGGCGAAGCCGCGACGGATTTCATGGCGTTAACCGGACGCAATACGAATGCAGCAAAATACCGGTCAGCGCTTCGCTTTTCCAGCCTTCGGCCGGTCGAACAGGTCATACGCGCGGCCCAAGCCAGGACATCGCGCAGACGCCGATCAGTACCCCGTCAGTTCCATGTAGCCTCTTCCCAGGTCCCGGGCCAGGGGATCCGACACGCGAACCAGCCCTTCCCAGTAGCGGATGGATGCATCCATCACCTGATCCTCTGTCGCCGCATCGACGACGAACACCTCGTCCCCGACCGCGACCCGCCAGCGGACCGGCCACGACGTCCCCGTATCGTCGCGCCAAGCCCGCTCGGGAGTAAGCGAAAAATCGGCTACGCCGAGCGCGCGCGCCCCCCCGTCCGCCGACACCAGGACGCCCTGATCGTAAGCGCCGCGTCGGCCGTCCCGGCGCCGGATCTGGTAGGCCATGAGACTGCGGCCATCGTCGAGCTGCAGCGCGAACCAGTCCCAGCCGATCTGCTCCGCGCCAAGGGCGCTGGTGCTCCATTCCCGATCAAACCAGCCGAGGCCACGGGCCGCCACTTCCCGATCTCCGATCCGAAGCATCCCCTCGATGGCGAGGCGCGGCACCGAATAGTAGTACGACCCGGCGCCCGGACCCTTCCTAGACAATCCCCGGTCGCCTTGAAGCAGCGGCGGGCGCGTGTCGCGCAACACCAGGTCGACCCCGAACGCATCCGCACTCGCCCGAAGACGCGCGGGCCAGGTCGACGCGCCCATCGATTCAAGGCGCCAGCCTTCGATCCACGCGGCGAACGGGGAGGCGCGGACTCCCGCCAGCCGCGGATGGCCGCGCGCGAACCGCTCCGCCTCGACATGACGTTCGCGTTCGACATCCGTCAGCGCGAAGTGCCCGAGGAAAGCCTGCGCCGAACGCCAGGGATCTTCACCCTTGTCCGGCGCCAACGCGCGCCGGAAGAGAGTGAACTGCACGCCGTACTCGTCGCCGGCGGTCGGGTCTTCGAGGGCCGCGGTGAGATACCACCATTCCTGCCGAAAACGCGGGTGGGCGCCATGATCGCGGGGGAATACGAAAGGCCGCACGGCATCGGCGGTGAGGAATCCCGCTTCGGACGGCTTGCCGGACGGCTCGCCCAGCAGCGCTGCGACCCGTAGCGTCCCCCCACCGGTCGGGCCGTTCGGATCGCCGCAGCCGGAAAGAGCAAGCATGGCTGCCAGCCCGCCGGCAAGCAGGGCCGCCCGACTTCGGGACCGCAATGAACTTCCGCTACAGCTGCGCATGTTCCGGAGCGCCCGCAAGCGACCTCATGCCGCGCCAGATCGGGAACATGCCAGCGAGCAGGGCGGCCGCGACGCCGAGCAGCGCGGGCGTCAGGAGCGCCGGCATGTCCACGCCGAACGGGATCGACCAGCCGAACGCCCGAGGATTGATCTCGGCGCACAACACGTAGGCGATCGCGAGACCGAGCGGCATTGCCGCCACGGCCGCCACCGCGCCGATGAGTAGATTCTGCTTTATCGCCAGACCGGCGATCGACAGCCTTGAGACGCCCGCCGCGTAGAGCAGCCGATGGATATCGCGCGCCCGCAGCGCAAGGGCCGAGAGCGCGTTGTAGAGTCCCACCACAGCGACGATGAGCGCGATGACCGTCAGGTGTTCCGCCACTTCGAATGTCGCCTCGAAAGCCCTCTCGGCCAATGCCCGCAGTTCCATCTGGTCGCGCACATGCGCGCCGGGATAGCGCTCGGAGATTGCGCGTTTCAGTGCGCCGATGTCGGCATCGGCGGTCAATACGGATGTTCGGTTGAACGCGACCCCATCGAAGATCGGGGCCAGATCCGAAAACGTTCCGACGACGCGCGGCGACGGCGCGCCGTAATCGCTGAACACATGCGCGACCCCGACCCGGCGCGCGCCGCGCGAGCCCTCCAATTCGACGTCGTCGCCGACGCCCAAGCCATGTTCGAGCGCACCGGACTCCGAAAGCAGGATGTCGCCCGCGAGCGCTGCGTCGTAACCGTAGCGGCGGGTTTCCAGTACATCGCCGACGGCCAGGGTAACGGCCACGGGGCGCGCGTTCAGCAGCGCCTCCGTCCTGCCGTAGGAACGCACGTCCGTCACGCCGGGCAGACTCGCGAGCCACTCCGGGTCGACCGGCCGATCGCTCTCGATATAGATGGCGGGCCAAAGCCGCTGATCGAGCAACCGGTAGAAGTCCTCGCGAAAGTTCTCGACCTGGACACCCATGCCGATGGTCGCGGCGATGGCGATGGACAGGGCGCTGGCGGCGATATCGACTTCACCCAGCATGACGGCGAATCTCCGGAAGTTCGCCTTCACCAGGAGGTTGACCCGATCCATGCGCGCCGCAAACGCGCGCCGCAACGCAGCGGCGATGGCGGGCATCACCAGGGCGAACTGCGCCACGCACAATGCGAGGATGAGACCGAACGCGGCAGCCAGCGTCTCCGATGCGGTCGCAACCACAAGGAGTGCCGCCGCGCAACCGGCCGTGATCCAACGCGGGCCGTCCGTTCGCCGCGGCGCGGACGCTCTCCGGATAGCTGCGAAGGCGCCGATGATTCCCGCGCCCACGCCCCCCGACACTCCCTTGGCCACCGCAACGGCGCTCAAGGCGAAGGACTCCGTCGACCCGAGAAACCCGGCGAGCGCCCCGCCGAGGAGGATTCCGATCATTGCGCCCACCAACCCGATCAACACTCCTTCACCAACGAACAAGGACGCGATGGTTGTCGAATCGACGCCGATCGCGGCCAACCGCTCCCGCTCCCGTTCGCGCCGCGCGATGTTGGAGAAGCTCGCTTGGTAGATCAGGAAGGCGGCGACGAACAGCGCGAGCGCGCCAAGGGCGCCCAGGTTGAAGAGGATCGACAGTGCGAACCGGCGCGTGGGCTCTGCTTCATCGAAGGCTCGGGCGGTCAGGCATTGCCCGAGTTCGATGGTGGTCCCGATGTCGAGCGCCGCGGTGCTGCCGGGCATCCAGCGTTCAATGGCAGGCTCTCCTCCGCGCGCCCGCACAAGGATGGCGCTGGGTCCAATCCGATCCAGGATTCGCAGCGCGGTGGGTATGTCGGCGAGCAGGATGTCGCCGGCACTCTCCGTCACCGCGACGACGTCGACTTCGATTTTTCCCGCGCGGATCCTGCCGCCCGCCGCCAATCCGGACGATCCGCCGATGACAACGCCGTCGCCGACCAACAACGGAGTCCAGTCGTCTCCGGCCGGGGCTTCGTTGAGCGGTCCCGGCGCGAGGGACCCGCCTGCGGCGAAGACGTCGACGCCAACGACCTTCGACGAACGTCCGTCCACCAGCGCCTCCCCAATGACGAGCGGCGTCATCGCCTCCACGCCGGACACGTGGCCCTGTCGCCACCGATCCCGCGCGTCGAAATAGTCGTCCCAGGCAAGCTCGGTCCCGCGGACCACGTGGGTGTAGCCGGGAACCGTCAACGCGCCCCCATCGTCGAGGCCCGCCTTGATGTCCTCGCTCAGCAGGTGCACCGCCACCACGGACATCGTCCCCAGCGCCGTCGCCACGACGGATGCGGCCGTCGCCCCTGCCGTTCGCGCGAGATACCGCAGTTGTCCCTTGATCAGCAGCAGCAAGCCCGTTCCTCTTGGACGTTAACGGAGTGCCACGACGCGATCCGCCTGTTCCGCGATGCGCGTGTTGTGCGTCGCGATGACGAGCGCCGCTCCGGTATCGCGCACCTGACCCAAGAGACACTCGACGACGCGGTCCGCGTTCGCCGCGTCGAGGTTGCCGGTGGGTTCATCCGCAAGCACCAACGGCGGCGCGTGCGAGAGCGCCCGGGCGATGGCCACGCGTTGTTGTTCGCCGCCCGAGAGCGAGCCCGGGAAGCGTCCGCTCAAGTTCCCCACGCCGAGCGGTTCCAGGCGTTCAAGCGCCTGCGCCGACCCGCCGCTCAGACCGTTGAGGCGCCTCGGAAGCAGCACGTTCTCCTCAACGGTCAACGTCGGCAGGAGATTGAAGAACTGGAAGATGAATCCGACGTGCCGACGCCGGTAGCGCACGCGGTCCGCCTCGGACAGTTGATCCACGCGCAACGCCGCCTCTCTCGCGTCTCCGTTGATGTTGACCCGTATCGCACCCTCGTCCGGCACCTGAAGGCCACCGAGCAGGTTCAGCAACGTCGACTTGCCGCTGCCGCTCGGACCGCATACGGCAACGACCTGGCCGGCTCTTGCCTCGAAGCCGATATCGCGAAGGATCCAACGCCGCCCATCGCCGTCGCGAAGGCATACGCCCACCCCATCGAGCGCCAGGACCGCGGGGGCGCTCGTCTTCGTTTGTATCAGACCTCTGGACAAGTTATAAGTATTTCTTACAGTAAGATAAATTATCCATAAGATTTGTTCAGATACGCCAGATGGCTCGACGACAAGGTACAAGCGACCGAAATTTCAAGTTCATGGTAAGGCTACCGAACCGCCTTCACGCGCGCATCGCGGAGACCGCGCATCACTATCGTCGGAGCATGAATTCCGAGATCGTGGCGCGATTGGAGCGTTCTCTTGACGGATTGCCCGGCGCGCGCGAAACGGGGATCGAACCGCCGTTCTTTCGTCATATCGAGATGACTTTTCGGCGCGACCTTTCGGATCAGGAAACAAACCTGATCAGGTTGTTTCGGCGACTGTCCCAGAGCCAACGCGATGCCCTGACGGACCTCCTGTCCGGTTGACACGCCAGCGCACCGGCTGGCGTCCCCAATCCCACCGCGGAATCCTCCGCGCCCTTCGGGAGATCGCCAGAAACCTGCGGGACGGAACACTAGGCGCTGCGTTTGAAAAGGCGCTCCTGCTGTCTCTTCCAATCCCGCTCCCTGACGGCGGCGCGCTTGTCGTGCCGTCGCTTGCCCTTGGCCAGGGCGATTCGGCACTTGACCCGCTGATCCTTCCAGTAGAGCGAGGTCGCGATGCAGGTGAAACCCTTCTGCGCAACGGCCACCGAAATGCGCGATATCTCCCTGGCGTGCAGCAACAGCTTGCGATCCCGCGTGGGATTCGCCTGCACATGCGTGGAGGCGCTGACAAGCGGCCGGATGTTGGCGCCGGCCAACCAGCATTCGCCGTCCCGGGTCAGCACGTAGGCCTCGGCGATCTGGGCCTCTCCGGCGCGCAGGCTCTTCACCTCCCATCCGGTCAGGACCAAGCCGGCCTCGAACGTCTCATGGAGGTGATAGTCGAAGCGCGCCCGTCGGTTTCGCGCTATAGCGTTGGGCGTCTTTGTCCCGCTTTTGGTCACGCCCGCGATCATAGCGCATAATGCCGAGCCGACTGTCCGGGGGTGGAACTCAAATGGCGGAACCCGACGTTTCCAGACATGGCATGTGGTCCAGCCGCACCCTGTTCGTGCTGGCGGCGGTGGGTTCGGCCGTCGGACTCGGGAACATCTGGCGGTTCCCCTACATCACCGGCGAGAACGGTGGCGGCGCCTTCGTCGTCGTCTACCTCGCCTGCATCGCCGCGGTCGGCATACCCGTCATGATGGCGGAGGTCATGCTGGGCCGCCAGGGCCGGCAAAGCCCCATCAACACCATGCGCGCGCTGGCCCAGCAAAGCGACGCCCGGCGGGGCTGGTCCCTCATCGGCTGGATGGGGGTGACGGGCGGGTTTCTCATCCTGTCCTATTACTCCGTCGTGGCGGGCTGGGCGCTTTACTACATCTACATGATGGCCAGCGGCACGTTTGTCGGTGCCGAGGGCGCGGCTGTCGGAGCGGCGTTCGACGCATTTCTCGCCAATCCCGGACTCCTGGTTCTCTTTCACACCCTGTTCATGGCGATCACCGTCTTCATCGTTGGCGCCGGCGTGGTCGCGGGCCTGGAGCGCGCCATCCGCTGGTTCATGCCGCTCCTGTTCGCGCTGCTCGGCGTCCTGCTGATATACGGCGCCACCTCGGGCGGTTTCGCCGCCGGGTTCGATTTCATGTTCAGCTGGAACTGGGAAAAGCTGACCGCCGACGGCGTGCTGGAAGCGCTCGGACATGCGTTCTTCACGCTGAGCGTCGGCATGGGCGCCATCATGGCGTACGGCGCCTACATGCCCAACAAGGCCTCGATCCCCTCGGCCGTGGTGATGATCGGCGTGCTCGACACCGTCGTCGCGATCGCGGCCGGCCTCGCCATCTTTGCCATTGTCTTCGCGAACGGCCTTGAGCCCGGGCAAGGGCCGGGGCTTTTGTTCGTGACGGTTCCAATCGCCTTCGGGAACATGGCGCTCGGCGTAGTGTTCGGCACCCTGTTCTTCATCCTGGTCACATTCGCGGCCATGACTTCGGCGATATCGATCATCGAGCCGGCGATGGCCTTCGCCGTCGAGGAGTTCAACGCGAAGCGCTGGCACGTCGCCCTCATGCTGGGCATGGTGTGCTGGATACTGGGGCTCGGTACGGTGTTTTCGTTCAACATCTGGGCCGAAGTCCATGTCGTCGGCAGCTTCACCATCTTCGATTTCTTCGACTTTGTGACGCAGAAGGTCATGCTGCCGCTGGGCGGTCTCCTGATCGCGATCTTCGCCGCATACGTGCTGCCGAAAAAGGTCGTGCAGGCCCAGCTCAGGCTCCCCGGGGGCAGGCCGGTCGAGGTTCTGTGGGAGGTGCTGATCAAGGTCGCCGCGCCCCTCGGCGTGCTCACGGTGTTCGTCTATACGCTCTATCACTTCGTTGTCGGCTAGCAGCATGGGCCGCAGAACGGCACGTCGTGCCGATCCGGGCGCAGGGCGCGGGACGGGCGGGGTTGGCGAAACAGCAGTGGGCGGGGGCGAAACACGCCGCACCTTTCAGGCGCGACGGGTTTCGCGGCACTAAGTGCGTATCGAGCGCAGCGCCCTGCTGCCCTATGCGGTCGCCGAGGTCTACGCCCTCGTCAACGACATCGAGAGCTATCCGGATTATCTCAAATGGTGCAAGGCCGCGAAGATACTGGAGTCCGGCGATCACCTGATGGTCGCGGAACTGACGCTGGGCGGCCGCGGCCTGAAGGAGACGCTGGTAACGCGTAACACCCTGGTTCCCAACCACACCATTTCGATGACGCTGGCACACGGACCTTTCAGGCATCTTTCCGGTATTTGGACATTCACGCCGCTCGGCCCCGGATGCCGCGTTCGTCTCGCACTGGAATTCGAACCGAAACGCAACCTGTTCTCCGTATTCGGCACCGCGCACGTGCTGGGTAGGGTGGCCGATGAGACGCTCGACGGATTCGTCCAGCGCGCCCGCGACGTGCTGAGCCCCGCATGAACATGCGCGTCGAAGTGGTCTACGTATTCCCCCGGATCTGTTATTCCGTCGAAGTGGAAATCGAGGAAGGGGGCACGGTCGCCGACGCGGTGCGGGCAGCCATGGTCTCGGAACCTTTCAGGTCACTCCGCGCCGTGCCGCCGCCCGATGCCAACAAGGTGGGCATCTTCGGCCGTGCGGTGACACCCGACACAAGGGTTTCCGATGGCGATCGAGTGGAGTTCTACCGCGATTTGGCGCAGGACCCAAGAGGACTGCGGCGCCAGCGAGCTACTGAACCGCCTGACCTTGGGCGCTAGCTTCACGAAGTTCCTTCACCAAGACAGGTGACGAGCGCAATCACTTCATCTGGGAGCCGTCGAGAACTTCCGTGAGCAGATCGCGCCACAAGGATCTACCCGAGGGTCGCGCGTGGGCATCAAGTTGTTTGCCAACTTCCGCTATGAAATCGCAGCGGGTCTGCTCACCAGCCAGAGCCATCGTGACCGAGATCAGATCTTCGATCGACAGCCGATACAGGTTGATTCCCCGGCCCCACATCAGTCGGGTTCTTTGATCTACGGCTTCGGATTCGGCCAGCTGGACGCTTGGCGTGTTGATGAGTGCTTCAGTCAGGTCACTCGCATTGAGCTTGTTCTCAAATGACCGCACATCTGCTAGCGTGAGCGAACCTTCCTTGACCTCTACAGCATAGACAAGGACATCCTCGTCTCGACACTCCAAGTCACCGACCATTCCTGTTGCACGATCTGCTGTCGTCGATTGGTGCCGTAGGACATCGCTCCAAAGCCGGAAGCGTCGACCGATAACCGTGAAGAGGGCGGTTGCCAGAGACATAGCATGTTCACCCTCACGAGAGTTCTCGAGAAGGCGTCTTGCGACACTAAGCGTTTGTTCCAAGCTAACGCGTCGCAATATGGGGTAGTCGAACCGCCGACTTGCCAAGATCTCATGAACTTGAGCAAGGATCAGCCGGAACACAGCAAGGGTATAGTCCGGGTCGCCGCGTTCTTGGACAGAACTCAAGACTGCGTGGAGAGATAGCCAATGCGGCAGCGTATTCGAACGGACGTTTTGGGGATTCGGTACTACGCGGGCCTGTCGAAGCGGGTTGCTTACGTATGGGTCCGGACTGGTTCCGAGTACGTTCTCGTTGTCGCGGACCCACGGCACAATCACGCTCGCGGCAAAGCTCCGGGGATCCCATTGCGAAACCGCGTTCTCGCCACGTTGCAAGCACAGCGCGTCGAGGTTTGGATCCGTGAGTTTTCCAAGTATCTGCGTTGGCAGGCTGTAGGTGAAAGCCACCATCTCGGAATGCAACAACTGGCGCACCTTTTCACGGATGCCCTTTTCGACTTGACAGGTTGTATCAAACTCCTCCCCGCCCTCGACAACCTCATTCCAGTGCCGGGTGAGCAATGAGGCTGCCCTTTCCCGATCAGGTGTCGGCACGGCCGTTGTGGACTGTTGGGCGAAAATTCATCCAGAGCGACTCCGTTCGTTTTTCTTTCGACGAGTTGCATAGTTTCTCCGGCGCATCTACCCGATGCCAGTCTGCGAACAACTCCTCGTAGAGAACAGATCGGTACCCAGACAGCACGGCCCGTCCTTCGATCCGATGCAGCAGACGGGCCAGATCGCGATGGTCGTTATCCGTCATTTCATGTCCATAGGCGGCCGAGTCCCCCCGGCTGACATGCACATAGGGCGGATCAAGATAGAACAGTGTTTGCGGCGTGTCGTATCGCTGAATGACTTCAAGCGCCGGAGCGTTTTCGATCTGTACGCGCTGCAGTCGCTGAGCAATCTCGGGTAGGCCCTCCACGGCCCCCAGCCAGCGCGATACGGCGCCCGCCATACCCGCCCGGGACGTCAACACGCAATGTGCCCAGCGTCCCTCGCTGCTCGTTTGAGCGAGTCCGGTGCGCGTTTGTCGAGCGCGGACGTAAAAGCGGCGTGCACGTTCCAATGGTTCGAGCCCAGGTGTCGCATCGCATGCCTTGGCAAGCTCTTCCCTCGAGAACGGTGTGAGGCCAATTTCCCGGATCAGTTCCTCTGGCCTATCCCGTAGGACGGCAAAGAAATTGACCAATTCGGTATCGAGGTCGTTGTAGGTTTCTACTCGCGCCGGGGCACGGTTGATGATCACGGCCGCCGAGCCACCGTAGACATCACAGAAGTGCTCCGCGTCGCTGGGTAGGTGCGGCAAAATGAAGTCCAAATGGACGTACTTCCCGCCGTACCACCCGAACGCGATCATCTTGCGGCGCCGTTGCTTGGCGTTGCCAACGAGTCGCCGCGACTTACGCCCCGCTTGGGAATGTTCCCCAAGCACAGGAGTGAACAGGTCGTCCACGATTGCAGTACCTCCCTTTACATTCCATGTCCAGAGGAGAATGACCAACCAATGTACTGTATCTGCATACAGGTATCAATGCATTTTGCGCGCCGTAGCCGATGAGCGGATCGACGCGCACCGGTCGAAGTCTTGCGAGCGTGGTCAACCGGGTAATGGATGCCGATTACCAGGACTTTTTCTGGCGGACGACGGGACCATGTCCCCGGTGATGTACACCAGGAGATCATTCTCGAAGAACAGGGACACGAGCTGGCGGGAGCTGAAGGCGTTCGGCACCTCGATGGTGTACACGTAGTCCCACCGGTCATCGTCGAAGGTGTTGCGCAGCACCGGCTCGCCCATGATGTAGGCCACCTGCTCGCGCGTGATCCCGGGCTCCAGCTGATCGATCATCGCCTGAGTGATGATGTTGCCCTGCTGTATGGCCACGCGGTGGACCCCGCAACCGCCACAGAGAACCGCGGTCAGCAAAGTCAGACAGCTGGCGCATTTCAGGAACCTCGAGGACATGCGCCGATGCTAACAGAGTGCGCCTTGGAACGGCACGCAAGTGCCGACCAAGGGCGACCAAGGGGCGGCGGGCCGGGCGGGCCGGATGGGCGAAGCAAAGGTCGGGGGTGAAAGATGGCGCGCGCCTTCGGCTCCGACGGATTTCATGGCTCCAGCAGCGTCCCATGTCCGGCTCCGGCGCCATGGGCCGGCGGGCCTCAGGAGACGTGTCCCCCTTCCAGGAGCGTTTCCGCGTACTCCCGCGTCTCATCCGTGATCCGTTGTCCCGCGAGCATGCGGGCGAGCTCGTCGATGCGGCGGTCCGCGTCGAGCGTCTCGATGACGGTATCGTCGGTAGCGGTCTTTGTGACGCTGAGATGCGTGCTCCCGAGCGCCGCGACCTGGGGCGCGTGCGTGACGCAGATGACCTGCGTATGTTCGGCCAGGCGGCGCAACATGCGCCCGAGCACGTCCGCGGTCGCGCCGCCGATACCGACGTCCGCCTCGTCGAGCAGGAGGCAGGGAAGGTTCGACCGCGCCGCGGCGACGACACAGATCGCGAGGCTGATGCGCGCGAGTTCCCCGCCGGATGCGATGGCCCCGAGCGCACCCGCCGGGTACCTCGGGCTGGCCGTGAACAGAAAGTCGACGGTCTCGAGTCCCCGTTCGTTTTCGGCGGGCGTGAATTCGACAGACAGGGACGCCTGGTCGAACCCGAGTTCCGCAAGCGCCGCACTCACCGATTCCTCGAAGCTTCGGGCGGCGCCGCGGCGCGCCTCGGACAGGCGCGCTGCCGAGGCGCGATACTTTTCTTCGCTGAGTTCGCAGGCTTCCCGCGCCTCCTGAAGCCGTGATTCATCCACTTCGAGAGACTCGAGTTCCGCCGCCACCTCCTTCGCGCGGCGCACAAGGTCGTTCGCACTGACGCGATGCCTGCGCGAGGCATCGTGGATGGCGTCGAGGCGCTCCTCGACCTCCTTCAGCGCAGCCGGATCGACAGGCACGGCATCGAAGTACGCGCGCAGCGCCGACAACCCTTCCTCGGCCTCTATGCGCCCCGCTTCCATGTGCTGCCGGGCAGCCTTCAACGCCGCATGATCGTCGTCGATATCCTCAAGGTCGGCGTGAATGCGCGAGAGTTGGGACAGCAGCTGTTCGTCGAGCGTTTCCGCGTGGGTTCCAATGACGAACTGGATGTCGGTGGCCGACGACAGGCGCTTGTGTCGCAGCGTCAGCGCTTCCACCTCTCCTTCAGCGACCGCCAGCGCCCCGAGTTCATTCACCTGGTAACGCAAGAGATCCATGCGCTCGCGCGCCGACCGCGCCCGCTGCTCAAGTTCGCGAAGCAGCGCCTGCCGCGCCCGCCAGTCGCCGTGACAGGCTCGAACGGCATCCGTGACTTCGGATGGGACGCCGAAGTCGTCGAGCAGCTCGAGTTGCGTGGAACGTTCGAGCAGCGAGCGGTGCTGGTTCTGCGCGTAGACATCCACCAGCGGAGCGCAGAGGGCCTGAAGCGCCGAAACATTGACCGGGGTGCCGTTGACGAAAGCGCGCGAGCGACCGGCGGACGTGGCGATGCGGCGAACGAGACAACGGCGGGGTTCCGCGTCGTCCTCCAGGGCGCGCTCGGCGATGAATTCTTGCGCCTCGTCGCGGCCCTCCAGGTGGAACTCGGCGGTCACCTCCGTGCTCGAAGCGCCGGGACGCACGCTCGTTCGGTCGGCGCGGCCGCCAAGCACGAGGTCAAGCGCATGCAGCAGTATGGACTTGCCTGCCCCGGACTCCCCCGTGATGACGGTGAGCCCGGGGCCGAATTCGATGTCGAGGCTCTCGACCAGGGCGAAATTCCTGACCGTGAGTTGCTTCAGCATAGTGTTAGTGCCATGAAATCCGCCCGCACCCGTCAGCTTGCCGATCTCGCCGCCAATGCGCCAAGCCCGACAAGCTGCTAGAGTATCGCCGACGGGGCTGGCGCCACAAAAGTGGCGCAAAAGTGGCGAATGAGGACACGATTCTTCACGGTGGCCCGTAGTCCCGGCACGGCACTTGTTATGCAGGAGTAGCGTCTCGGTGATCAGTCGGGAAGACCCGTTCGCAGATCGCACGAAGCGCCTGTTCAAGCTCCTGGTCGAGCACTATCTGAACGACGGCGCGCCGGTCGCATCAAGGCGGCTCGCCTCCTACGTCGACGTGAGTTCGGCTACGGTGCGCAGCATCATGGCGGATCTCGAAGCGCGCGGACTCATCAGTTCTCCGCACACCTCCGCCGGAAGGGTGCCGACCGACCGGGGGCTGCGCCTGTTTGTCGACAGCCTGATCTCGGTGCAACCGCTGGATACGGGAAGCGTCCGGCAACTCCGCGCAGAATTGAATCCCGACCTTTCGACGGACGAACTCGTCTCCACCGCGTCCGAGATGCTTTCCGGGATCACCCGCATGGCGGGACTGGTCACGATGCCGAAGGCGGAGCAGGTGGCCCTGCGACAGGTCGAGTTCCTGCGTCTCTCGGGCAACCGGGTGCTGGCGATCCTGGTGGTGGACGAACGCGAAGTACAGAACCGCGTCATTCACACCGACAGAGAGTACGACGAGACCGAGTTGCATCAGGCCGCCGAGTACATCAACCGACGTTACCGCGGCAAGACGCTTTCGGAAGTCCGCAGCGGACTCGTGGAAGGCATGCGCGCGGACCGGGACCGTCTCGACCGGCTCATGCAGACCGCCATCGATGTGGCGTCAAAGACTTTCGCCGAGGATCAGCGCCCGTCGAAGCCTTATGTGGTCAGCGGAGAATCGAACCTCGTCGATGCGCTGACGAATACGCAGGTGGTGCGCGACCTGTTCGATGCGTTCGCCCAGAAGAGCGCGATCGTGCACCTGCTTGACCGATGCCTCCACACCGAAGGTATCCAGCTCTTCATCGGCGCCGAGTCCGGCAATCGGATGTTCGAAGAGTGCAGCCTGATCACGGCGCGCTACGAGGTCAACGGCGAGGTCGCCGGCGTGATCGGCGTGATCGGTCCGACCCGGATGGCATACCAGGAGGTCATTCCGATCGTCGACGTGACGGCACGCATGCTCGGCTCGGCGATGACCGCCAGCCGCGCTTGAATTCCGCCGGGTCCGCCCATATAAGCCACGCCTGATCCATTGCGAGGCATTCCCATGCCGAAACAGGAAACAGGCGATCACGTGAATCCGGCGGAGGGCGAACAGTCGGAGGCCACCGAAGACGCCGCCTCCAGGGCGACCGCGCCGGACGAGCGGGAACCAGCCGCCTCCGACGAGACCGAGGTTGGCCAGACAGCGGGCGACGAGCCCGGGAATGGCACCGGCAGCGACGAGGACTCCGAAGAAGGGGAAAGTCTCGAAGCGCTGAAGGAGACCGTGGCGGCGCTTGAGCAGGGACTCGCCGAAGCCCGGGACCAGGTCCTGCGAGCGCGGGCCGAAGAAGAAAATACCCGGCGCCGCGCCGCGCGGGACGCGGAAAACGCGCGGAAGTTCGCCCTCACGAAGTTCGCCGGCGAACTCCTTCCGGTCATAGACAATTTCGAGCGTGCCCTCGAAGCCGCCGCCGATGATTCGGCCGTCTACGAAGGACTCGATCTGTCCATGAAGCTGCTCTCCGGCGTACTGGAAAAGGCGGGCATCGAAGCGGTGGATCCCATCGGCGAACCATTCGATCCCACGTACCACGAAGCGATGGCGACCGTCGACAACCCGGATGCGGAACCGGACTCGGTGACGGAAGTCGTGCAGAAAGGCTACGTCCTGAACGGGCGACTGCTGCGCGCCGCCATGGTATTGGTCGCCAAGCGCAGCGAAGACCAGACGGGTTGAAACTGGCCCATATGGGCCAATATTGAATAGTCACGGCAAGTGACGCGGCGCTCGTTCGCCGCGAATGAGAGGAATCGGCATGGCAAGAATCATCGGTATCGACCTCGGCACGACCAACTCGTGCGTGGCGGTCATGGACGGACAGGACCCGAGGGTCATAGAAAACTCGGAAGGGGATCGGACTACGCCCTCGATCGTCGCGTACGCCGACGGCGGGGAGATTCTCATTGGCCAAAGCGCCAAGCGGCAGGCCGTGACCAACCCGGACAACACCCTTTTCGCCATCAAGCGACTGATCGGCAGGAACTTCAGCGACGAGGTCGTGCAGCGCGACATGGGCATGGTTCCCTACAAGATCGTGAAGGCGTCCAACAACGACGCCTGGATCGAAGCGAAGGGCGAACAATTGGCGCCGCCGCAGGTCTCCGCCGAGGTGCTGAAGAAGATGAAGAAGACCGCCGAGGACTACCTGGGCGAGGACATCTCCGACGCCGTCATCACCGTTCCGGCCTACTTCAACGACTCCCAACGCCAAGCAACGAAGGATGCGGGCCGCATCGCCGGGCTCGACGTCAAGCGCATCATCAACGAGCCGACGGCGGCCGCGCTCGCCTACGGCATGGACAAGCAGCGCGGCGATGCCAAGATCGCCGTGTACGATCTCGGCGGCGGCACGTTCGACATATCCATCATCGAAATCGCCGACGTGGACGGCGAGCACCAGTTCGAGGTGCTGTCGACCAACGGGGACACCTTCCTCGGCGGCGAAGACTTCGACCTGCGCGTCATCGAATTCCTCGCGAACGAGTTCAAGCAGGAGAACGGCATTGACCTGCACAACGACCCGCTCGCCCTGCAACGGCTCAAGGAGGCTGCGGAGAAGGCGAAGATCGAACTCTCATCGAGCCAGCAGACCGAGGTCAACCTGCCGTACATCACCGCGGACAGCACGGGTCCCAAGCATCTCGTCACGAAGCTGACGCGCGCGAAGCTCGAGTCCCTGGTCGAAAACCTGGTGGAGCGGACCATCGGCCCGTGCCGAACCGCCATCAACGATGCCGGCATCTCGACGCGGGACATCGACGACGTCATTCTCGTCGGCGGCCAGACGCGCATGCCCCTGGTGCAGGACAAGGTCAACAGCTTCTTCGGCCGCGAAGCGCGCCGGGACGTGAATCCCGACGAGGCGGTGGCGATGGGAGCGGCGATCCAGGCGGCCGTCCTTTCCGGAGACGTCAAGGACGTTCTTCTGCTCGATGTCACTCCGCTATCGCTCGGCATCGAAACGCTGGGCGGCGTCATGAGCGCGCTCATCGAGAAGAACACCACGATTCCGACGAAGAAGCAGCAGGTGTTCTCCACCGCGGACGACAACCAGACCGCCGTCACCATCCACGTGCTGCAGGGCGAACGCCGGCAGTCGGCCCAGAACAAGTCGCTCGGCCGTTTCAACCTCGAGGACATCCCTCCGGCGCCTCGCGGCATACCGCAGATCGAGGTCAGCTTCGATATCGACGCCAACGGAATCCTGAATGTCTCCGCCAAGGACAAGGCGACGAACAGGGAACAGTCGATCGTGATCAAGGCGTCGAGCGGACTGTCCGAGGAAGAGATCGCGGCGATGGTCCGGGATGCGGAGGCGCACTCCGAAGAGGACGCGCGGTTCGAGGAAATGGTGGGGCTGCGCAACCAGGGCGACACCCTCGCGCACGCCGCGCGAAAGATGGTGGCGGATGCGGGCGACAAGGCGACGGCGGAAGAAAAGGAAAAGATCGAATCTGCCGCCAAGTCCCTCGAAGAAGCCATCAAGAGCGACGACAAGGAGGCAATCGAATCCGGCATCCGGGCCATCTCCGAAGCCACCGGCGCGCTCGCCCAGAAGATGTATGCGGAGCAGGCGGAAACGGCGTCCGGCGACGGGAGCCCACAGGCGGGGGCTTCCTCCCAACCCCATGACGACGCCGTGGACGCGGAGTTCGAAGAGGTGAAAGACAACGATTCCGCATCGCGCGACAGCGACAGGGAAGCACGATAGGGAGGCACGATAAAGAGCCACAAAAGCCGCATAATGCGGCGCGGGGCCTGACCCCTGAATACAACCATGGCCAAACGTGACTACTACGAGGTGCTCGGCCTCGAACGCGGAGCATCGTCCGACGATGTGAAGAAGGCGTACCGCCGCCTCGCCATGAAGTTCCATCCGGACCGCAACGACGGAGATGCGAGCGCCGAGGAAAAATTCAAGGAAGCGTCCGAGGCCTACGAGATCCTGAGCGACGACGAAAAGCGCCAGGCATATGATCGTTTCGGCCATGCCGCCGTGGATGGCGGCGGCATGGGAATGGGCGATGGCGGCAGCTTCAGCGACATCTTCAGCGATGTCTTCGGCGACATCTTCGGCGGCGCGCGCGGAGGCCGGCCCTCGTCGAGGCGGGGCGCCGACCTGCGCTACAACCTGAGCCTCGACCTGGAGCAGGCGGTGCATGGCGATACCGTCGAGATTCGGGTTCCGGTGCTCACCACCTGCGACGACTGCGATGGCAGCGGCGCTGCGCCGGGCACCAGCCCCACCACCTGTCCGCGTTGTCACGGCCAGGGCCAGATCCGCGTCGCCCAGGGGTTCTTCTCGTTGCAACAGACCTGCCCCCAGTGCCGCGGCGCCGGCACATTCATCGCCAACCCCTGCCGCGCCTGCGGCGGCGGCGGTCGCGTGGAGCGGCGCAAGACGCTGTCCGTCAACATCCCCGCCGGCGTCGACGAAGGGGACCGGATTCGCCTTTCCGGGGAAGGAGAAGCCGGACCCCACGGCGGTGCGCCGGGCGATCTCTACGTGCAGGTGTCGGTGCGCGAACACCCGATATTCGCCCGCGACGGCATGAACCTGCTATGCGACGTTCCGATTTCCTTCATGCAGGCGGCCCTCGGCGGCGAAATCGAGGTGCCGACCCTCGACGGACGCATCAAACTCAGGATTCCCGCGGAGACGCAGACCCACAAGCTGTTCCGCCTGCGCGGCAAGGGCGCGACTTCCGTGCGCCGTTCCGGCACCGGCGATCTGATCTGCCGCACCGTGGTAGAAACGCCGGTGCGGCTGACCGACGAGCAGAAATCCATGCTGCACCAGTTCGGGAAGTCACTGGAGGAGAGCGGCGGCGAGCACTCGCCCAAGGGCACGTCCTGGATAGAGTCGGTCAGGCATTTCTTTGACCGCTTCACCAACTGAGGCGCGCGGAGAACGATGATTCGAATAGCGATTACCGGTGCCGCGGGACGCATGGGGCGCACCGTCGCCGAGGCGGTGAGGGATGCCGACGACATGGTTCTGGGCGCCGCTCTTGAACACCCGGACTCGGGTGCGATCGGCGATGTGCTCGACGGCGTGACCATCGCCCGCGAACCGGCCGCGGACGACTTCGATATCCTGATAGATTTCAGCGTGCCGGCAGCGACGCTCAGCGTGCTCGAAGCATGCGAGCATCACGGCAAGGGCATGGTGATCGGCACCACCGGATTCGACGCGGACGGCACCGCCCGCATCGCCCGGGCGGCGGAGCGGATCCCCGTCGTCATGACCCCGAACATGAGCGTCGGCGTGAACGTGACGTTCAAGCTCATCGAAGCGGCGGCCAGGGCGCTCGGCGCGGACTCGGACATCGAGGTATTCGAGGCCCACCATCGACACAAGATCGACGCGCCTTCCGGCACCGCGGTGCGCATCGGCGAAATCCTGGCGCGCGCGCTGGACCGCGACCTGTCGGCGGACGCCGTCTATGGGCGGGAAGGCATCACCGGGGAACGGGACGCAAGGACGATCGGTTTTCACTCCCTGCGGGGAGGCGACATTGTCGGCGAACATACCGTCACGTTCGCCGGTCCCGGCGAACGGCTGGAGATCACCCACCGGGCTCACAGCCGCATGAACTTCGCCATGGGCGCCCTGCGCGCCGCCCGATTCGTCGCCGAGCGCGGCTCGGGCCTGTTCGACGTCGCGGACGTTCTCGGAATCGCCGACGGACTCTGACCGGGCTCGCGCCGCGACGCCCGCGGCTTCCGCCTCCGGCCCCCCAAGGCGAACAAGGCGAATAGTCGAACTTGATTGCGCCGACAAAGATGCCTAACGTTGCGCCATGCGTTTGTTTGTCGCGATTGCGCTCCTCTTCCTCGCCGGCTGCGACAAACCATTCGGATTCATTCCGGGGCGCGAACTCGACGGCGACGAGGCTCCGCCGCCGCAGGACTGGACCGAAATCGACAGGATTGCCGCGGTGCAGCTCGAGTTTCGCCCCGACAAACCCTACTCCATCAATATCTGGGCCGTAGGCATCGGCCAGGACATGTACATCGCCACCGGCGAAGACGGCACGCGATGGACCGAGTACCTGCAGCAGACGCCGCTGGTGCGCGTGCGCGTGCGCGAGTCCATCTATCCGCTGAACGCCGTTCGCGTGCTCGACGCCGCCGAACAACAGAGCGTCACCAATGCGTTCGTCGCCAAGTACAACCTCGACGAAAACAACTGGGTCGTCACCGGCCAGGTGTTTCGCCTCGACCGCCGCACCGTGAAGCCGCACGGCGCGCCATGAGGATCAATCACCGATCAAAAAGACTACCGTCCATTTCGACCCAGCAATCCATCGTGCGCTACGTCTCAAGGCAGCCGAAACCGACCGCAGTATCTCCGCACTTGTGAACGAAGCCGTCAAAGCGGCGCTATCCGAGGACGTTGACGACCTTGAAGCCTTCGAACTGCGCGAGAACGAACCGGACCATGCGTTCGAGGGCGTCGTTCGCGACCTGAGACAACGCGGAAAGATATAGCCTATGGACAAGAAGGTCTGCCAAAGCAGAGCTTGAATCCATTGCGCCGAGGGCAGGGCGTCAACGAGACGTCAACCGAATCATGTCACTTGCCGACAATCCGAGACCACCAAGTCGCACGTATGGTTCGCCGTCCCGCGCCACGCTGAGGTTCAGGGGCGTTCCGGCCTCGGCGTCGTACCTCGTTCGGCCAGCGGGTTCGGGAAGGCGTCGGGATCTTCTTCTCCCTCTCGCGGGATGAGACAGGCGAAATCCTTCTCGACCAGGATCTCTACATTGCCTTCGCGACCCCCAAGAGACACTTCCTCCGTGCCGGCCCACCGTGCGGCGATGGCGCGGGGGATGTTGACCGTCATCCGGCCAGCCGCGAACGCCGCGCCGACCGTTTCACCCGAGGTCTCGAGCGCGTAGGTGAAGGGCTGAGGCAGGGAGGTCGTCTCGACGACGGCATCTCCGTCGGCCACGGCGGCCACTTCGGATCGGGTCAGCCGCAGCCGGATCGTGTCTCCCTTGATGCGGAGCTTCATGGTCGACCTGCGACCTGCGGAACGACGTAAGGTCCTTCGGGAATCACCGCCACCGCCGGATCTCCCGCGCGCTCCACGCTGGCCGATACCGCCGAATCGACGCAGTCGATGGCCTCAACCCCGGTAACGGCGCGATCGGTGTCATCGAGTTCGCTGAAGAGCTGGACTCGCGCCGAGCGCTGGGCCTTGAGCTGCACTTCCGTCTGCCATTCGTCTATCTCGGCGAAGCGCTTGGCGAGCAAATCGTTCAGGAAGCGTTCCGGGCTCTGCGCGAGGAGGCGCTGCTGGGCCGCGCGATAGGCATCGGACCCGATCCCCTCGGAACAGTCGGCCGCCACGATCAGCGTCGCATCGCGGTCGAGAATCCCCATAGGCGTGAGCATGCTCTTGACGGTTTGGTAGTAGGTCTGGTCCAGCGGAAATCCGGCCGCGGACGTGACGACGGTCTTGAAGCGGCGCGGGAGCGAAACCCTGCAGAACCCGTGCGCGAAGTCGACTGCCGCCAGGTGGCTCTCGACGATCTCGCCGAAATTGACGAACGACAGCCGGCGCCGCTCGTCGATGACGGTATTGACGGCGTGGACCTCCCCGAGCATGCGGACGATTTCGAGCTGCTCCTCGCGCAGGGGGTTCCCGGCGAGATTGCACTGCACCGCCGCCGGGTCCTCCAGAAAACGGGCGCTGTGAAACGTCCGGATGGTGTCCTGATGGGCGATCCCCGGGGCGATGACCTTGCAGCCCCCGGAGTAGCCCGCCATGATGTGCGGCTCCACCAGGCCGGTCGCAATACGCAGGTCGGCTTCGACGAAGCGGCGATCAAGCTTCACCGGCGTTGCCCGGGTGATCGTCCGGCCGAGGTCGATGTGGGCGGCATCGTCGCGCGCGAAGTGGTTCTCTATCCTGACGTTGCCCATCACCCAGTCATCGCCCACCACCCGGCGTAGCTCATCGCCTTCGTTGGGACGGTGCAGACCCGTCGCGACCAGCACCGTGACTTGCTCCCGCGGGATGCCCGCCCGAACGATTTCGCGAATCAGGGCCTTGAGGAACAGCGCGTTCGGCACCGGCCGGGTAACGTCGCAGATGAGGATGCAGGCCGACCTGCGCCCGGCCGCCAGACGGGTGAGAGATGGCGCGCCCACCGGTTCATCGAGGGCGCGCGCGACGGCCGCCTCGGGATCCGCGATCACCGGCATCTCGGATTTGCGCACGACCGTGACCTCGCACTCGTCGGCGAGCCGCACCGGTAGTTCGCCGCGACCATAGGGCAGTTCAATGATCATTCAATAACTTTTCCATGGAACAAGTAGATCTCAACCTTGATCCAGACCGACTCCACCCGTTCCAACGCGCGTGTCTTCAAGTCCATAAAGTCATGTTTATCAATATTCTAAGCGACATTTTCCCGTCTTTAGGCCGTGGCAGCAACGAACCGGCCGCGCTTGATCTCTCGACCGTTTGGTCAGGGTCTCGCCGAGCTGCGCGGCCTCTACGGCACGGGGCACGGCCAGCATGGCTCGGCGTCCGGCCTAACGGCGCGACACGCGCGGCTCGCCGTCGGCGCGGCTTCGACCCTGACAGCGTTCCTGTTCGAAACGCACGCGGCGACTAAAGGAAGGCCATGACGGGCGCGTTTGCGACGGTAAAGCGCGTTATGCGACACAAAACGTGTTTTGCGTCAAATAAAAGGCTTTATTTGTCGTATAGGAGTTTTTAGCGACATATAATCCGCCACATGCCGAAGCGAATCCCCGAACAAGAACTCGACGCCATTTTCACCGTCGTGGCGGCTCATCCAGAAGGCGTGCAGGTCCGTGCCATCCGCGAGGGACTGCCCTACGAACTGCCGCCACGGATGCTGCAGCGCCGTCTCGCCCTGCTGGTGGAACAAAAGCGGCTGATCGCCGAAGGGCAGCGCAAGGGCCGTCGCTATCGCGTGCCTGTCAGCATGACCGGCAAAGGTAGTTCGGTCACGGGTAGCCCGATCGCCGATGCACGTGGTGAGGTCTATGTGCCGATCTCGCCAGAGGCGGTAGCCGCCAAGCAGGCGATTCGCGCCCCGATTCAGAAACGCCAGCCGGTGGGCTACCAGCGCGCCTTCCTCGACGACTACCGGCCCGACGTCACCTACTACTTGTCGGCGGAAACCCGCCAACGTCTGCTCGATATGGGTCGCTCACACGACGGCGAGCGCCCGGCGGGGACCTACGCCCGGACGATCTACAGCCGCCTGCTGATCGATCTTTCCTGGAACTCTAGCCGTCTGGAAGGCAATACCTACTCCCTGCTGGAAACCGAGCGCCTGCTGGAGTTGGGCGAGGCCGCTGCGGGCAAGGATGGGCTGGAAGCGCAGATGATCCTGAACCACAAGGAGGCCATCGAGCTGCTCGTCGACCAAGCCGACGAGATCGGCTTCAATCGGTATACCATTCTGAATCTGCACGCCCTGCTCGCGGACAACCTCCTTGCCGACCCGCAGGCCGGTGGCCGTCTGCGGCGCATCCCGGTAGGCATTGACGGCACGGTCTACCATCCGCTTGAAGTGCCGCCGCTCATCGAGGAATGCTTCGATAAAATTCTGGACACCGTGGCTGCGATCACGGACCCCTTCGAGCGGGCATTCTTCGCCCTCGTGCACCTCGCTTACCTGCAAGGTTTCGAGGACGTCAACAAGCGGGTCTCCCGCCTCGCGGCAAATATCCCGCTGATCCGCGGCAATCTCTGTCCGCTGTCCTTCGTGGATGTGCCCGAGCGAGCCTACATCGACGGTGTGTTGGCCATCTACGAGCTGAATCGCGTCGATCTGCTGCGTGATGTGTTCGTCTGGGCCTATGAGCGCTCCAGCGCTCGGTACTCGGCAGTGCGCCAGTCCTTGGGTGAGCCGGACCCGTTCCGCTTGCGTCACCGGGCGCTGATCGCAGAGTTGGTCGCCACGGTGGTGCGAACGGGAATGGGAAAGGAGGCTGCAACTGCACTGGCGCGGCAACGTGCGGCGGAGCAGGTGTCACCGACGGACCAGCCACGATTCGTCGAAGTCGTAGAGACCGAGATAATGAGCCTCCACGAAGGCAACATCGCCCGCTACCGCCTTCGGCCGGGCGAATACCAAGCATGGCGACAAAGCTGGCGTTGACGGAGATCGAGGATGCCGACACCAGGAGAACGCAAGACCGTCCAGGCGCGAGTCCAGGGTGATTGCACGCTGATTGAAGGCGCGGTCTTGTCCAATGGGGCAAGAGAGTGAACGGGGGCGCGACTCGCCGGCTGGGCGGCTACCGCCTCTGGCGAGAGCGGCACATAGACCTCACCACGTGAATCGGCGATCGGGCTACCCGTGACCGAACTACC
>CAZFGB010000175.1:0-19615 GCA_964518405.1 uncultured Pseudomonadales bacterium | reverse complement strand
CTTGCACGCGTACAGGCGGCACCACGGCCCCAGCCCGAAACTGCCCTTGTCCACCGCTGGCCGCTCGGGCTTGCCCGGGTAGGAAACGAAGTCGTCCCAATTCGCATACGCGTTGGCGCCGAACATGTCGACGAATACGCGCTGCCCCTTGCCGGTCAGTTCTCGAGCGAGGAGGCCGAGCACCGCGGCGGTCGCCACGACCATCGATGTGTTCGGGTCCGGATTGGTATCGTTGGCGCGGAACAGCGCGCGGGTCACTTCCCGCACTTGGTCGAGGTCAAGGGGCGTGTCCGGCGGCAAGCCACCCATCTGCCAGACGACTCCGCCGAGTGCCGCCCCCGGGATGGGATGCGTGGAAGGACGCTTGGCGCCCGGTCCTTTGCGCCCGTAGCCGTTCGAGGCCAGGTAGACGAGGTCCGGATTGACGCGCGCGAGGGTGTCGTAGTCGAGGCCGAGCCTTTCCGGTACCCCCGGACGATAGTTGTGAACCAGGATGTCGGCCTTCTCGACGAGTCTCAAGGCGACCGCCCGCGCCTTTGGCGATTTCAGATCGAGACAGATGCTTTCCTTGCCGGTATTGCATCGCGCCGCGCCCGCTCCGACCATCATTCCCCGAAACGGATCGCCGCCAACCGGTTCGAACTTGATCACCCGGGCACCCATGTCCGCCAGCGTCGAGGTGGCCAGCGGCACCGCGATGATGGTTGCCGCCTCGATCACGGTCACACCTTCGAGCGGTCGCTTCGAAGGGGGCGCCGCGACTGCGGGACGACTGCGACTAGTCGCATCGCTGACATCGCCCTCAAGGGTGCCGAACAGTTCTCGCGCCCGCGCGAAATCGATTCGTTGCGGCGGTCCGCCTATCCGGGCAGGCGTCTCCGTCAGCTCCGCGATCGGCCCAAGTTGCGCAACGCCGTCCACGGTCACGACGTGGCCGTTGGCGACGATGTCCGGATCGGCCATCGCCCCCTGCGTCGTCTGGTAGGGGTGCGCCGCCACGCCCCCGTGGCGGACAAACTTCTCCATCCAGTCGTCGAGACTCGCGGATTCCATCGTTTCGAGCATCAGGTTGCGGAACGCCTCGAGTTCCTCGGAACCTTCGTTCGGCGTGCGGTCGTCGGGGGTCCCGATACCCGCGACCGAGAGGAAGTTCTCGTGCAGGTGCGGCAGCAGATTGCCGAACTGAATCCATTTGCCGTCCTTGGTGCGGGCGCTGTGGTAATAGAGGCGCGGCATGACGGTCACCGGGTCCGTGGCCGTCGCGGGCGCCGACAGAATGCCGCGTTCCCGCAAGTGCGTCGTCTGCACGCCGTTCACGTCATATGGGAGCAGGCCGCGCATCAACGATGTCTCGAAGGCGAATCCACGCCCCGACGCGCGACGTCCCGCAAGACTTGCAAGCAAAGCCATTGCGACGGCCTGCGATGTGGCGTGCGTCGCCACCTGCACTGCGGCATAGCATGGTCCCCGGCGGGGCGCGACGCCTTCCAGGCTCATCATTCGGCCGAACTTGGCCGCCACGACCGCCTCCACGGCCGCATAGTCCTTGTAGGGCCCGTCCTCGCCGAAACCCGAAACCACGCCGTACACGAGATCGGCTCGCGTCGACGACAAGCTGGCGTAATCGAGACCGAGAGCCCGCCAGCGCTCCCGATCGAAGGTCGTCACGACGGCATCCGCGCCGTCGATGATCAGGGAACGCAGATCGTCGAGCGCCCGGCGGTCATCGAAGTCGACTTCAAGCGTGGACTTGCCGCGCAGCCAGGTCTTCGAGGACGGCATGGCGCGAAACGGATCCCCGCCGGGCGGTTCCACCTTGATGACTTCGGCGCCGAAGTCCGCAAGCACCATGGTCGCGAGACCCGTCACGGGCCCCAGACCCAGATCCACGACCGCCATGCCTCGTAGTGGTCCGCTCACCCGTCAGTCCTTCGCCCCGAATGTCTGCGGATGGTATCCCAACGCCGTGCCCGCGCGACGCCCGCGCAAGCCATAACCATATCGCGAAGTAGTTGGACGGCAGTGCGCGAAAAGCAGTACGTTTCGTCGCTCCATATGGACTTGGGTGCGCATCATGTCGTCAACAGACAACTTTCTCGCGAACAACGCTCGCTACGCCGACTCCTTCGAGAAAGGCGACCTTCCCATACCGCCCGCGAAGCGCGCGGCGGTCGTCGCCTGCATGGATGCCCGCATCGAAACCGGGCGGCTGTTGGGGCTTGAAGAGGGCGATGCGCATGTCATACGCAACGCCGGGGGCGTCGTCACCGACGACGTATTGCGATCCCTCGTCATCTCGCAGCGACTGCTCGGCACCGAGGAGATCATCCTGATCCACCATACGGACTGCGGCATGGTCACTTTCAGGGACGACGATATAAAGGATCAGATCGAAAGCGATACCGGCATCCGGCCAAGCTTCGCCCTCGAGGCCTTCCCCGACGTCGAAGAGGATGTCCGCCAGAGCATCCGGCGCATTCGGGCCAACCCGTTCATCCCCGTGAAGGACAAGATTCGCGGCTTCGTCTACGACGTGAAGACCGGGCAACTGAACGAAGTCGAATAAACGATCCGCGCAGGTGCGTTAACCGGAGCGCTCAGTCGCGAATTGCCTCAGCACCAGATAAAGGGCGGCCGCCAGACCGGCCGCGGAAAAGATCATGCACATCACCATGATCTGGTATCGCGCCGCGACGAGCGGGTCGACGCCCGACAGGACCTGTCCGGTCATCATGCCCGGCAGGGCGACGAGACCCACCGCCAGCAACGTGTTGATCTGCGGGATGAGCGCGGCGGTCATCGCCGCCTGTCTCGCTGCGGGGTATTCCGCGCCGCGGCTACGCTCCGTCTGGTACCGCTCGCCCGCCAGGCTGATGGTGTTCATGCTGTTCGCGAACACCATCCCGGCCAGGGGGACGACAAACCGCGGTTCGTACCACTTCGGAAGATCGAGGATGACCTGCGTCACCAGCACAAGAACGGCGACCCCCGTGACGCCCAGGCCGATGACGACGGTCGCATAGGGCATCGCCCCGCGGTCGGAAAGCGGCCGGAGCGCGATCCAGGCGGACATCGCGATCATGAACGCCACGACCGCCACGACGATCCACGGTTGCTCGGCCTCGAACACCAGGGTCAACACGTAGCCGATCAGGAGCAACTGCGCGAGCATGCGCAGATTCGCATAGATCGCCTGCCAGGCGTTCAGCGACCATGCGTGCATGATCGCGAGCAACACGGCCACCGGCGCAAATCCGATCAGGAGATTGACGATCGGAATGGTCGTGACGGTCGAGTTCATGGGAACCTCCCTCGTGGAACCCGGATAACGCGGGAGGGCCTTCCGCGCACGACCGCGAGGCCGCCATCGCGCCAAACCCGCAAGCGACGTTTCAGCAGGCGTCGAAAGCCGCCGCGCGCGAAGCGATCGCCGTTCAGTCGTCGATGCCGCCCACGCACATGTACTTGACCTCGAGGAATTCGTCGAGGCCATATTTCGATCCTTCGCGGCCGATGCCGGACTCCTTGAAACCCCCGAAAGGCGCCACCTCGGTGGAAATGATCCCCACGTTGATTCCGACGATGCCGTACTCGAGCGCCTCTCCCACCCGCCAGATGCGGCCGATGTCGCGGCTGTAGAAATAGGCCGCCAGACCGAACTCCGTCGCATTGGCAAGCTGGATCGCTTCCTCCTCGGTCTTGAAGCGGAACACCGGGGCGACGGGTCCGAAAGTCTCCTCCCGCGCCACCTTCATGGCCGGCGTCACGCCGGTGATCACCGTCGGCTCGAAGAAGGTGCCGCCGAGTTCATGGCGTTGACCGCCCGCGACCACCGTGCCGCCGCCCTCGACCGCATCCTGTATATGGTCCTCGACCTTTTCGACCGCCGCCATGTCGATCAACGGTCCCTGGTCGGTCTCGCCTTCAAGCCCAGGTCCCACCCGGAGATTACCGGTAGCCTCGGCCAGCTTCCGCGAGAATTCGTCATGCACCCCCTCCTGGACGAGAAATCGGTTCGCGCACACGCATGTCTGACCGGTGTTGCGATACTTCGAAGCCATCGCTCCTTCCACGGCCGCATCCACATCGGCGTCGTCGAAGACGATGAACGGCGCGTTCCCGCCAAGCTCCATCGAAACCTTCTTGACCGTCCCGGCGCATTGCTCGAGCAGGATCTTTCCCACCTCCGTGGAGCCCGTGAAGGAAAGTTTGCGCACGATGGAGTTCGAGGTCAGTTCCCCGCCCACCGCCGAAGACGGTCCGGTCACCACGTTGAAGACGCCGGCGGGAATCCCCGCGCGAGTTGCGAGTTCGCCGAGGGCGAGCGCCGAGAGCGGCGTTGACGAGGCGGGCCGCGCCACCACCGTGCAGCCGGCGGCGAGCGCGGGGCCGGCCTTGCGCGTAATCATGGCGTTGGGGAAGTTCCAGGGCGTGATGGAGGCGACGACGCCAACGGGTTCCTTCGTAACGACGATCCTGCGGTCGGCGAGGTGCGTCGGAATCACGTCCCCGTAGGCGCGCTTGGCCTCTTCCGCGAACCACTCGATGAACGAGGCGCCGTAAAGAATCTCGCCGCGAGATTCCGCCATCGGCTTGCCCTGCTCGGCGGTCATGATGATCGCCAGATCCTCTTGGTGCTCCAGCATCAACTCGTACCACCGCCGCAGCACATTCGCCCGTTCCTTGCCGGTCAGCGCGCGCCAGGCCGGATAGGCTGCGTTGGCCGCTTCCACGGCTCGCCGGGTCTCGGCCGCGCCGAACGACGGCACCGTCCCGATGGGTTGCCCGCCGGCCGGATCGGTTACCGCAAAGGTCGCGCCGGAGTCGGCGTCGACCCAACCACCATCGACGTAGCACTGCTGCCGGAACAGGGCGGGGTCGCTCAGGCGAACGCCGCTGATGATTTCAGCCAATGAAGTAGCCATTTGATTGTCCTCCCGGTTCTTTGAGGTTCAGTTGCCGAAGTCCCATGTTTCGCCCGCGCGATAGCGGCGCAGGATGTTCTTCGCGATGAGGATCTTGTGCACTTCGTCCGGGCCGTCGGCGATGCGCAGCGTGCGCGCGCCGGTATAGAAGCCGGCCAGGGGCAGGTCGCCCGACACGCCCTTGGCGCCGAATACCTGGATCGCGCGGTCGACGACCCGATGGTACGCGGCCGGGACGAAGATCTTGATGGCCGAGATGTCCGTGCGCGGATCGACCCCGCTCTCCATCTTGTTGGCGCAGTCGACCACCATCAGGCGGGATGCCTGGATGTCCATGTAGGAGTCCGCGATAAAGCCCTGCATGAACTGTTTCTCTTCGAGCTTCTCGCCGCCGTGGACAACGCGCGTGGTGATCCGTTCCACCATCAGGTCGAACGTGCGCCACATCGATCCGACAGAGTTCATGCAGTGGTACACGCGGCCGGCGCCGAGACGGTCCTGGGCCGCCTGGTGGCCGGTTCCGGTGCGGCCGAGCTGGTTCTCCTTCGGCACGCGAACGTTCTCGTAGGTGATCTCGCAATGGCTCGACGCCTTGCCCCATACCGGCACGCCGCGAATGACGTTCACGCCCGGCGTGTCCTTCGGCACGATGATCTGCGTCATCTTGTCGTTTTCGCCGCCGGGATCCTCCGGGTCCGCCGTCCGGCACATGACGATGAAGAAGTCGGCCGCATGACCGTTCGAGGTGAACCACTTGTGGCCGTTGATGACCCACTCGTCGCCGTCGAGTTCCGCGCGGGTCTGGATCGACCTCGGGTCCGAACCCGCGTTGTGCGGCTCCGTCATCGAGAAGCCCGACTGCATGTGGCCTTCGGTCAACGGAATCAGCCATTTCCTGTGCTGCTCGGGCGAGCCGTACTTGACGAGGATCTTCTGATTGCCGGAGTTGGGCGCCACGACTCCGAACAACGATGCCGCGCCGGGGCTGTAGGCGAGCACCTCGTTCATGTAGGCATGCTGCAGGAAGGTGAGGCCCATGCCACCGAACTCCGGCGGCAGATGCGGCGCCCAGAGCTTGCGGTCCTTGACCTTGTTCTGAATCTGCCGGCGCAGTTCCGAGGCCTCCTGGACCGACTCCCTGGAGGCCCGGGAGCCGTCGAAGGAATAGCCCCATAGTCTCTCCTCCACCGGCAGGATTTCTTCATTGACGATCTCCGCCGTGGCGAGCCGGATTTCATTCACCTCGTCGTCGAGGTGAAGAACCGGCTTCACGTTCATAGCCATGGGCGCCCCCGTTTCGTTTCCAACGACTTTCGTATCGAAATTAATGTAGCAGCTTTCGCCGAACGCCGCGCAGGACGCGCATCCGATGCGGCTATAATCGAGCCGGTGAACGAACTCACCTATCCATACGCCTCACACCCTTCCCGCCGAGAGACCATAGAAGTCGCCCAAGGCGTGCGTTGGCTCACCATGCCCATGGGCGGGTCGCTGAACCACATCAATCTGTACCTGATCGAGGATCGGGACGGCTGGTACGTGGTGGACACGGGCCTCGGCAACGAGGAAACCGCCGCGCTGTGGCGCGACCTGTTCGCCGGGGAACTCAACGGGCGTCCCGTGAAGGGCGTGATCTGCACGCATATGCACCCGGACCACATCGGTCAGGCCGGCATGATCACCAGCGAGTTCCGCTGCCCGTTCTACATGACCCGCGCCGAGTACTACCAGGCCCGCGCTTCCGCCCTCGGCGGCAACGCGAGCCGCCAGTACGGCGCCGACTGGCAGGGCGCGCAGTTCTATCGCCGCTACGGCATGCGGGACGACTACGTTCAGAAGCTGGCGGCGCCGCCGCGCGAAGGCGTATCGAGGAACGGGAGAAAGCCGCGCAGCAATGCGGCAACGCCATTCCCCTTGGGCTTCCACCGCCTGGAAGACGGCGACATACTGACGATCGGATATCACGATTGGCAGGTGGTCGTGGGCGCCGGCCATTCGCCGGAGCACGCCTGCCTGCACTGCAAGAGCCTGGGCGTTCTCATCTCCGGCGATCAGATCCTCCCGGTCATCACGTCCAACGTCAGCGTCCACCCGACGGAGCCGGAAGCGAACCCGCTGCTCGTGTGGATGGAATCGCACGACAAGTTCCTCGACACGCCGCCGGAGACGCTCGTTCTACCCGCGCACAATCTCCCGTTCTACGGGGTGCGCGAACGGTTGCGGCAGTTGATCGGCCACCACGAAGACCGCCTGCTGGCCGTCGAAGAGCACTGCGTCCAACCGCGTCTCGCCGCCGAACTGCTGCCGGTTCTGTTTCGACGCGAGCTCGATGCGAGGCAAACGATGATGGCCCTTGGCGAAGCCATCGCGCACTGCCACCTGCTGATGCATCGCAACCGGCTGCAACGGACGCTCTGCGAAGACGGACGCTACCGCTTCCTGTCCATCGACCCGGACCTTAAACGCCGCGCGCATCCCGAACAGCATGATGCGCCCGACGATCAGCCGATCCTGGTGTAGATCCTGACCTCCGAAGAACTCAAGACAATGGTGGCGAACAGCACGCTGCGGCTGCTTCGCTGGGGCAACCGTCGCGTGCCCGTGGGAGTGCGCAGCGTGATCGGCATCTTTCTCATGGTGGCCGGAGTCTTCGGGTTTCTTCCGATCATCGGGTTCTGGATGTTTCCAATAGGGTTGGCTTTCGTCGCGCTCGACATCCCGTGGACGCGGCAGCACATCCACGACTGGATGGAGCGATTGGAAAAGCGGGTCGAGCGGACCAGATAAACAACGATCATGGATATATTGAGATCCCATCTCGCCAATATAGGCCCCCTCCTGGTGGGTATCCTCGGGGCGGCTGCGCTACTGGAATTGATGATGCCTTCGCGCGTTCCGTTGTCATGGTGGTTGATTCTGGCGATGCTTTGGCTGCTGAGTTCTGCCGTGATGTTCGTTTTCGACCTTTGGAGACGTGGACGAAAAATCGGCGCGTGGCCCGGAATTCTGTGCAGCATATTGGTTCCGGCGGTGGTTGCCGCTTGCATGGTCGCCGGTCGTTCGGGTTGAACCGGGCGTTGAATGAAGTGCCTGACATGATGGTGTTCCAAAGAGTGATCAACCGGGTTGTGCGGGCCGAAACTGTGGCTGTTTTGTCTTCAGCTGCCTGTGCGACGGTCCTCGCGCTACCTTTCAGTCCCTTCCGCAGTCGTCGGGATGTGGTCGAACTGCTGGTACCACTCATGGTGTTCGTCGCTATCTGGCAGATCGTCGCTGAGACGCTACAGCAGCGCCGAGACTAGACCCGGCAAAATTCGCCCTCGGCCGCGCAATGCGGGCCGATCCACCTCGCGCAGCAGGATGCCGCCGCCGTCCGAGGTGAAACGTCCCGCAGTCGAGCGGCCCACCACCTTCCGCGGCGACCGATGGTTTTTGGAGTTTCTTCAAGCATTCTGCTAAGTTGGCGCGTTTGCCGCAGGATGCCCGCAGCGCCTTGGCAGGAGGTTTCGCGACATGATCGACGATGTGGTTCGCGCCATGATCGTGAACGAGGATCCGGGGCCGCGCACCGTGGTGCGCTTCGCCGGTGACTCCGGCGACGGCATCCAGGTGCTCGGCGGCGAATTCGCGAAAGCGGTCGCCATGGAGCATCACGACCTGCTTACGCTGCCCGACTTCCCCGCCGAGATTCGCGCCCCCGCGGGGTCGACCTTCGGCGTATCGGCATTTCAGATTCAGTTCGGTGGAGACGGCGTGCTCACGCCCGGCGACGACGTGGATGTCCTGTTCGCCTTCAATCCCGCCGCGCTCAAGACCAACCTGCATACCCTTAAAAAGGGCGGCGTGATCGTCGTCGACACGGACGCGTTCTCGGCGCGCAACCTGAAACGCGCCGGATACGCCATGAACCCGCTGGAGGACGGCGCCCTCAACGAGTACCGGCTGATGGCCATGGGCATCACGCGCCAGACTGCGGAGGCCGTCGCACCCACGGGCGTCGGCAAGAAACAGGCGGGGCGGGCAAAGAACTTCTGGTCTCTTGGATTGAGTTTCTGGCTGTTCGGTGGCGACCGGGAACCGACGATCGCGTGGATCGAGAGCAAGTTCTCCTCCATGCCCGACGTCGTGGCGTCCAACGTCGCCGCCCTGAATGCCGGCCACGCTTACGGCGAAACCATGGAACTCGACGCCGGAGAGGCCGCCCACGGGGTCGACGCAGAACTCCATCACGGCGTGTTCCGCACCGTTACCGGCACCGACGCGATGGGTCTCGGGCTGGCGGCCGTCGCCGCGCTGTCGGGGTGCAAGCTCACCTACTGCTCCTATCCCATCACGCCGGCGTCGGCGCTGCTGCACTTTCTCGCATCGCTCAAGGGCCGCGGCATCCTCACCTTCCAGGCGGAGGACGAGGTGGCCGCGATCACGGCGGCTATCGGGGCGTCCTATGCCGGCGGACTCGGCATTTCGGCCAGCGCCGGGCCCGGGTTGTCGTTGAAGACGGAAGCGCTGGGGCTCGCAGTCGCCGTAGAACTGCCGCTACTGGTTATCGACGTCCAGCGCGCGGGTCCGTCTACGGGCATGCCCACCAAACCGGAACAAGCCGACCTCAACCTCGCGCTCTACGGGCGCCACGGCGAAGCGCCCCTGCCGGTGCTCGCGCCGGCGACGCCGTCGGAGTGCTTCCGCATCATGATCGAAGCGGCCCGGATCGCCATGACGTACATGACGCCGGTCATCGTCCTGTCGGACGCCTATATCGCAAACGCCGCCGAGCCCTGGGAATTGCCGGACATCGGCACCCTGCCGCTCATCGCGCCGACGTTCCGCTCGGACCCCGCCGGTTTCGAGCCATTCGCGAGGGATCCGGACACCCTGGCGCGGCCGTGGGCCACGCCGGGTACGCCGGCGCTCGCGCATCGAATCGGCGGGCTCGAACGTGCCGACGGCAGCGGCAACATCTCATACGATCCAGACAACCATCAGCGCATGACCGAGTTGCGCGCCGAGAAGATTGAACGGGTGGCCGAACAGGGTCTCGTCCACGAAATAGACTGCGGCGCCGACAGCGGCGATCTTCTGGTCATCGGCTGGGGATCGACCTACGGCGCCATCGAGGACGCAGTGAGCCGCTTGACGCGCGCGGGGCTGGCTGTCGGCCACCTGCACTTGCGACAGCTCTGGCCGCTGCCTCCGAACCTCGTCGATATCCTCGCCCGATTCGGATCCGTCGCCGTCGTCGAGATGAACCAGGGGCAGCTCGTGCGCCTGATCCGGAGCGAGTTTCTCGTGGACGCCCGCAGCATCACGCAGACAAGCGGTCAGCCGTTCAGGGTCGGGACCATCGAAACCGCCTTGCGGGGCATTCTCGACGAACTCGAACAGCCGAGGAGCCAGATCGGATGAACCAGGTCATCAAGCTGACGCCGAAGGATTTCGAGACGGACCAGGAAGTGCGCTGGTGCCCCGGGTGCGGCGACTACGCCATCCTGAAATCCATGCGCAAGACCCTGGCCGAGGTCGGCCGGAATCCGGATGATGTCGTCGTCGTCTCCGGAATCGGTTGCGCGGCGCGGCTGCCCTACTATCTCGAAACCTACGGATTCCACAGCATTCACGGGCGCGCGCCTTCGCTGGCGACCGGCATCAAGCTCGCCAATCCCGATCTGGACGTGTGGGTGGTCGGCGGCGACGGCGACTTCCTCGCCATCGGCGGCAATCACCTGACGCACATCCTCCGGCGCAACGTCGATGTCAACCTGCTGCTGTTCAACAACGCGGTCTACGGTCTGACCAAGGGACAGTATTCGCCCACATCCGTTCCAGGTACGCGCTCGCCATCGACGCCGGACGGTTCGGTCGATCCGGCAGTCAATCCCGCGATGCTCGCCCTCGGCGGCAACGGCGGGTTCGTCGCGCGCACGGCGGACACCCTGCAGGATCACCTGCCGGAGGTACTGCTGCGCGCTCACGCCTTCTCGGGCGCGGCCTTCGTTGAAGTGCTGCAGAACTGCATCGTCTATAACGCCAACGCCTTCGGCGATCTCACCAGCAAGAGAAACCGGTCGGAGAACACCGTGATCGTTCGCCACGGCGAGCCCATGCTGTTCGGCGCGGACAACGACAAGGGACTGGTGTACGAATCGGTCCGAGGAGAGTTCCGCGTCACGGAGAACGCAGCCGAGGCGAGTGTCCACGACGAAACGAACTCGGCGCTCGCCGCCGCGCTCGCGCGCGTCGACGACCCGGCCCTGCCCACGCCCCTCGGGGTCTTCTACTGCGCGCCCAGGGAAGACTTTTCGAGCGCGCGCGAGGCTCGGATCCCCTACGCGCCGCTGTCCCGGGACGACCTCAAGGACCTGCTGTACGCCGACAGCTGGCGCGCCTGAAGGCCGGCTGGCTCCGAGAGGCCACTAACTAAAGCGTATCCAGATCGACGGGCATGCCGGTCCGGGAGGACTCGTAGATGCCCATGATGACCTCGATCGTGTTGACGTTGTCGCGACCGCTGCTGATCGGCGCCGCCCCAGTCCGACAGCATTCCGCGAAGTGCAGGATCTCGTTGACGAAGCCGTTGGCGGTGGCCAGGCCCGTGCCCTCGATCGACAGGGGTTCGAAGTCCGGTTGGAGCCTTTCTATGAACTCGTTCCGACGCTTGGCGTCTCGTCGCATGAATCGTCGCATCTCCGCCACGTTGGACAGGTATTCCCGCTCCTTTTCCGGCGTTTTCAGGGAAACCATGAGCCTTCCGAAGTGGGGCGTCGGCGTCTCGTCGCTCTCCACCGCCAGCTCGGCGTAGAGGGTCCCCTCGCTGCCCATCAGGCAGTAGGACCTGCCCTCGCGCGACAGCGAGGATTTTGCGAACGTATGCCCAACGGCGCCATTCTCGAATTCGAGAGTGGCGGCGACCAGGTCCTCCGACCCGGCGGGCTTGTCCGGTCCCAGTGTCCTGCAGATGCCGTACACGCGCTTCACGTCGCCGACGTAATACCGCAGCAGATCGAAATGGTGGACCTGGGTGGTCATCATGACGCCGCCGCCGGCGTACTTCGGGTCACGCATCCAATGCCCGCGCCGGTCCATGCGGCCGTATCCGCCGGAAATCATGTGGGTGCGCACCGCTTCGATCCGGCCCAGCTTTCCGTCCTCGATCAGGCGTTTCGCGGCGGCCGCCGTCCGCATGTAACGCAGGTGCTGCGCCACCATCAGCGTCACCCCCGACTTGTCGGCAGCTTCGACCATCTCGCGGCAATCTTGCACCGAGTTCGCCATCGGCTTCTCGACGATCACGTGCTTGCCGGCTTGTGCGGCGGCGATGGCGTGCGGCGCATGCAGGTCGTGCCTGTGGCACAGGTCCACCGCTTCGATATCGGCGTCCCGCAGCATCGTGTCCAGGTCCGTGTAAACGGCACCGGTGTTCACTCTCGCAGCGTACGCTTTCGCGGCATCTTCGATGATGTCGCACACGGCGGTCACGCGCACCTGATCCGGGTACTCCAGGTAAGCCGGAAGGTGCGAATTGGCGATGCCCCCGGCACCAACGAGGCCTACCTTCAGTGGTTGCGACATGTTCCCGCTCCCCTTTGCACTCGGCATTTGTGAACGAGTGAGAATAACCTATGGTGCCCAGGACACCGGTGCCGAACACCGATGCGACTCTTGGCAGCGACTATCGTATTCGGCGCGACGCTTGGCGTCGCGGATCCTACGTACAAGCACGGCGTATCGTTCTTCGGCGAGTTCAAGTACCCGCCCGACTTCGAGCACTTCGACTATGTCAACCCAGATGCCCCCAAGGGCGGCATGCTGGTGCTGGCGACGGGCGCCAACTGGAACTCTTTCACACCCTACCTGAACAAGGGCGTCGCGGTGCCCGGTGTCCAGCATTCCATGGGGTCCCAACCGTTTCTCTACGATGGGCTCTTCGTTCCGGCCGACGACGAGATCGGCACGTTCTACGGCAACCTGGCCGAGAGCGTGATGGTCGCGGACGACTTCAGCTGGGTGCACTTCCGGCTCCGGCCCGAAGCGCATTGGCACGATGGCGTGCCCATAACGGCGCACGACGTGAAGTTCACGTTCGACCAGATTCGCGACAACTCGGGCTTCAACCTCCAGTCGGCATTCGGGATGGTCGAGTCGGTCGAAATCCACAGCGAACGGGAACTGACATTCCATCTGCTCAACATCAATGGTCTGAACGCCGCCGTGGTCACGAGCATCGGCAAGATCGCCATACTGCCGGAGCACTACTGGCGGGAACACGATCCGACCAGGACGACGTTGACCCCGCCGCTCGGCAGCGGCCCGTATCGCGTCAAGGATTTCCAGCAGTCCCGCTACCTTCTGTACGAACGCGTGCCCGACTACTGGGGCAGGAACCTCGGCGTCAATCGCGGTCGCCACAACTTCGACTACATCCGCTACGACTACTATCGCGACGGCACCGTGTCACGGGAAGGGTTTCGCAAGGGGCTGGTCGATTACCGGCGGGAAACGGATCCGCGGTACTGGCACACGGGCTACGACATCCCCGCCCGCCACAAGGGCTGGATCGTGATGCGCCGGCACAACTTCCAGTACTACGTCGGGTTGATGCGGGGCATCGTCATAAACGAACGCCGGGAGAACCTGAAGGACCCCCGGGTGAGAGAAGCCCTGACGCTGGCTTTCGATTACGCCTGGTACCGGCGCAACATCGCCCAGGGCTTCCACAGCCTTCCCCGAAGCTACTTCGGTCCACCGGACTTCTCCGCCGTCGGCCGTCCGAACGCCGCCGAGCTCGCGCTGCTGGAGCCCTATCGCGATGAGCTGCCAGAGCGCCTCTTCACCCAGGCGTTCGAACTGGGACGTTCACAAGGGATGGGTCGAAACCGCCCCGCGCTGCTGCAAGCGCGCGAGTTGCTTCGACAGTCCGGTTGGACGGTGCGCGACGGTATCCTGGTCAATGACGATGGCGAGCCTTTCGCGCTCTCCTTCGTCATCCGCTCCGCCAACGACCGGCGCCAGATCCTCCAGTACGTGGACCAACTCCAGAGGCTGGGATTCACAACCCGCGTCCGCATGGTCGACTCGGCGCAATTCGTTAACATCATGAACGAGTTCGACTTCGACTTCTCCTTTGCCACCCTTGGCGTTGCGCAACCGCCGGGTGTCGAGGTCGTTTCCTACTGGCACTCCAGCAATGCCATGCTGCCGCAGACACGAAACCACTCGGGTATCCAGAGCGCGGCCGCCGACGACATGATCATGCGGGTCCTGAACGCGCGCTCGCGGGAGGAACTGGCCGCCGCGCAGAAGGCGCTGGATCGCATACTGCTCTGGAATTTCGACATGATCCCGCTGATGCAGGTTGAGGGGCCACACGTGGTCTATTGGGACAAGTTCGGCCGGCCACCGTACGACGCGGAGTTCCGCACCAGTTTCCCGGCATCGTGGTGGTACGACGAAGAAAAGGCGGCGCGCATCCCGTCGCCCGACTGATCGACTGGTCGGGGCGGCCGGATTTGAACCGGCGACCACCACACCCCCAGTGTGGTGCGCTACCAGACTGCGCTACGCCCCGAGTGGAGCGGCGATTCTACGCCGATCAAACGCATGTTCACAGATTGATTGACTGGCTGACCGACGCAGATCACAGGGAAGTCCCCCGCTTCGACCCTATACCTTCGATACGGTGTTATCGTAAGTGCCGTCATATCGAAAATGCGCGCCGCTCGTCCGGGCGCCGGCACTTTGCGTTTCCCGCCGCAGTTCCGGTGTGGCTTCGCTGAGATTCATCGGGAGGAGTTCGCCCAATCGTCAAGAAAACCGGTCGCAATCATCCCTGTCCCTGCGGCAGCGGCAAGAAATACAAGTTCTGTTGCATGAACCTCGACAAGGCGCGGACTGCGGGTACGCGGCAGGCACGGGGGATCGCCTGGCTCAGAATGCGCCGCACGGAGGGGCGGCTCGGACCGCTTCTGGGTACACACGCCATCGAGCACTACGGTCCGGCATCCATGATCGAAGCTTGGGACGAATTCACGCTTTGGGAAGACGAACCCCTGGACCTCGACGACCCCTGGCCGGAGTTCGAGACCAGCTTTCAGTCGTGGTGGATTTATCACTGGATGCCGGACAACACGGATGTCGACGAGAAATACCGCCTGCCGGAGGTGCCAGTCGCCAAACACTACCTCGAACACGAGGGCGAGGGAGAGGATGACTTTGCGAGACGATTCATTGATGAGGCCTGCTCGCAGCCCTTCAGCTTCTTCATCGTGCTCAACGCGCGGCCCGGGGTCCAACTGACCATCCGAGACCTGCTGCTGAAACGCGAATTCGAAGTGCATGAACGACGCGCATCGAAGACACTGAAGAAAGGCTCGATCCTGTTCACCGCCGTGGTCACCCTTGACGGCGACTCCATCATGCTGGGTTGTGCGCCGTTCGTCATTCCGCCCTCCTACGCCGGCATCTTTCTGGATATGCGCGAAGACCTCGAGACCGACTCGATCAGGGGCCTGGATCTGCTGCGAGAATGGGCCTACGAGCTGCGCGAGTTGTATGTGGATATACGCGACGATCTGCTCGATCCCCGACCGCCCGAACTACAGAACACCGATGGGGATCCGTTGCAGTTGACGAAGCTCTACTACGAGTTGAAGTGTACTCCGCAGGAAGCGAGAGACGCCCTCGCGCCCCTGTCGATGGGCTTCTGCGATGACCGCTCCAAGACCGACAAGGTCGGAGCGCTCGTTTCCGTCTCGTTTCCTTGGGTGAAGGCCGGAAACGCGCAGCATGCTGAGTGGAGCAACACGACGCTGGGCCAGATCTCGATCGACGGTTCCCGCCTCACGGCGGATGTCAATTCCGAGACTCGCGCCGAGACATTCAGGCGCGAGATGGAACAGCGTCTGGGCAGTCGTGCACAGTTCAAGAACGCGACCATCACCTCCCCGGAACAGATGCTCAAGGAAATACAAGACAATCCGAACGGGCGGCAAGCGAAGGCGTACGCGCGTAGCAAACGCGACACGGATGCACTCAACGACTCCCCGGAAACACGTCGACTGCTGAAGAAGGCTGCCGACAAGCACTGGACCGCATGGCTGGATACGTCGCTCATGGCGCTCAACGACGCAACGCCGCGAGAAGCTGCGAATACCGAGATGGGGCGGGAACGACTCGAGGCGCTGCTGTGGGACTTCGAAGAGCGCTGCACCGGCAAGCCGCATGATCCAAACGTGGCAGAACTGCGCAAGCGGTTGGGAATCGATTGAACCGCGCCTCGGACGCGCGCCGTCTGTCAGGCGCGCAGATCGTGCAGGACTTCTTCCAACTCGACGATCAGTTGTTTCACCACGAGCATGGACTGCGTCGTGTCTTCCTTCATGTCTTCGTCCGATAGGCGTTTGCGCGCGCCGGCGATGGTGTAGAGTTTTTCGTACAGCAGGGATCGAATCTGTCTGACGAGCATGACGTCCTTGCGCTGGTAATAACGGCGATTGCCGCGTCGCTTTACCGTAGCGAGTTGCGGGAATTCCCGTTCCCAATAGCGCAGCACATGCGGTTGAACATCGCACAACTTGGCGACATCACCGATGGTGAAATAGATCCTGTTCGGAATGGGGGGCAGTTCGTCAGCCTGGGCAGCCACGCGTCATTTCCGTCAACACCAGTTTTCCTCGACGGTGCCGCAGGCTTCCCGCAACACGCCGGCGTTTGGGTGCCGACGCTTCCGGCTAATCTGGCGGACCCGCATACGCTTCAACCCGCGCCTTGAGTTTCTGACCTGGCCGGAAAGTCACGACACGGCGCGCCGTGATGGGAATCTCCTCTCCCGTCTTTGGATTTCGCCCCGGGCGTTCGCGCTTGTCACGCAGATCGAAGTTGCCGAACCCGGAGAGCTTCACGCGCGCGTTGTCCGACAGCGAGGCGCGAATTTCCTCGAAAAACATCTCGACAATGTCCTTGGCCTCGCGTTTGCTGAGTCCAAGTTCGTCGAAAAGACGCTCCGCCATGCGAGCCTTGGTCAAGGTGTTTGCCACGGCTAGAAGTTTGCCAACGCTCGTTCAGATCCCCGTATCCAATTGCGTCCACGGACTTGCCTTGGCCGGCATTCAGCGCAAACGAGCCCCGAATCTCTCCGCCAGGCAGCCAACGACAGCGTCGATGAAGGCATTGGTTTCGTTATCCACAAGAGTGCGCGATGCGTGCTGCAACGTCAACCCGATGCCGAGGCTTTTTTTATTGGAATCAATGCGTTCACCATCGTACAGGTCGAAAACGGTGAACTCGGTCAGGACGCTGGCAAGGACTTCGCGCACGGCCGACTCCACGTCGCCAGCGGGCACTGTCCTGTCGATGACCACCGCCAGATCGCGGCGAACGCTGGGGAATCGGGAGACGCTTTCGTGTTCGCGTTCGGGCTGTTCGATCAGGGCGTCCGCTTGGAGTTCGAACACGAACGCCTGAACGCCAAGGTCAAGCGACTCCTCCACTTCCGGGTGCAAACGGCCGAGACGGCCGATTATCCGATCCTCGGACAACACCAGGGCCGATTGGCCCGGATGCAATACCGGATCGTCGGCGGGCGCGAAGACCTGAGAGCCGCCGCCAACGGCCAGCAATCGCTCCACATCGCCCTTTACGTCAAAGAAATCCAGTTCCTCGGAAGATGCCGACCACGATTCCGGCAGGCGACCGCCACATGCAATGCCGGCGACATGGAATACTTCCTCCGTCCGGCCGCTCGGGAAGCACTGTCCGTACTCGAACAATCTCACGCGGCGTTGCTGCCGGGCGAGGTTTGTCTGCAATGCGCCAACCAGTCCGGCAAGCAGATTCGTGCGCATGACGGACTGATCGCGCGACATCGGGTTGGCAATGACCACCGGCTCATTTTCAGGGTCGAGCAACCGCATTCGTTCCGGCGCCACGAAGCTGTAGGTGATGGCCTCGCGATAGCCGAGGCCGGCCAAGGCATCGCATATCGGCCTGGCCCCCCCGAAGTCGCGAGGAATGGCCCTTGGCGAAAGCTCGCCAAGCGGATAGCTGTCCGCCACCCGGTTGTAGCCATGGACCCGGCAGACCTCTTCGACCAGGTCCTCTTCGATAGCGATGTCGAAACGATGGCTGGGCGCCGTCACCTCCCATACGGCCTGCCCGTCCCGGTCGATGTTCCGCGGAGAAAACTCAAGGCGTTCGAAAATCCGGTCGACCTCGGTTCCGGGAACCTCCTCCCCCACCAACAGGTCGAGACGCGAACGGCGCAGACGCACCTTCGACGGCCGCGGCACGTGGGCGGCGCTCTCGGTCACGACCGCGGGACCGGGGCGCCCGCCGGCGATATCGACCAGGAGGCGGGTCGCCCGCTCGATCGCAGCCTCCTGCAGCGCATGATCGACGCCACGTTCGAATCGCTGGGACGCATCGGTCTGCATGCCGTAACGGCGGGCCGTGCCCATGACCTTGAGCGGCGCAAAGAACGCGCACTCAAGAAAGATGTCTCTGCTTGATTCCTGCACCGCCGAGCGATCACCGCCCATGACACCCGCCATGGCGACAGGTCCCCGGACGTCCGCAATCAGCAGCGTTTCGCCGTCAAGCCTGACCTGGCTGCCGTCGAGCAAGGTGAACTGCTCGCCCTCGTCCGCCATCCGGACAATGATGCGCTCGTGCAGCATGTCGAGATCGAACGCGTGCAACGGCTGTCCGAGTTCGAGCATCACGTAGTTGGTGACGTCGACCACCGGGTCGATGGACCGAAGTCCCGAGCGGCGCAGGCGTTCCGTCATCCACAAGGGTGTCGACTTGCCGGTGTCGACATTCCGCACGACGCGACCGAGGTAACGGGGACAACCATCGCCGGCGACTATTTCCACTGGGAACCGGTCGTCGACCCGGGCGGGGACCGGCGCGCAGTCCGGCAACCGAACCGGCAGGTCGTTGAGAACCCCGACTTCCCGCGCGACGCCCTTGAGCGACAGGCAGTCGCCGCGATTGGGCGTCAGATCCAACGTTATGCATCGGTCGTCGAGAGCCAGCGCTTCCCGCAGGTCGGACCCCGCCACGAACGCATCCGGCAGTTCGAGAATGCCGTCCGCCTCGTCGCCCAATCCAAGTTCCGCTGCCGAGCACAACATGCCGCGGGATGCGACGCCCCGGAAATCACGCGCGCGCAGTTCCTCACCACGCAACACCGCGCCAACGCGGGCGAACGGGGTTTTCATCCCGGCGCGGATGTTCGGCGCCCCGCAAACCACCTGGTGCGATTCCGAACCGTCTCCGACCGTGCAGACCAGCGGCTTGTCGGCATTGGGATGGGGCGCGACGTCCAGCACCTCCCCCACCACGACGCCGGCGAACGCGGCGGCGGCGGCGTCCATTGCATCGACTTCGAGACCGGCGCCGGTCAGCTGTTCGCAGAGGGTCTCCGTGTCGATGTCCGGATCGACCCATTCGCGTAGCCATCGTTCACTGAACTGCATGATGATTAAGCGAGCTCCGACGCGGGAGTTGCCCTAGTGTTCCGTCAAGTCTAAAGATGCGAGTGTAGCTGCGAGGGATTTTTGGTTCCTGGCGAGGCGCGACGACGCCGTGTGGCAGGCACCACACAAGGAGGAGCAACGGAGCCTTCAGCCGGGGAGCGCGAGGGGTACCCCTCGCATGAAGACCACCAGGGGGCAAAAAGACCCGCAGATACCCGC
>CAZFGB010000174.1:0-40409 GCA_964518405.1 uncultured Pseudomonadales bacterium | reverse complement strand
TTCTATTACGTGCGTGCGCTCGAGAACCCGGCCTGCCGGTGGTCGACGTAGGACGCGAATCGGCTGGGCCTCCCGTTGCGCCCGGAGAAGGAGCCCATGCTGCAGGAGCGAGCCTGGACGTCGCCCATATGGATCTTGCCCCAGGCGGCGATGTAGCCGAAGTTGGCGTCAGGGTCGGGTAGGCAGCAACTCGATTCGCAGCGGTCCCCATTCAAGCATTCGCCAGCTACAAGGCCCAGTTGACAGCGCGCGGGTCAGGGGCTGCGGTCACCGCGATCGAAACGTCTTCAGGCGCTTGTTGATCTCGGCCCGGGGAAGCCTGCAACGCGGGTGATCACGGATGCTGACAAGGCCATCGAACAACTGTTGGGGCGTCGCAGTCCGCTCGTCATGCATCTGGTCCAAGAGCCAGAGCACGCCGTGGCAGACAACGTTCTCGTCGTGTGCGAGGCGGCGGAGACGAGCATCGCCCGTGAGCAGGGTGCTGCCAGTGCGATGGGCCAAGGCCAACGCGAACACGTCGGACAACGACAGGGCCGGTACTGTCCGGCGATAGCGTGCCGCGCGGACTACTCCTTCGCCGTCGAGGTCGAGGACCTTGAGACCCATGGCGACGAGGCGATCCCCGCCGTACGGTTGCAGTTCGCGCCGATACAGCAGATCCGGGACGCAGAACTCAAGCTGCAACGAGAAAGCCGCCTCGAATAGGGATCCGCGTTCGAGATCGATGAGCACAGAGGAGTCCGATACGACCACTCGACGAATCACCAATTACTCCACAGGCGTCGCTTCGGGCAGAGTGCCGCGCATGTATTGATCGACCTCGACAATGGGGACGTCGAGGAGTTCGGCCGTTTTCGAATCGCTGATGGCGCCTTCGGCTAGCGCACGCAGACAGAGTCGCTGAAAACGGTTGGGCTTCTCGCCAGCCATGGCGCCGTACTCTTCGTAGGGGGGTGACCGCCACCCGAGCTGGTCGAACTCATTGAACAGAGCACGGTAGGTGGCCACGCCGATGATACCGAGGTCCCGACAGCGGTGGGTCAGCGCCTGGATGCTGACGCCGAAGACGCGTTTCAGCGCGAGTAGCTCGCCGAGGGCTATGGCGGATCGGTGCTTGCCGACTTCGAGCCACAACGCCTCGGCCGGCATCAGGAAGGCACCGGCAAAGTGGTGCGCGACCCGTTCCGTATTCAGGCCTCGGGCGATGTCGAGCACGATGTGGCCGAGCTCGTGCGAGATGGTGAACCGCTGGCGCTCGCCCCAGTCGTTGGCGTTGACGACGACGAAGGGAACTGCTGGATGCCCGGGTCGACTCGCGCGTGCGGCGAGACCTCCCACGCTGCCAAGCGGAAAAGCAAACACCTTGATGCCGCGTTCTTCGAGAAGCTCTACCAGGTTGGGAATGGGTTCGTGGCCCAGACCCCAGTGCCGTCGGAGCGCCTCTGCTGCGCGGTCGGCCTCAATCGGATCGCGCAATACGGGATAGGGCGCGTCGCGCGGCTCATCCCACTGGGCACTGGACAATTGCAGGATGTCTTCGATGGCGAGATACCGTTCGAGATGCGCGAGAACCGTGGCTTCGACCTGGGCTTCGCCACGCTTCGTCGTGAATGCGTTCTTCCTGAACTCCAGATCCTCCAAGACTAGGTCGGGGTCCCCGAGCAGGTAGTCGACAGACGTGTGCAGGGCGTCGGCAAGCGCGATGAGGACGCCGCTGCCCGGCATGGTTTCATTGCGCTCATACTTGCCGATGGCCTGCGCCGTAACAAGATGGTTGATGGCAGCCGCGAGGTCCCGCAGCGAGAGCCCGGCGGCCGTTCTGGCGAGCTTGAGTCGTATTCCGATCATTCTTTCCCCCTCGGTATTGACTCTCTGGTTTACATTTTGAAAGAATCACGTTGATTTGTAAACGACGCATGATCGATGTCACGACATCTGCAAAACGAGACGGCAGTACGCTCACGCTTTCAGATCTTGAGCCTGGATGGTGGCGGACTAAAGGGCCTTTTCACGGCGGCGTACCTAGCCGAATGGGAGGTACATACTCGCCGGCCTGTGATCGAAGCCATGGATCTGATTGCCGGGACCAGCGCGCCTTCGGCACCCGCACATCGACCGCCCCGATCCCGGTCAGAATCTGCCGTTCGGGAAGGTGGCCGTTGCGCACCACGCGGCGCCTCGAACCGGATCCCGACAGCCACCGCTGTCCCGACAACGGGGCCAGCGTGGACCTCGCGACCTGCGACTTCGACTTCGACAAGGGAGACGTTGAATTGAAGGCGATGTGGGAGGATCCGGACTTCGACCCGAACCAGCGTGCCTTCTATTACGTGCGCGCGCTCGAGAACCCGACCTGCCGGTGGTCGACGTGGGACGCAAATCGGCTGGGCCTCCCGCTGCGCCCGGAGAAGGAGCCCACGCTGCAGGAGCGGGCATGGACGTCACCCATATGGATCTTGCCCAAGGCGGCCATGTAGACCGTCTATCAATTCGTCCGACGTGAACTTGGCCGATGCTACACAAGGTAGTACCCTAGTAGCATTAGTGTTAGCACCGGCGGAGCCAATGAAACTCAGCATCAGCCTCCCGGCGGAGGAGGTCGGATTTCTGGACGCCTACGCGCGTTCGCAAGGCATCAAGTCACGGTCTGGGGTCATTCAAACTGCACTCCGCCTGTTGCGCACGTCGGAACTTGCCGACGACTACGCTTCGGCGTGGGAAGAATGGGACGAAGAGGACGCCACGGCGTGGGACCAATCATCCCGTGATGGTCTGACACCGTGATCCCCGCCATAGCGGCGCGGCGGGGCGACATTTGGATGGTGGATTTCAGCAGCCCGACTGGCGCCGAGGCGGCTTTCGAACGGCCGGCAGTCATCGTGAGCAACAACGCGGCAAACGAGAGCGCGTCAGCGACGAACCGCGGCGTGGTTACGGTCGTACCGGTAACCAGCAACATTCGCCGCGTATATCCCTTCCAGGTCAGGTTGCCAGCCCGTGACTGCGGTTTGCGGCGAGACTCGAAGGCCCAGGCGGAACAGGTCCGCGCGGTCGCCGTTCAACGCCTCCGCAATCGCGTGGGTCGCGTCCCCCAGAGGCGGATGAACGAGGTCGACGCGGCCCTACGCTTGCATTTGAGTCTCTAACCCGGACGCTACCCAAGCTCTGCGGGGCGAACGGATGCCAGGGGCTAACTGGCGCGCCATGGGACGGGCTTCTCGATGTTTCCCGCCGGCGGTCACGCCGTTTGCGGATTCACCAACTCGGCACCGGGATCGCTTCGTGTCGCCACCGCCCTTCTCGGATCCAGCGCATCCCTCACCGCCTCACCAATAAAGATCAGCAGCGTCAAAAGCATCGCCAACGTCACAAACACGAAGAACCCCAACCACGGCGCTTGGAGATTCGCCTTCGCCGACGAAAGCAGCCTCCCCAGTGACGGCGAGTCGATCGGCAACCCAAACCCCAGGAAGTCCAACGCGGTCAGCGCCGTGATCGACCCGTTCAATATGAACGGCAGATACGTCAACGTCGCTACCATCGCATTGGGAAGCACATGCCGCCGAAGGATCGTCAGGTTCGACACCCCCAACGACCGCGCCGCCAGAACAAACTCGTAGTTCCGCGCCCGCAAGAACTCTGCGCGCACCACGCCCACTAGGGCCATCCAACTAAACAGCCCCAGGATCCCGAGCAGCCAGAACACGTTCGGCTCGACGATGCTCGCGAGAATGATGAGCACGAACAGGATCGGCAGCCCGGCGAAGATCTCGACCACGCGCTGGCCAAGAAGGTCGATGAGCCCCCCGAAGTAGCCCTGCACCGCCCCGACGAGCACTCCGATGCTCGAGCTGATCAGCGTCAGCGCAAGACCGAACAGCACCGAGAGCCGGAACCCGTACAGCAACTTCGCGAACACGTCCGTCCCACCGCCGTCGGTGCCGAGGAAGTGCCTGCCGTCGGGTGGCGATGGAGTGATCTCGTAGGAGTAGTCGACGGTCTTGTAGGAATACCGGACCGGTGGCCAGACCGCCCAGCCCTCCGCGTCGATCAAGTCCGCCACGTACGGATCGCGGTAGTCTGCCTCGGTCTCCAGCACGCCGCCGAGTTGGGTCTCGGTGTACATCGCGAACATGGGGAAATGCAGCTCGCCCTTGTACGAGAACACGATCGGTTTGTCGTTGGCGATGAACTCGGCAAACATCGAAGCCACGAACAGCACCAGGAAGATCCAGAACGAGTAGAACCCGCGCCGGTTTGACTTGAAGAGTTCGAGTCGCCGCTGGTTGATCGGGGACATCCGCTACCCCCGGGTCTCGAAGTCGATGCGCGGATCGACGAATGTGTAGATGACGTCGCCGATGAGCTGCATGACGAGGCCGATCAGCGTGAACACGAACAGCGTGCCGAAGAAGATCGGGTAGTCGCGCTTGACGACGGCCTCGTAGCCGAGCAGGCCGATGCCGTCGATCGAGAAGATGACCTCGATCAGGAGCGCGCCCGTGAACAGCAGGCCGACGAACGCGGCCGGGAAGCCGGCGATCACGATGAGGATGGCGTTGCGGAACACGTGCCCGAACAGGACGCGCTTCTCGGTCAGGCCCTTCGACCGCGCGGTCAGCACGAACTGCTTGTTGATCTCCTCGAGGAAGCTGTTCTTGGTCAGCATGGTGAGCGTCGCGAATCCGCCGAGGGTGAGCGCCGTGAGGGGCAGGGCGAGGTGCCAGAAGTAGTCGCGGACCTTGCCGGCGAGCGTCAGGTCGGCGAAGTGCTCGGAGACGATGCCGCGCATGGGGAACCAGTCGAGATAGGTGCCCCCCGCGAACAGGATGATCAGCACCACCGCGATGAGGAAGCCGGGGATCGCGTAGGCGACGAACACGACCGCGCTCGACCAGACGTCGAACGCGGTGCCGTCACGGACGGCCTTGGCCACGCCGAGGGGGATCGAGACGCCGTAGATCAGCACCAGCGACCAGAGTCCGAGCGAGACCGAGACGGGCAGCCGCTCCACCACGAGGTCGAATACCGGGCGGTTCTGGAAGTAGCTCTCGCCGAAATCCAGGCGCACGTAGTTCCACAGCATGAGGAAGAACCGCTCGTGCGGCGGTTTGTCGAACCCGAACGCCTTCTCCATGCGCGCGACGAACGCGGGATCGAGCCCCTCGCTGCCGGTGTAGGACGACTGCGACGACGGCCCCATGCTCGTGGGCGCCGACACCGAGGCCGTGGTCGAGATGTCGAGTCCCTGCGCCTGGACGATGGCCTGTTCCACGGGGCCGCCCGGCGCGAACTGCACCAGGATGAAGTTGATGACCATGATGCCGAACAGCGTCGGCAGGATCAGCAGGAGGCGGCGGAGGACGTAGCGGCCCACGTTACTGTCCCAGGTACTCCGCAACCCTGGCGGCGCGCGCCTCGTCCCACCACCAGGACTCGGTCCACACTTCGCGCGACAGCTTGCCGGCGTCCACCCAGTCGTAACGGTCCCAGTGCCCGATGCCGATCTTGGTCCGGCTCATGCCCGGGATGAGGTAGAAGTTCCACAGCATGACGCGATCGAACGCGCGAATGGCGGCGACGTAGTCGTCCCAGGTGTTCGCCGACTTGACTGCTTCCAAGAGGTGGTCGACGGCCGGGTCCCTGATGTTGGGATAGTTGGCCCCGTACTCGTGGTCCGCCTCGGCGCTCGAAAAGCGCGCCATGGCGTGCGTCGGCGTGAAGTCCGTGATGAACCACATGTCGCCGCCGTCGAAGTCGCCGGAAAGCATGCGGAACACCCACTGGGAGGTCTCCGGCGACTTGATCGTCGACGTGATGCCGAGACGTTCCAGGTTGCGCAGGTAGGGCATCATCGAAGCCGCCATGCCCGGTGGTATGACCAACATGCGGAGATGGAACGCCTCCCCCGTGACGCTGTGGACGAGGCGCCCGTCTTCGACGTTCCAACCGGCTTCCTTCAACAGCGCCGCCGCCTTGACGAGGTTGTCGCGGTGCCACCCGCGGCCGCCGTTGGGCGGTGGCCGGTAGGGCTCGGTGAAGACGCGCGGCGGGACGAGGTCGCGGATCGGTTCGAGGTATTTCAGTTCCCGCTCGCTCGGTAGGCCGCGCGATGCCAGCACCGAGCCGTGGAAAAAACTCTCCGCCAGGCCGTAGAAGTCGTAGTTGCGCCAGTTGATCCACTCGTAGTCCGCGACCAGCCACAAGGCCTCGCGAACCCGGACGTCCCGGAAGCGCGGCTGGTCGAGGTTCCAGAACAGGGCTGCCCACAGTCCCGCCGGGTGGTTCACCGGCAGCCAGTGCTGCCGGAACATCCCGGCGCGCTTGGCCGGAAACTCGTAGGCGGTGTTCCAGAGCCTGGGGACGCCCTCGACGTTCACGTCAACGACGTCGCCCTTCAGCGACTCGGCCTGGATCTGGCCGTCGCGGAAGTAATCCCACTTCACCTCGTCGAAGTTGTAGCGGCCGCGCATGACCGGCAGATCCCGCCCCCAGTAGTCTTCGACGCGCTCGTAGCGGATCCAGCGGCCGACGCGCAGTTCCTTGACGCGGTAAGGGCCGGAACCGAGCGGCGGGGTGATGCTGGTCTTGCCCAGGTCCCGGTCCGCCCAGAAATGTGCCGGCAGGATCGGCTTCGAGCCGATGACGATGGGCAGCAGGGGATCGCCCCTCTGGCCCTCCCGGATGTTGAAGCGGATTTCGCGGGGTCCGATGATCTCGAAAGACTCGATCGGGCTTAGCGGGGTGGCGATCGTCGGGGATGCCTCGGTGGTGAATCGCGTGAACGTGAAGTGCACGTCGTCGATGGTGACGGGCTTGCCGTCGTGCCAGCGCGCGCCATCGCGGATCCTGAACGCGATCCAGGCGCCGTCGTCGGCCACCGCGATGCCCTCGGCGAGCCGCCCGTAGATCGACGCCGGCTCGTCCGCCGACCAGTCCATCAATGCGTCATGCACCAGGTTCGCGTAGGGCCGCTCGACGTCCACGCCGAGCACCCGGTGCCCGGCGGGCACGGAGCACGGATTGATGTTGTCCCACTGGCCCGAGACCGAGATGCGCATCCTGCCGCCTTTCGGTGCGTCCGGGTTGACCCAGTCGAAGTGCAGGAAGTCGGAGGGGTACTTGGGCTCGGCGAGGAAGGCGTAGGCGTGCTTGTAGTCGATCTCGGAGGGTGGCGCGTCGTCCGCGAGCGCTGCCGACGACAGGATGACCGTTGCGATCCCCGCGAGCACTAGGTGACGCCTTCCCATGGCGCGGAACCTACCATGAGCCGTGCGTCGTCTTCAGGGACTTCGGTACGATACCCAGCGTTTACCTCGTAGGGGAGGGGTGCTGCGGCATGAGCAGTCTTGAAGCGTGACGATGTCGCTGGCACCATCGCCCGCATTGGCAGCTTCAGCCAGCTAGAGGCATCGCGTTCCGCGCGAAAAGAACTACCGGAGGATCACGACGATGAAGGGCGTCCAGTTCTTGATTGACGACGAGGGAGAACGCAAGGCGGTCATGATCGATCTCAGCATCCACGGCGAGTTGTGGGAGGACTTCTTCGACGCAGTTATTGCGAAGGAGAGGCAGGACGAGGCGCGGGAGCCCCTGGAGGAAGTGCGGCGCAAGGTACTCGGACACTGACGCTTGGAGTCTCCTGACTAATTTCTGGGCCGGCGGTAGCGTCTGACCGCGTCGGCGTACGCCTGGTCGTGCGGTCCGACGGCAATAGGGTCGGCGATGCCGGCGGTCACCCCGAACACGAAACGGTAGCTGCCGCTAAGCCGCACGGAGTACACGCCTGGCATGTTCGTCAACTGTTCGTAGTTACGGCCGGGCGACAATTCGCCTTTGAGCAGTTCCTCCACTGCCAGACCAAGTTGCTCCCGCATCCTTGGCGGCAATCGCCGTGCATTCCTCTTGAAACTGCCGGTGGGCTCGCGGAACCCGCGCAGTGGCGGATAGCTATTCCTCATGGAGCGACGCGAGCCACTCCGACGAGGAGGTGAAGGCGCGACGCTCCGGGGACTTGGCCCCATCCTTTACACCGTCGGCGATCAGCACTGACCACCGCACTTCCTGCATGGTGGCCACAATCCCGATGTACAGGTTGTCCAAGTGTTCAACCGCGCCGAAGACATCGTGCGAAGGCGAAGCACCCACGTTGACGAAGGCATCGCGCAGTTGCAGGAGTTCCTCTCTACGGTGTTTGAAATGAGCTTCCGCTTGTTCCAGGGCCCGCACACCCTCTCCATCGGGATCGGCGCTCTCTTCGGGGTCATGCGCCTTTATCGCTTCGGCCAACGCGTTGCCCGCGCGATCGATCACGGGCAGGAGATTGTCGTACCGCTCGCGGAGCTCTGCCGCGTGGGCATCGAGGAGTTCGGCCGAGACGGGATCATCGAGATCGGGATCCGCCACGAGTGCGGGAAGCGCTCGGCTGACGTCACGTATGGTCTCCGAGTGTGCCAACATTTAAGGCGGCTCCACGAACGAGCCAAAAGAGGGGGGTGGAATATACAGCATTTGGCCATGCTGTCCGCATTGCGACAAACGCACCGCGCTTGCACCGCCAAGCAATCCAAAATAACATCAACTTGAACTTTAACTTCATGTGTGGACCCTATGGCCTCAATCTCAATGGTGGAACTGAGACAGGATGCCGAAGGTGTCTTGCGCCGGGTGAAGCAGGGCGAGGAATTGATCCTCACCTACCGGGGCAAGCCCGCAGCTCGTCTGACACCCTATAGCGCCTCAACCCCGCAGCCGGATGATCCTCTCTATCGTCTGTCTCATCACGCCGCGCCCGGCGGGGAATCGCTTCAGAACGAAGACATCGACGCGATAGTCTATGGCCCGTGAGGCATTTATCGACACCAGCGGGTTCTATTCACTGCTGGTGCAAGGGGATGGCATGCATCGGGAAGCCACCGAATTCATGACGCAAGCCGCGCGGGAACGAAAAAGATTCGTCACCACCGACTACGTGGTCGACGAAAGCGCTACTCTGCTGCGGGCGCGCGGATATGGAAGGCTCCTGGTTCCCTTTTTCGAGACAATGGATGCTTCTTCGGCGATTCGGCTGGAATGGACGACCCCTCAACGTTTCCACGAAACCAGGGCGTTCTGCCTGCAACATGCTGACAAGGCCTGGTCTTTCACTGACTGTCTGAGTTTCGTCGTGATGCGCGATCTGGAATTGAGGGAAGCCCTGACCAGCGACATTCACTTTGAGCAAGCCGGCTTTCGGCGGCTATTGATCGGATAAGGGGAGTTTGCGATGAAACGCGTTGTTGTCACCGGCGAGAGCCAATGCGGCCTGGAGGACTTTGAAGATCCCGGGGTCGCTGAGAACTACGCCAAGATCAAGATTCACGCAGCACCCCTGTGTACCGAGTTCCACGTGTTTCTGAGGGGCATGAAACGTCCCCTCGGCGGTCACGAGGCGGCGGGCGAAGTCGTCGAGATCGGTCCGGCGGTGACCATGGTCAAGCCCGGCGACCGGGTCGTCGTGATGCCGCAGAGCGGCTGCGGCGTCTGCGATCTCTGCACGTCGGGGGACCACATCTACTGTCCGGACAAGAAAGACCCCAAGGAGATCTGCGGCAACGAAACCGGCACCGCCACCCTGGGGCAATACTGCGTGCAGCAGGACTGGCTGCTGGTGCCGATTCCGGACGATATTTCCTACGACCACGCCAGCATGGCCTGCTGCGGCATGGGTCCCGGCTTCAACGCCAACCAGACCATGCAGGTCATGCCGACGGACACGGTCCTGATTTCGGGCTTGGGTCCGGTCGGACTCGGTACCGCGATTACCGCTCTCTATCGGGGCGCGCGTGTCCTCGGGCTCGAAATGAATCCCTACCGGGTCGCTCTGGCCAAGGACATGGGGGTCGAAGCGGTCGTCGATCCGACCAGCGAAGATGCGCTGGACGAAATCATGGATCTGACGGACGGCAAGGGCGTGGACAAGAGCGTCGAATGCAGCAGCGTCGAGACGGCGCCGGAGTTCCTGGTCCAGGCGGCCGCGCTCCGGGGTCACATCGCGTCTCCGGGTTGGGGCGGCCCCCTGAACGCGAGGGACGTCAACCGCAAGGGGCTGACCGTGCACGGCTGCTGGCACTGGAATCACCAGCGGGACGCCAGCGTCATGATGGGCACGATCCGCGGAGCCGAGTCCTTGCTCGACAAGGTGATCACGCATACTTTCCCGTTCAGCGAGGTCCAGCAGGCGCTGGAGATCAGGGCGAGCAACCAGTGCGGGAAGGTCATCCTGCACCCCCAAGAAAGCTGAAGACAGGAGAACTGAAGACAGGAGAACTTAAGACTTGAAGACCGTGGCCATTACCGGCGTCGAGCGGTGCGAACTGATCGACCGGCCGGTCCCCAACGCGAAGGACGACTTTGTCGTCGTCAAGGTGCTGTCGGCGCCGCTCTGCACCGAGTACGCGGACTACGCGGACGGCTGCGCGCGGGCGGAGTTCCAGCGCGGCGATGAAGATCCTTCCTGCCTCGGACACGAAGCGGCCGGGGAGGTTGTCGAGATCGCGAGGCCGGGCAAGGTGAATGTCGGCGACCGGGTCGTCGTGATGCCGGGGTTCTGGTGCGGCAAATGCCGATTCTGCCTGAGCGGGGCCTACATCCACTGCCAGGACCCGGTCGATCCCCACGCGTCCTGCGGCACCGAAGCTGGCGCTGCCGCCTACGCCGAGTATTGCCTGAAGCAGGACTGGCTGGTCCTGCCGATCCCGGACGAGATGTCGTTCGATCACGCCAGCATGGCGTGCTGCGGCCTTGGCCCCGCCTGGAACGCCATGCAGACCATGCAGGTGTCCGGGACTGACACGGTTCTCGTCAGCGGGCTGGGACCCGTGGGTCTCGGCACGGTGATCAATGCCGCCTACCGCGGCGCGCGCGTCATCGGCGTTGCCCGCAACAGCTATCGCAGCCAGCTCGCGAAAGACTTGGGCGCGGAAGTCGTGCTCAACCCGGAAGAGGACGACGTGGTTGGCGTGGTCCAGGATCTCACGGACGGCCTGGGCGCATCCAAGTCGGTGGAGACGAGCGGGCAGTCGATGTACATGGACCTCCTGTTGCGGGCCACGCGCAGGCTGGGGGACTTCGCGTTCGTCGGCGAATCCGGCGGCTACACCATCGAGGTCAGCGACGGCATGATCCGCAACGGCCTGCACCTGCACGGCATATGGCACTGGAGCCTGGCCGACGCGCCGGACATGCTGAAGATGATTTCCGAGGTGGGCGGTTCGCTCGACCAGCTGATCACCCACCACTTTCCCCTTTCACAGATCGAAGATGCCTGGAGACTGCAGATGAGCGGCATGTGCGGAAAGGTCATGGTGCATCCCCATGACTGATCAACTATGGAACGAACACAAGGGAACGTCCGGCCCCGGCGGGGGAAAACACATCGTGCTGGTCAGCGGCGACGAGGAGTACCGCTCGGAGGAAGCGCTGCCCATGATGGCGAAGATCCTGTCGGCGCATCACGGCTTCGACTGCACGGTGCTGTTCGCGATCGATCCGGAAACCGGTGAAATCGATCCTGAACACCAGACCAACATTCCGGGTCTCGAGGCGCTCGATTCCGCCGACCTGATGCTCATCTTCACGCGCTTCCGGGAACTGCCCGACGCGCAGATGAAGCACATCGTCGACTACGTCAACTCGGGTCGCCCGATCATGGGTCTCAGGACGGCGACCCACGCCTTTCAGTACAGCCGCGACAAGACCGGGCCGTACGCCAGGTACGACTGCACGAACGAGGAGTTCGAAGGCGGTTTCGGCCGCCAGGTCTTGGGCGATACGTGGGTCGCGCACCACGGCCATCACGGTTACGAGAGCACCCGCGCCCTGATCAACCCGGGGTCGAAAGACCATCCGATCCTGCGGGGCGTCGAGGACGTCTGGGGAACGACGGATGTCTATGCCGTCGGCGAGTTGACCGGCAACCCGCAGATCCTGCTGGACGGCCAGGTCCTCGTCGGCATGAATCACGACGACGACCCCAAGCCCGATACGCCCACCATGCCCATCGCGTGGATCAAGGAATACACCGGCGACGAAGGCAAGGCATCGCGGATCTTCTGCACCACCATGGGCGCGGCCACCGACCTCAGGAGCGACGACCTGCGCCGCCTGCTGGTCAACGCCGCCTACTGGGGCATGGAGATGGAGGACAGCATCGACCCGAACCGGAGCGTGGATACCGTGGGCGACTACAATCCGACTCCGTTCGGCTTCGGCACGCACAGGAAGGGTTTGCGGCCAGCCGACTACGCCTGATCGCGTCAGCTTGAAGTTAGTCCTTGACGCCGAATGCGAGCAGCGCGGCTTCACGCGTATCGTGTAGCTCGAACGATTGGTCGAGGCCGGTTGTGGCCAGGAGCGAGCGCAGGGGGCTGTCTTCGGGGGAGCAGATCGCGAAACGCGCCGATTTGCGCGCCTGCGCGCGCGCGGCGATCAGCATGGCGCGGATGCCTCCACTCGCGATGTAGTTCAAGTGTTCCGTGTCCAGGATGATCGGCCCCGGACCCTGGCGCCGCGCCAGATCTTCAAGGAATAGACTGAACCCCTGCGCGCCGGACCAGTCGATGCGTCCGCCGACCGAAACGACGAGCACATCGCCTACTTGATCGCTGTCCAGTTCCATGTGACTACTCGAGGTCGGAGCGTTGACGAGATCCGATAATTAGACCATACGCCCCCGGTGCGCCTGCGGCTCATCTATAAGAAGATCAAACGCGCGCGGCTTGCCCTCGGCAGAATATCTTGTGTCGGACGAAGGCAACAACGCTTCTCGATGCAGATGTGATTCGGCCGCGATCCACTCGCCGCTGGCGCCCGCCACTCTTCGCGCAGGACGGAATAAACCACCGTGTTCTGCCATGACCCGGGGACAGAGTCACTCCGGCGTCGCTCCTGAGCACGCCATCTCGCCGCATTCCGGCCGCGCCGTGGAATTTTGCGGTTCGGTACTCTAGTGTGAGCGCTTCCGACCCGGGACGACACGAACATGCCGACCTACCAATACTGCGACTCGCTGCAGACCGAGCTCAGCGCGGCGGGCGTGCTCACGGCCACCCTGAACCGGCCGGAACGGCTGAACGCTTTCGACGGTGCGCTGCGCGAAGCGATCTACGACATGCTTGCCGACGTACGCGACGACGGCGATGTGAGGGCCCTTGTGCTGACGGGCGCCGGTCGCGCCTTCTGCTCCGGCGCCGACCTCGGCGCCGCGGACCAGCGGAAGTGGCCGTCCCGTCCCCACGAGCCGAGGTTCACGTGGTGCGTGGACCTGTTGGAAATGCCCAAGCCGACCATCGCCGCGATCGACGGCGTGGCCGCCGGCGGCGGGCTTGGCTTGGCTCTGCTGTGCGACATCCGCATCTGCTCGGACCGCGCGCGGCTGATCCCGATCTGGAACAAGCGGGCCATTCATCCCGACGATCTGGTCACCTGGACATTGCCGAAGCTCGTCGGCTACAGCCGGGCGTTGACGTGGTTGTACCTGGCGGACGACATCCCGCTGGAGGATGCGCGGAGCAGCGGTCTGGTGATGGACGTGTGCGCGTCCGAAGATGTGCTCCCGCGGGCGCGGGAGCTCGCGGACAGGCTGGCGGCCGGGCCGACCCTGCACTATGCGCTGACCAAGCAGGCGGTGTTGCGGGGATTGATCCGCGAACCGAAGGACTCCGCGATGATCGAGGTCTGGGGCCAGGAGCGCGCCTCCGCCAGCGAAGACCGCGCGGAGGGTGTCCTCGCCTTCAAGGAGAGGCGCGCCCCGGTATTCAAGGGTCGCTGAGGCTGCGTCAAGGCGGAACGGACGACGGCCATCGAGGGGGGTGAACCGTGAGCGCTTCGATCGCAAATCGTCTCGGGCCCGGACTTCTTGTCCTGGCGGCCGCTGGCTGCTCGGGCGATCCCGGCGACGCTCTGACAGCGTCGCGCTCCGATGCGTTCGCATCGGTTTCCGAACTTTCGCTGTCCGCAGATCGGAACACCCTCGCGCGCACCCATGACGTGACCGTCGACGTGGACGCCGGCGTGCTGGAAGCCGGTTATCGCGCGGTCCAGAGCCGGTGCAACGAGATGGAAAATTGCACCATCCTGACCGCATCCATCGACTCCGGCGACGACAGGTACAGGAGCGCTCGCCTGCGTCTTCGACTGTTGCCCGAGTCCGTCTCGACGATCGAAGCCGCGGCGGCAAGCTTCGGTGAAGTCATCCGTAGAAGTACCGATGCCGTCGATCTCGCGGAACCAATACTGGATCAGGAAGAGCGCCTTTCGATGCTTCGCCGGTACATGGAGGACCTGAAGGGACTCAGGGAAAGTGCCAGGGACGATGTCGAAGCGCTTATCCGGGTGGCGTCGGAGATTGCTTCGACGCAGTCGCAGATCGAGTCTGCGGAGGGTCAGCGCGCGCACCTGCAGCAACGGGTCGATACGGAGGTCCTGTCCATCAACTTCGTGGTGGATCAGGCGCGAGGGTTCTGGGGGACCGTCGTGGCCGCCTTCGTTGATTTCGGCGATGAATTGGCGAACGGGATTGCCAGCACCGTAAGGGGCGTCGCCTTCATTCTTCCGTGGCTGGTCGTGGTGATTCCCTTGCTGCTTCTGGTCCGTTGGATCTGGCGACGAACCAGAAATGGGAGGGAACCGTAATACAATCCGACCTTGAGACGGCGTATACGCAGGGAGAGCAAAAAATGGAGAGTTTCGAACGGCAGTGCATTGCGGCGGAACTGGTGCAGCTCCGGGAGGAGGGATGCGATGTCGCGGCCTTCGAGCCGCGCGTGACCGAGGCGCTTGCCGACGAGTCTGCGGACGATGCTGTTCTGGTAGAGCTTTACGACGCGCTCGAAGCCCTCTCGCCCGACGCCTCGTTCCCCCATGAAGAACCGTCGGATCTCGAAGGGATCCGCGCGCTGCGGCCCGACGGGCCGAGACGCATGGACCTGAACCTGTCGGATGACGCCCTTCGCGACCGCATCCTCGGCGCCTGGCTCGGACGGGCGGCGGGATGCCAGCTCGGCAAACCCGTCGAAGGCTGGTTGCGGGAGCGCATCGACAAGTACCTCGAATCGACCGGCGCGTTGCCCCTCGACAACTACATTCCCTACACCGAAGGCGCGATCCATCCGCGACTGAAGGCCAGCACGCTCGGAAACTTCGACTGCATGGCCCGGGACGACGACATGGACTACCCGATCTTGGGGCTGCTTGCGCTGGAGGCGAACGGGGCGGCACTCACGGCACGCGACATGGCGAACACCTGGCTTGATCGGATGCCGTTCCATTTCCTCTACACGGCCGAGAGGGTCGCGTACCGGAACTTCGTCAATCTTCGCTGGCCGCCGGCGTCGGCGGCCTGGCGCAACCCGTACCGCGAGTGGATCGGCGCGCAGATTCGCGCGGACATCTTCGGCTACGTGGCGCCGGGATGGCCGGAAAAAGCGGCGGAACTCGCATTCCGCGACGCGAGCATCTCCCACGTCAAGAACGGGATCTACGGCGAAATGTTCATGGCCGCCATGCTTGCGGCTTCCTTCGTGACCAGCGATATCGAAGAAATCATCCGCATCGGGCTGTCGGAGATTCCGGCCAACTGCCGGCTCGCGGAGGCGGTGCGCGATACGGCGGGCTGGTGCCGGGAGTCGTCCGATTGGGAAGCCGTCTGGGAACGCATAGCCGAGAAGTACGGGCACTACCACCGGGTGCACACGATCAACAACGCGGCGCTCGTCGTCATGGGCCTCTTTTTCGGTGCCGACGACTACGAGAACGGCATCGTGGTCACGGTGCGGGGCGGCTGGGACACCGACTGCACGGGTGCCACGGTCGGGTCGATCCTCGGCTCGAAGTTCGGGGCGGACGCCTTGCCGGACAAGTGGATCGGAGTCCTCAACGACCGGCTCATGTCGTGCGTGCGCGACTGCAACGACAACCGGATTTCGGAGCTGGCCGAGCGTACGCATCGCGTCGCGCGTCAGATCCTGTAGCGGGGGCAGCCGGCACGAAACCGGTCGGCCCTGCGCCGCGTCCCTGACCGGCGCCGGCAATTCGAGGAACAATCCCGATGGCGGCTTAGGCGGCTCGCGGGCACCGTACTAGAATCGCGCATTTTCGAAATCGGCGGCGAATCGGAGGTTCGAAAGTGGCGAATCTGGAACGGCAACTCATTCGATTGGAACTGGTGCAGCGCCGCGAGGAGGGATGCGACGTCGCTCCCTTCGAGCCGCGCGTGGAGCAGGCGCTCGCCGACGAGGCGACGGACGGCTCGGTCTTCGTCGCGCTGTACGACGAACTCGATGCGCTCGAGCCGGTTCCGTCGTTTCCCTACGAGGAACCGTCCGATCTCGAAGCCATCCGCGCCTTGCGGCCGGACGGGCCCAGACGCATGGACGCGGGGCTCGGGGACGAGGCGGCGCGCGACCGCATCCTCGGCGCTTGGCTTGGCCGTGCGGCGGGATGCTTGCTGGGCAAACCTGTCGAAGGCTGGTCCCGCGAGCGCATCGACAAGCACCTCGAAGCCACCGGCGCGCTGCCCCTGGACAACTACATTCCATACGTCGAAGGTTCCATTTCGCCGCGCCTTAAGGACAGCACGCGGGACAACATCGAGTTCATGGCCCGGGACGACGACATGGATTACCCGATCCTGGGTCTGCTCGCGCTGGAAGAAAACGGGGCGGATCTCACGTCGCGCCACATGGCGCACACCTGGCTCAGCCGCATGCCGTTTCACTTCCTCTACACGGCCGAATCGGCTGCCTACCGGAACTTCGTCAATCGCGTGTGGCCGCCGGAATCGGCGACCTGGCGGAACCCCTTTCGCGAGTGGATCGGCGCGCAGATCCGCGCGGACATCTTCGGCTACGTGGCGCCTGGATGGCCGGAGAGAGCGGCGGAACTGGCGTTCAGGGACGCGAGCATCTCCCACGTCAAGAACGGCATCTACGGCGAGATGCTCATGGCCGCGACGCTGGCGGCTTCCTTCGTGACCAGCGACATCGAGGAGATCGTGAAGATCGGGCTCTCGGAGATTCCCGCGAACTGCCGGCTCGCGGAAGCGGTGCGCGACACCGCGGGCTGGTGCCGGGAACTATCGGACTGGAAGAGCGTCTGGGATCGGATATACGAGAAATACGGGCACTACCACGGCGTTCACACGATCAACAACGCGGCGCTGGTCGTCATGGGCCTCTTTTTCGGGGCGAGCGACTACGAGCGGGGGATCGTGGTCACGGTGCGGGGCGGCTGGGACACGGACTGCACCGGCGCGACGGTGGGATCGATCCTCGGCGCGAAGTTCGGGGCCCACGCCCTGCCGGAGAAGTGGATCGGCGTGCTCAACGACCGGCTCATGTCCGTCGTGCGCGACTGCAATGACAACCGGATCTCCGAACTGGCCGAACGCACGCATCGCGTCGCCGAGCAGATGCTGCGGGCGCCGGTTGTGGAAGACACCGGGACCGAGGCCGCCGCCGAAGGTGACGCGGGCGAGTTCGCCGGGAAATGGGCGCTCGACATGACCTGGGGCAGACACAACCTCACGATCAACGAAGACCTGTCGGGGCAGGTAGAAATGGAGGCTTTTGGCGAGGTCTCCAAGTTGCGGAACGTGCGGGTGGATGGCAACAAGGTGTCCTTCGTGTACGGGGTGGACAAGGGCGACTATCTCATCGACATCGAATTCGAGGGCACGATCGATGGCGACCGGATCACGGGCAAGTGGAGAAGCGACGGCTTCGATTCCCCGGCGACTGGAGTCAGGGTCTGAGTAAGCCTCGATGCCCGGCTAAAGCGCTTCTGCTTTGTCCAGAATCCTCCGGGACTCGGACAGCACCGTCTGGGCCATTCTCTGCGGGAAGTCCTGGTCAATTCGGTAATCGGCGTTCGCCCGCCGGGTTTGGCACTGGTCCAGCATGTACCCGAGACCCTTCAGCGACAACGGATTCAGGTTGTGCGTGAGGGCCTCGATGAGTCCGGCGTGTACGCTGCCGCGTTCGGGAAGCGGAAGGCGGGCATCTTGAGCTACCAAACGGCAGCGGTGGAACGCGGCGTAGTAGCCTCTGCTCGCGGCGTTTCGCCAGTCCACCTCAGATGAGCCGCGACCAAGCGCTTCGGCGGCGGCCAGCAGAACTTCAGGCGTTACCGCCATCGGTCGTGGACCCCGTAAAGACAGCGATGAATCTGAGTCCGGGATCCGCCATCAGGTCGGTTCGGGCAGTGACCTCATCAGCCAGGCGCTCGTTCATTTCGGACGCGACCGCTGGCGGGACGGCGATCACTCGTTCGTAAAGAAAAGACTCCGTAGGATTCTCGTACCTGAGCCTGATGGCCGTATTCGATGTACGCGCATGTTCGCTGCGTTGGATATCCGCAAGAATCTGGAGGACCTCACGCACGCCCTGTTCTCCGAACGTGCCCGCATCTACCGCATCAGCCAACTGCCGAGCGCTTTCTGACAGGGGATTGGGGTCGGCTGGAACGAAGTAATCCCAGCGATTGCAAAGGTCTCTCGCCCGCCTGAAGTGTCCCGACTCCAACGCCGTGTGGATCGCGTCGTTGAGCGACTCTATTTCGTCGGGGTAGGCATTCATGGCGTTTGGCGGACTCAAGAGCTTCCAAGGGGAGCGGTTGCGGTGCAGAGGCTAGCACAAGGCCTTGGCAAGAAGCTGTAGGACGGATGTGATTGCCCAAGTGGTCCCCCAGCGCCATCAACTGTAGGTGACTGCTTCCTGCTGTCGTTTTTTGGGTGAAACGCTCGCTGCCGGAATTTGATCAGGCCGTGGCCCTTGGGCAGACTCATGGGTCTGGAGCCCGACCCTTGATCGTGCCGTCGGCAACCAGTCGCAGAGTTCATTGTCACGCCAGGCGTTAGACACTGCTGACTGCGACGCACGGTCGCGAATCGGCATCCCGCGTGCGGTTCCAGATCCCCCGAACGTACCGTTCAGGCCGGCGAACGCACGCAGTTGAACATTTGACCGGAGCAGTAACGAGAAGATGGCAGATTTCACGACACCCCTCGACACCGAAGACGACGGCCTCGAGGTCGTCGGCGGCAAGGGACGATCGCTTGCGCGCATGGCGCGCGCGGGCTTTTCAGTCCCCGGGGGATTTCAGGTCACGACCGCGGCGTACCGCGCATTCGTTTCGGACAACGATCTTGGGGAACGCATCCTCGAACTCGCGCGGCCCGAGATCGTCGAGCGCGGCATCTCGTTCGAAAAGGCGTCCGAGGCCATCCGCGGGCTGTTCGAAGAACACTCGCCAGCCGACACCATCATCGAGGCAATCCGAGACGCGCACGCGTCACTCGATGGCGATCCCGCACTCGCCGTGCGCTCGTCGGCCAACGCCGAGGACCTGCCGGGGCTCTCGTTCGCGGGACAACAGGAAACCTATCTCAACGTGCGCGGGGCGGACGCGGTCGTCGACGCGGTCAGGAAGTGCTGGTCGTCGCTGTGGACGCCGCAGGCGATCAGCTACCGGCACCAGAACGGCATCGACCAGGCGAGCGTCGCGATGGCGGTCGTCGTGCAGATCATGGTGCCGTCCGAAGTTTCGGGCATCCTTTTCACCGCGAACCCGGCGACCGGCGAACGCAGCGAATTGATCGTCAATGCCAGCTTCGGCCTCGGCGAGGCCGTGGTCAGCGGACAGGTGACGCCGGACACCTACATCGTCGACAAGGCAACCCTCGAAGCGAAGGAAACCGTGATCGGACCGAAACTGCAGCAGGTCGTGTCCGACGGCGAACAGGGCGTCGTGCTCACCGACGTCGATGAAGGCGAGCGCGATCGCGCGTCGCTGTCCGATGCGATGCTTCGGGAACTGGCCGAAGCCGCGCTCTCGATCGAACAGCTTTACGACGGCCTCCCGCAGGATATCGAGTGGGCGTTCTCGGGCGGCGAACTCTTTCTCTTGCAGTCGCGCCCGATCACGAACCTGCCGGTGCAGCCGATCGAGGTCGAATGGGCGCCGCCCCCGCCAGCGAGGTACATGAGCCGGCGCCAGATCGTCGAGAACATGCCGGACCCGATCTGTCCGCTGTTCGACGAGCTTTATCTAACCGAGGGGCTGGAATCCGCGCGCAAGGGGCAGCCTAGCATCATGATTGGTGGCGGGCCTCTGTTCATGTCCGTGAACGGTTACGCGTTCCAGCGCTTCGACTTCCCGCAGGTTCACCGGATGAAAGAGGCCAAGAAGGAAGAGGACAGGCTCAAGGCGGTGTCGGAGGCGGCGATCGAGGCTGCCGAGCGCGACGCGACGCTCGCAAGGGAGAAGCAGCGGCAGGATATCGCCAAGCAGGAGGCCCACGATATGGGACTGTTTGCGTCGGAACTGCCCGAGGAGGACCGGCGCGAGTTCGAAGCGTGGGTCGCGTCGCAGGACGATCCGAACCTGGCGCATACGGTGACCATGCCGGAGAGCAAAAATCCGACGTACGCGTTCGCTACGAAGACGGATTTCAACGAGCGGCAGCTCGGCGAGTGGCACACGGTTACGCGTCCGCGACTCATCGGTATCGGCGCGAAATGGAAGAAAGTTGACGTGGCAACCGCATCCGACGAAACGCTCCTCGCGGGCATACGCGAGATGGCCATCGAGGAGGGTTACTACTGGTCGAGCAACTCAAGCCACTCGTTCGGCGTCGCGAAGTCCACGGACGACCAGTTCCAGTGCTTCCTGCGCGAGACGCTGCCGGATCACCACTTCATCAGCGGTCAGTTCCTGTCCGGTATCGAGTCGAAAACGATGCAGGCGAACGCCGACCTGTTCGAGATTGCGAAGAAGGTCCGTGCCAACGAAGAACTGGCCTACGTCGTCATCGTGACGCCCGCGCAGTTCCTCATGGCGGAACTCGAGCAGCGCGATGATGCCCGCGAGGTGGTAGCCGACATTCGCGCGTATCTCGCGGCGTACGGTCACCAGGGCTATAGCATGGACTTCGTCGAACCGACGCAGGTCGAGGATCCGTCGGCGCTGTTCGCGTCGCTCAAGGCGATGGTGCAGGACCCCGACTACGATCCGAAGCAGCAGGAAGAACGCGCGGCGAACGTGCGATCCGAGAAGCATGCCGAGATTCGAAAGCTGCTGCATGGCCTCGAATACTGGCAGTTCCGCTATCGATGGTGGCTCGCGCGGCGCTACAACTACATCCGCGAGGAAGTCGCGTTCCATTTCGGCTACACGTGGTCGTTGCTGCGGCCGATGGCGGCGGAACTCGGCCGGCGCATGGTGGAGGCCGGCACGTTCCGTCAACCCGACGACACCTACTTCCTCGTGACCAAGGAACTCGAGCGCGTGATCGAGGCACGCGGCAAGGGCCAGGCGTTGCCTGAGCTCGGCAAGCTTGCCGAGAAGCGGCGAGAGCTGCGCGAGGCCCGCAAGCGCCACCACCCGCCGGGCACGATTCCCGACGAGGCGCGCGCCAACCCGGGAGTGTCGTTCAAGGAGACGCAGATCCTGAACGACGACTCGAGCGACACCCTGCGCGGCTTTCCGGTCAGCTCCGGCCGCGTCACGGCGCCGGCCAGCGTCGTCCTCAACGGGAGCGAGTTCGACAAGATGGCGCCGGGATCGATCCTCGTCAGCCCGCTGACGACGCCGGCGTGGACGCAACTGTTCGCGCACGCCGTCGGTCTGGTGACGGACATGGGCAGCATCCTCGCGCACGGCTCGATCGTAGCGCGCGAATACGGTATCCCGGCGGTGCTCGGCGTGGGCAACGGCACCGTGAGGATCGAACACGGCCAGATGATCACGATCGACGGAGATGCCGGTACCGTGGTCCTGCACGACGACGCGGAGTCGGTTTGAAGAAGCGCCCCTGTATCAGGCTTCGTCTACGCCGAAGGCATAGATTTTCCCGACGCTCGGGAGTCTCGTAGCGGCGAGCGGGCGTTCGGCCGGGTAGAAGCCGTACTCGCCGGGATCGAGGGCTGATCGGCGGGGGTCGGACCGCGCGCACGTATGGTCGCCTTTGCCCTCATCCCGATGATGCCTCCGGCAAACACGGTCACCAGGTTGTCGCTGCTTCGAACCTGCGGTACTTGTGTGTTGACAGGCCGAAGTGCGCCTGCCTCCTCCACATCCGGGATCGCGAAACTGGCAGGGAGACCGCGACCGAGTTTCTTTTGGGCAGGGCAAAATTACTAGCTAGTAAATTTGACCCATATACAAATAAGTCGTAAATTTTCGGCATGGATCCTTTGCCGCGATATCTTGCCGACCAAGTGCGCCATGACCTGGAACGCAAGATGGTGTTCGTGGCAGGCCCGCGCCAAGTAGGCAAGACGACGCTGGCCAGAAGCCTGCCGGGCGCGCATCAAGGCTACCTGAACTGGGATGCCGCAGAGGACCGGGAGCGTATCCTGCGGCGGCAGCTGCCGGCTGCCGATCTGTGGGTCTTCGACGAGATACACAAGTACAGGGCTTGGCGAGGCTTTCTCAAAGGCCTCTATGACATGCGCCGCGAAAACCAGCGCATGCTCGTGACGGGCAGCGGTAGATTGGAACTGTTCGACTACGGCGGCGATTCACTCCAGGGCCGGTACCACCTCCTCCGGCTGCATCCGTTCTCGGTCGCCGAGGCGGGGATCGACGATGCGGCCGGTCTTGCAGAATTGTTGCTCCTCGGTGGCTTTCCAGAGCCATTTCTAGGTGGCGGGGAGGTCGAGGCGCGCCGCTGGTCGCGCCAGTACAGGACCCGCCTGATCGAAGGGGAGGTGGCATCGCTTACGGCCATTCGCGATCTGGGCCGGCTTGAGGAGATGATGCTTCGCCTGCCGGACTTGGTCGGCGCTCCGTTGTCTGTGAATGCCCTGCGCGAGGATCTCCAAGTGGCTCACAAGACGGCAGCGGCGTGGTTGGACTCCATCGAACGCCTGTATGCGATATTTCGCATTGCGCCGTTTGGGGCACCCCGCATTCGAGCGGTGAAGCAGGAGCGCAAGCACTATCACCTCGATTGGTCCGTGGTGGCCCAGCCGGGTGCGCGGTTCGAAAACCTTGTCGCGTGTCACCTGCTCAAGTGGCTGCACTACCAGCAGGACACCCTTGGGCGTGATGTCGAAATGCGTTTCTTTCGCGACGTGGACCGACGGGAGGTCGACTTTGTCGTAGTGGAGGATCGGCGCCCGATCCTGTTCTTGGAATGCAAGCTCTCGGATCGAGATGTCGACCGCGGCCTGCGCTACCTCAAGGGCCGCTTTCCCGCGGTGAAGGCGATCCAGATCGCGCTCGCCGGTCACAACGATTTCGTTACATCGGAGGGCATCCGGGCAATGCCCGCGGTGGAGTTCCTGCGTACGTTGGTCTGAGGCGCAGGGTGAAGTGGACATCGCCTACGTCCGTGACGGTCGGTTCTGGCCGTCGAGATCAAGTGGACGAACCAGCTTCGCCCGAAGAGCTTGAAGCAGATCGCTCGCTACGGCAACGGCGAGATCTGGAGCAAGAGCCGGCATTCAGGCGAAATTGAAGGGGTCAACGTGCTCCCGCTGCCTATCGAGTTGCTGCGCGTCGGCGGAGGCGATTGCGGTGTGGCGCGAAACGGAACGGCAACCGGCGAAGGCTCCGCCCGTGATCCGTAGCTTTGCCGCATGGCGGCTGCCGGCTAGCCGGTTCGGCGCGTTGATGGGCCGGACATGGCGCTGATCACCGTATTCCTGCTCGGCTTTGTCGACATCTTGCTGCCGGTGCCGATGATCGTCGCCATGGAGGGGCCCATCGAGCCGGCCTTCGTGGTGGTTGGCGTATCGGGAACGGTGAGCAGCCTGTTCTTCATCTACGGCGCCCGACCGATCAGACGCTGGCTCGTCCGCCGGTACGGCATGGACAGCGTGATCTTTGCCCGCACCGAGAGGTTCATGGTCAAGTACGGGGCCGCCGGAGTCGGGCTGCTTGCGCCTGTCATCCTCGGTCAGGCGCTGACGGCCGTGGCCGCCGTCGTACTCGGGGCGCCGGCGCGGAAACTCGCCGCCTGGATGATTGCGGGCATCTGGCTGTGGACCGCCATCTACTACGCGGCAGTCTTGACGGGAGTGTCGGTGATCGGTTGACCCGTGGCGCAAGCGCGCATTGCCGAGCTGATTCAACCTCGCGCGTCTGTGATCGCCGAGATGCCGACGATTCGCCATTGATCCTCCCGGTGGCCCACCAGGAATACGGAGTGAACGGTCCCTTCCGTTTCGCCCGTGGCCGTGACGCTGACGACGACGCCCAAGGAACCGGACTGAACGGCGCGTATGCCGGTCGCCTGGTTCCTGTCGGTCATCCCGGCGAACCTCGCCTTGGCGGCGGACGCATCCTCGAACTGCCGCACTTCGCCGATGCCGACCTCGGTCAGCGGATATCCGCACAGGCGCGCGCAGGTCTCGAAATCGCCGCCGCCGAGTGCCGAGTGGAAGCGTTCGACAACGTCGACAGCGGCACCGGCGGCCGTCTCGCAACTCTCGTTCTCGTCGAACGAATCGACCCCGAAGCGGGCCTGGATGCCCCAGCGGTCGCCGACTCGGGCGAGAACGTATGTCACGCGATTGGAGAGGATCGGCTCGTCGTCGATGTTGTAGCGCGTCCAGCCGCCCGCAAGGTGAACCTTGTCCGGCGACTCGTGCAGCCGCGCGGGATCGGCGCCGCGCGACAGCACCCAGCCGGTGGCCTCCCTCGCCTCCCACGAAGCGTTCGAGGCGTAGGCTTCGGGCGTTTCGAAGTAAGCGGTTCCCGTCGGCGCCGCAACCCGGACGTGGGGATAGCTCATGACGTCGGCCCACCTCTCGGCGTCCTTGGCGCGGTCGGCGCGGAAGAACTCCCAGTAGGCGTCCTCAGGCGATGAGAAGCTCGCGGTTCTGCTACCCGTCGCGGGGGCCTCGGCGCGCTTGGGCTCGATGACCCCGAGTTCGATCGAGGTCTCGATAACCGCGCGAATCGTGTCCTCCACCGGACGGATGGTGGCGCCGAGCACCGACTTGGCTTTCTTGCAGTCGTTCACCCCGTTGGCCTCTACGGCGATGCGTTCCCCGCTGCTGGTCACCGTCGCCGGTTCGCCCAGCAAGAACGCCGGGAAGTACTCGCGGATGATCGCCCTGACCTCGGTCCCGAGACGGAGCGCGGAATGGCCGCCGGTGCCGTGCATCACGTAGCGTGGACCTCCGCGGGTCGCTCCGTGATCGACGGCTGACTCTGCCGCTAGGCGCTGGGCCTTCACGAGGTCGCGCACATCGATGATGTCGTAGTACATGTCGTACTTCGACGGCCACGCGGTCGGGAGGCCCGCGGCCAGCCGGCCGATCTGTTCTATCCACTGCCCAACCTGGGCCTTGAACAGGATAGGGCCGCAGATCATGGCCGGGGCCATGGTGATCGCGTCCCACTTGCCGCCGCTCGCGTCCCCGGCTTCGTTGACGAGGCGCTCGGTTTCGACCTTGCTCCTGGCATAGGCATTGCGGGGACTCTCCCAGACTTCGGGATCGATTCCTTCGTATGCCCAGTCGGTCTCCGTCCACTCATAGTCCGCGGCAGCGGTGCGGCGCGTGTGCCTGGACCCTCGCACAGCGGCCATGGAACTCGTGTACAGGAGGCGTCTGACGCTGCCGCTGGCATTGATCGCGTCGATGACGTTCTGCGTGCCGATGACGCCGCCGTTGAAGACGTCCATCGACGCGTCGCCGCTGCCGAGCGGCTGGGATTCCAGGTTGGCCGAGTTGCCGAGCACCGCGGCGGTGTGGAAGACGGCGGTGCAGCCCGCGAATGCGGCGTCGTAGGACCCCGGCGTGAACAGGTCGCAGCCATCGACGATCTGGACCCGGGGCAGGCCGCTCAGGTAATTGACGCAGTCCTTTCCGCGCCAGGAGCTCGCGTCGCGTAGGCAGGCGCGCACTTCGTATCCCTGGAGCACGAGTTCGCGGACCATGTGTCCGCCGGTGAACCCGGAGCAGCCGGTGACCGCCACGGGGCCGTCGAGGGGAGAGATTGCAGGCATGGTTCAGTTCCTCTTTTCGGATGCCGGTCTGGCGTTTGGATTGATGACGACGCCCTCCTGGAGCATGTCGGGCAACTTGGCGGTCCCGCTACTCATCGCGCGGGCTCGGCCAACTTGGGTTCGATGACCCCGAGTTCGATCGAAGTCTCCACGATCGCCCGGATCGTATCCTCCACCGGGCGTATGGTCGCGCCCAGAACCGACTTGGCTTTCTTGCAGTCGTTGACTGCGGTGGCCTGCACGGCGACGGGTTCGCCGCTGGCGGTCACCGTCTTCGGCCCGCCGAGGGTGAACGCGGGGAAGTACTCGTGGATGATCGCCCTAACCTCCGTCCCGAGCCGAAGCGCCGAACGGCCGCCGGTGCCGTGCATGATGTAGCGGTTGCCGCCGGCCGTGGCCCGGTGGTCCACGGGTGATTCCGCCGCCAGGCGATGGGCCTTCACCAGGTCCCGGACATCGATGATGTTGTAGTAGTGGTCGTATTCCGACAGCCAGGTCGTCGCGAGATCGCTGGCGATGCGGCCGATCTGTTCGATCCACTGGCCGACCTGGGCCTTGAACAGTACGGGTCCGCAGATCATGGCGGGGAGGAGGGTGACCGCATCCCACCTGCCGCCGCTCGCGTCCGCGGCGTCGTTGATCAGTTGCTCCGTTTCCACCTTGCTCCTGGCGTAGGCGTTGTCCGGGCTTTCCCAGATCTCCGGGTCGATCCCTTCGAACGCCCAGTCGGTTTCCGTCCACTCATAGCCTGGGGGAACAATGCGGCGGCCGGCCCCTATCCCGTTCACCGCAGCCATTGAACTCGTGTAGACGAGACGCCGGATGCTGCCGCTTGCGTTGACGGCATCGACGACGTTCTGCGTGCCGATGACGCCGCCGTTGAAGACGTCCATCGACGCGTCGCCGCTGCCGAGCGGCTGGGACTTACCGTCGGCGGAGTTGCCGAGGACGGCGGCGGTGTGGAAGACGGCGGTGCAACCCTGGAACGCGGCGCCGTAGGACCCCGGCGTGAATAGGTCGCAGCCATCGATGATTTGAACGCGCGGAAGGCGGCCGAGGTAGTCGATGCAGTCCTTGCCGCGCCACGATTTCGCATCGCGGATGCAGGCGCGCACCTCGTATCCCTGGATCGCCAGTTCGCGGACCATGTGGCCTCCGGTGTTGCCGGAGCAGCCGGTGACGGCCACGGGGCCGTCGAGGGGAGAGATTGCAGGCATGGTTCAGTTCCTTTGTTCGGACGCCGGTTTGGCGTTCGGGTTGATGACGACGCCGTCCTTGAGCACCTCGAGGGGATGGCGTCCGTCGACGCCCAAGCCGAATCGATGGTAGCCGAGCAGGCGCTGCAGCGTCTCCGGCAGTTCGCGGGCGATTTCGCGCGGAACGGCGAGCAACTGGATCTCCTGCGGCCGCAGGTGAGTGACGACGTGGCTCATGAAGAATCCCATCCGCTCTCGGTCCTTCGAGGGATTCGCGCCGCCGCCGTGCCAGAGTCCGCCTTCCCACATCAGCATGGTGCCCGAGCGCATGATCACCTGCATGGTCTCGATGTCCTGGTCGATGGGGCGGTCGTGCCATTTGTGGCTGTAGGGGACGATGTGCGTGGCGCCGTTCTCGAGGTCGAAATCGTCGAGGGCGATGAGCGCATTGCAGAGGAAGTGCGGGTGCGGCCGGGGGATCGGCCAGAGACCGTCGTCCTGGTGCAGGATCTGCCGCTTCTCTCCGGGAAGCACGTTGAAGAGCGTCGTGACGTTGATCTGGCTGTGCTTGCCTATTACGCCTTCGACCAGCGCCCGGACCCGCGCATCGAGGAACAGGTAGTCCGAGGCGCGGGTCTTCGCGAGCAGGTTGTGGGCGCGCCAAGTCTTCCCGGTGGCCCCAAGGCCGAACGCGCGGGTGATGGGCACCTCGGTGTTGAAGGCGTGGCGCAGGCGCGCGACCTCGTCCCGCGTGATGAACTCCGGAATGATCGCGTAGCCCCGGTCTTCGATCTCGGCGACCCGTTCGGTGATGTTGAGGCCGTCAACGACCACATCCGCTGTTTGATCGACCGCTTCCGTCACGTGGCGTTCTCGCTCAACTGGCGGGCTCAGGCGCCGGCAGGGGCCATGAGTTGCCCCAGCCGACGCGTATGGGAAGCTTGGTCGAAGAGCACGAGAAGAAAGGCTGCCAGGCCCAGCAGCACCCCCATGATCAGGAAGTCCTGGCTGTAACTCAGTTCGTCCGCAACCGGCGCGAACAGCAGCCCGCCGACGGTGCGACTCACGTTCGCCAGCGCCATGTAGACGGAAAACTGGGTAGCGGCCAAGGCCGTCCAGCACAGGTTCATGAACAGGGCAATGATCGCCACGAAGATGAGTTGACTCGCAACGGCGCCCACAAAGTACAGGGCGACGATGAAGTTGAGATCCTGCCAGAGTTCGGTGAGCAGGCCCGCCGCGATATGGCACGCCGCGCTGACGACCAGGGAGAGCATGAGGAACCGCTTCGCCCCCTGTCGGTCGATGAAGGGGCCGAGCATGACGCCGATGACGGCCGCGATCAGACCCAGCAAGCTGATGAACTGGCTGTATTCCGCCGCCGTCACGCCGATTTCGTCCACCGCGAACTTGGGGAGTACCGCCACCGCGATGCCGTCCCGGACGCGGTTCAGGAATTCAACGGCGATCAGCAGCAGGCTCATCGGGAGAAACAGGGCGCGAACGAGGTCCCGGAAGATGTCGACGATACCCAATTCGGCGACCTCCTCCCGCGCGGCGGCCTCTCCGGGCATCCATGGCAGCCTCCGTTCGCCGGACCGCTCCCGGACGACGGCGACCAGGACGAAGATGGCCGCAACCGTGACGGCGCAAATCAGGGCCGTGAGGGAGAGACCGACCAGGGGAAGCAGCGTCCCGCACAATGCGCCGTAGGCGGAAAAACCGGCGACCTGTCCCGCCGCCATGAACGCGTTGGCCCTCCCGCGTTCGCCTTCCGGCAGGATATCGATGGCCATGCCGTCCACGGCGACATCCTGGGTCGCGGAGAACGCGTTTATGACGAACCCCATCGCCATGAATGGCAGCAGGAATTCCGGGTCCATGTCTCCCATCGCCGCCAGCGCCAGGAAGGAAACCACCAAGCCGCCCTGCGCGCCCATGACCCACGGACGCCGGAATCCCATCGGCAGGAACTTGAACCGGTCCATGAACGGGCCGGCGATCAGCTTGAACCCCCATGGCGCCGAGACGATTGCCGCGAACCGCGCCAGGTCGCCGACGGTCGCGCCTTCCTGGGCGAGCCATGCCGGAATGGCAATGGACAACAGCCCGATGGGGACGCCCTGGGCGAAGTAGAAGGCGCAGAATGCGCCGAACCGCAGCCGGCGCGACTCGCTCAGGATCAGCGGTTCGCGTCCATGGGGCTGTTGGCGGAGAGACGCCGCCGGTCTGTTTCTCTGCACGTCAGTTGCTGATCCTTTGGTCGTATGCGATCGGTCCTGGACGCGTTGTTCATGGGGCGGCTCGGGGAGCCTTCGGCCGGGGGAGCTTCCCCGACCGCCGACGCGTGAGGAAGTGGTAGGGCGCTTCCCCGTCGCTGGCAGCGTAGTTCCATGCGAGTGTAAGCTTTTCGGCCTTGTTCCGGGGAGGCATTGCATGAAGCTTGGACTGGGAATCGGGCCGCTCGGACCGGCGGGGGGCGCGCGCATCGTCGAACTGGCCAGGGAAGCGGAATCCCTCGGCTACGACACGATCTGGTCGTCGGATATCTACGGCTCGGACTGCTTCACTCCGCTCGCCTGGGTCGGCGCGAGCACAGAGCGCATCAAACTCGGCACGTCCATCATGCAGATCTCCGCGCGCGCAAGCGCGGCCATGCACGCGGTGTCCCTCGACTTCGAGATCGCCGCGGGCGCGACGGTCATCATCGACGACGACGTTGACCGCGCGCTGGACCAGGTCAGGCAGAACGTCGGCTTCTACGTCGGCGGCATGGGGGCGAAGACCTTCAACGTGCACAAGGATCACATCACGCGCATGGGCTTTGGCGCCGAGGCCGAACGCGTCCAGGAGCTGTTCTTCGCCGGCCGCAGGGACGATGCCATGGCGGCGGTGCCGCGGGAACTGTGCGACGAAATCTCGCTGGTTGGCCCGAAGGAGCGGATTCGCGATCGGTTGCAGGCCTGGAAGGAGAGCCCGGTGACGATGCTGAAGGTCGGCTCGTCGAATCCGGAAACGCTCCGGTTCATGGCCGAAGAACTACTGTAACGGGGGGAGAGTCGGCGAACTCAGGCCGGCGCTGCCGAGCCGCCCAGGTTGACCGGCCGCTCCTCCTTCGGCAGTTCCATGAGCAGCGGTTCCAGCACCTCGATCAGAGGGTCGAGGTGCGCCTCGTACCGCCGCCAGGTATGAACCGCCGTCGAATAGATGGGTCGGCGCACCTGTTCGGAACTCGCCGACTTGACCGCCCGTTCGGTTTCGTGGAAGCGCAGGCAACAGTCTTCCCAGGGCAGTCCGCAGTACTCCAGGATTCGCCGGACCTGGCCTTCCAGGTCCGCCACGACTTCCTCGTACCGCACGTCCAGAACCCTCCCGGGCAGGACCTCGCGCCAGTGGTCCATCAGTCGCTGGTACTGCAGGTAGTACTCGCCGAGTTCCACCAGGTCGTAGGAGAACGGCTGCCCCTGCGCGAATAGCTGCTTGTAGCTGCCGAGGCAGCTATCGAGCGGGTGGCGCCGGGCGTCGATGATCTTCGCGTTGGGCAGGATCAGGTGTATCAGGCCCGAGTGCGCGTAGTTATTGGGGTTCTTGTCGGTAAAGAACGGACGAACGCCGCGGTACCGGCGCGTGCGCCGAATGTATTCGCCGCCAAGACGCCTGAACCCGCCGTCGTCGATGTTCTCGAGGTTCTTCGGGTAGCGGGGGTTGAAGGCGCCGGTGAACCGGTCGGATCTGACCGTCATTCCGAGGTCGCGCAACTCGTGGGTCCCGTCCACCATCGAGTGGCTCGACAGGATCTGTTCGATCAGCGTCGAACCGGACCGGGGCAGACCGACGATGAATATCGGCGCGGGATCGGGATGGCCGCGATCCGCGTTGTCGTCGAACAACTGGCGCGAAAATACCTCGATGGAGTTGTCGACCATCTCCTCGTTCTCGACGCGATCGTAGAACTCGCTCTCGCGCCGCAACCGGTTGCCGCGATCGATGTATTCGAACGCCCGGTCGAAATCCTTGCGGCCCTCGAACTCGAGGCCGAGGGCGTTGTTCAACTGCACCTGACCGTCGGGCGGTATGCGCTCGTCCCCGACCAGCGCCAGCATGTCGTCGACTTCCGAGTCCTCGAACCGGAACGTCTTCAGGTTCGCCAGGTTCCAGTACGCCTCGGCGTGCCGTGGATTCGCCTCGATGCTGCTGCGGAAAGCGGCGATCGCGCCGGCCTGGTCGCCGACCGTGCGGCAGACGTTGCCTCTGCCGCAGAGCGCGCCGACGTGTTTCGGGTTGATGGCGAGGGCGTCGTCGAAAGCGCGGAGGGCGTCGTCGTGATTGCCGGCGGAGGCGCAGGCGGACGCCAGCAGCAGGTAGCCGTTGGGAATGCGGGGATCCAGCCTGATGAGGCGCTTCGCGCTTTCCGCCGCCTCATCGTGCTTCTGCTGCTCGTACTGGACCGAGACCAGGTCCGCCCATGCCTGGTTGAAGTCCGGGGCCACCTCGACCGCGCGTTTCAGCAGGGTTTCGGCGTCCTGGTAGCGCTGCTGGCGCGAGCCGAGTCGGGCCCACAGGCGCATGGCCGAGACATTGTCGGGATGGCGGCGCAGGACGTCCCGGTAGATGCGCTCGGCTTCGACAAGCTTTTCCTCCTTCTCCAGGTTCACCGCCCGGACGATATCCTGGTTGTCCTGACCCATTCTCAGGAACTCGCCGCGGAGCGTCTTGGCCTTGTCCACGTGGCCCATGCGCATGAGGAGTCGGCCGAGTTTCATGCGTGTCTGTTGCCGTCCGGGGTTGAGTCTGAGCGCCTCTTCGAAAGCCTCCGTCGCGGCAGGCAGTTCGCCCTTCGCGATGAGCAGATCGCCTCGCGCTTCGTGCGCGCGGTCGAGTTCCGGGAAGAGGGAAAGCGCCTTCTCGACGTCGCGGTCCGCCTCGTCGAGACGACCGAGCCTCGTCAGTGCGCGCGCCGACAGGCACAGGAAGTTGGCATCGTCGGGGTAGTGGTCCAGGACGATGGCGCAGATCTTCCGGGCGGACTCGGCCTCGCCTGCCTGCAGGAACTTCTGTGCCTGCTGAAACAGTTGCTGCTGCGGCAGGTGATCTGGAATCTCGGTTCTCCGGCGTTACAGGACAGTGGCGCGCGCGCCCGAAGCCTCGATCGCGGCGGGTATCGCTTCGAGGCTGCCGAGCGACAGCAGGTTGACGCCGGAAACCCCCGGGATCGTGGCCAGTTCGTCGATCATCTCGGAGCAGATCTCGATGCCTTCGCGCTCGGCATTCGCTGCCTGCTCGATTCTGTGGACGATCGACGGCGGCACCAGAGCGCCCCTCACGTTGTCCCTGACCCAATACGCGACCTCGGCCGACGGTAGCGGCGACAATGCCATGAGGAAACTCAGCCGATGCGTCAACTGGGAAGCGACCATGCGCCGCATGTAGTTGCGAACGGTATCCATGTCGAAACAGAGCTGCGTCTGGACGAAGTTCGCGCCGGCGTCGCATTTCGACGTGAGATTGACCGGGTTCCAGGCGGGGTCGGGATCGAAGACCGTGGCCGTCGCCCCGATCAGGAAATCGGTAACGAGCGGGACGTCCTTCTCATCTCTCAACTGGCGCGCGAAAGCCATCAACTCCCTCGCCTGGGTATCGAAGACGCCCCGCACCCTGGGTTTCATGTGGTCCGGGGCGCGGTCGCCGCGCATCAGCAGCACCCTGGTCACGCCGAGCGCGGCCGCGCCGATCAGGTCGCTTTGCAGGGCGATGCGATTCCGGTCGCGGCACGTCATGTGCAGGATCGGATCGATGCCTTCGGCCAGCAGCAGCGCCGAGGCCGCGAGGCCCGCCATGTGCGCCTCGGCGCCGGGATTGTCGGTGACCTGCACGGCGTCCACGGCTTCCCGCAGGGTGTCGCCCTGCCGGACCCGGGACTGGGCGTCCGGCACGCGGGACATGTTGACGTGGGCCGTAACGACGAAGTCCCGCGTCTTCAGCGCATCCTTGAACGACATCAGTAGTCTTCCATGCCGACCACGCGCTTCAGCCAGGTGTCGTGGAGAGGCAGCTTCTGCGGTCCGGTGTTGACGGCGTCGAGGACCTTTTGCAGCACCGCGGGGCGCGGCCGCCGATCGCCGTACCAAGTGCGGCATTCGTCGCGCAGGAAGTCCATGCCGTAGAGCACCGTCTCGTAACTGTAGTGGTTCCACAGGCGGCCGGTGTCGATGGGATACCTGCCGTCTTCACCCGATTCCGCGGATGCGTCCGGTTGCCCCGGGAAAAACTGGTCTTCGAAATCCGAGATCGACGGGGGTTTGATGCGCCAGTACTCGAACTTCGCCTTGAGCCGGTCGTTGATCCGTTCCGGGCGCGCGACTTCGCGCCAGAACTCCGTGTCCCGCCGGCGCGTCGTGCAGTAGTGCATGTTGATGAAGTCGAGGATCTCGTAGAAGCGGTTCGCCATGATCCGGTTGAACCGGAAGGCGAGCGGCGCGAGGTCGTCCCCGTACGGAAAGTGCTCGGCCAGCACGGAGCTTGCGATCTGGCTGAGATACAGCCCGGTCGATTCCAGCGGCTCGATGAATCCGCCGGAGAGTCCGATGGCTACGCAGTTCCTCGCCCACTGCCGCCGACGCCGTCCCACTTGGAACCTGACGAGGCGCGACGGCAGCGACTCCGCGTGGTCGCCCTCGAATGCGCGCAGCTCTCTTTCCGCGTCCTCCTCGCTGATGAAGGCGCTCGAATGCACGTAGCCGAGCGAGCGCCGGGTCTGCAGCGGAATATCCCAGACCCAGCCGGCCGAGAGCGCGGTCGCGGTGGTGTATGGGCGCACGTACCCCGGGTAGTGGTGGTCGTAGGCCACGTTCATGGTGATCGCCCGGTCGCAGAGCAGCCAATGCGAGCAGTCCGAAAAACCGATCCCGAGCTTCGCCCCGATGAGTCGCGCCGCGAAACCCGTGCAGTCGATGAAGAGGTCCGCTTCGAGCCGCTTGCCCGCCTTCGTCCGTACGGCGGCGATATGGCCGTTCTCATGCATGTCGACGTCGACGACATGATCGAGGTGATGTTCGACGCCGCGGGCCGTCGCGTGCGCGGTCAACTGGTGCGCGAATTTCTGCGCGTCCATGTGGAACGCGTAGTCGAGCGACAGCCCCGCCTCCCGGTTGCCGAGCGTCTTCGGCGCAAGCCCCATTTCGCACAGCACCGGCTGCGCGGAGACCGTATTGATGAAAGGCACGGAGCGGTCGCTCATCAGCCACCTGCGGCCCGCGTCGTCGGTTCCCGAGCTGTAGCGGCTGAACGGGTGGTGAAAGAACCCGCGGCGCGCGCGGCCGCCGGGAGCGATCAGTCCCTGGACAGTTCGTCGTGATTGGATCGAATCGGCGCCGTTGCCGTCGCCCGGTCCGTTCAGCCAGTTCACGAACCGTATGGACTGCTTGAACGTGCCGTCCGCGGCCTTGAGGAAGTCGGTCTCGTCGATGCCGATCGCCGCCAGGGTGCTCCGGATGTTGGGAATCGTGGCCTCGCCGACGCCGATGCGGGGAATGTCCGGCGACTCGACCAGGCCGATGTCCGCGAACTTCCTGCCGTCGGTGTTGAGCGCCGCGTTCAGGTAGGCCGCGGCCGTCCAGCCCGATGACCCGCCTCCAACGACCAGGACCCGTTTTGTCTGCATTTCAGGAGCAAGCTACCATCCGATCAGGGTCAACGACCAGTGACGATTGGTCTTTCGTTGGCTGAACGGCAATGCCTTCGATGTTCGGATCACTGACTACCATTGACAGGGCAGACCCATGGCGAGACAACCGAAAAATCCATTTCATCCCGGGGAGATTCTTTTCGAGGAGTTTCTCCGGCCGGCCGGCATCACCCAGACGGCGATGGCCAAGCAACTCGGCTGGACGACCACGCGGCTGAACGAACTCATCAAGGGCAAGCGTGGCGTGACCGCAGCTGCCGCGCTCGATCTCGCCGATGTCTTGGGAACATCGCCGAAACTGTGGTTGAGCCTGCAGGCGACGTACGATCTGGACAAAGCCGGTAAAGCTCGTGGCGTAGCCTGATTCCGCATTGCCGCTGCAGGCATGCGACAAGCCCAGGCCTCGCCGACGGCTCGGCGGGTCGGGCGAGCTAACGTTACGCAAAAGGGGTGGAACAGTGGGTGGTCTCTTCTACGACACTCTTCCGAGCCAATGCTTCCAGAGTCTACGAGAACATGTGCGTGCCCAAAGGAGACGGTTTCGACGTTGCCTGCGCAAAAGCACGGGCGCACTGCGAGGATCTTTGGTCGGACTTTCGAGATTTCGCAGACTCGAACTTCAAGCGCGAATTCGCGATCAATACTCACCAACGTTGGTTTGAAATGTACGTGACGGTGTCGCTCATTCGGGCTGGGCCTGTGAAGCCGTTCATTGACGGGAGTGTGGAGCATGTGTCCGCAGTGTTGGCATCCCGGGCGGATGCGGCAAACCTGCCATCTCAGTTGGGAGATGACTTCGTGCTGTATCCGAACCTTACATGCGAGAGTCCTTGGCCACGGCGCGCCCTTTGCGTGGGTCGAGAGTGGCGCTTCGAGGAGTCCGACGATGAGTGGAAGGGCACTCTTGTTTGAGGACTACGACCCGCTGGGTGTGTACGGTCCGAGAAACCGGTTGCCGTCGAAGTGGATGAGGTGGCTGGGCGCGTCCGCGCACCAAACTTCTGTCTCCCAAGAAATGTCAGCGAGGTAGCGAGACATCTCGGCTCGGGACGGAAAGGCGGTGACATAGACCAAGCCTGAAGTCGCCGAAGAGAATAGCGCCGCGAGTTCATTGTGGCGTTTCGCGTCGACTGGCCCGTGACTGGTGACCGATTCGACAAGCAGGAGCCAGTCGTTGTCGGCGTCGTACAGAACGACATCCGGCATCTTGCCGTGTTTGTCCACCGTGACGCCGAGTCCCGCAAGGCGTTCAGCGTCGAAATAGCCCGTCTTCTTTCCGGCATCGCCGATGTAGATGACTTCCGCGCCGGGAGAGAATCGGGGCGCGAAGGATTCGATGATCTGCTGAATCAATTCACAGTGACGGCCGGGGGTTAGGTATGCTCGCTGGTCGTCGGTGATTTTGACCGGGATCATTTCCATCTGGCGATGTCTTGCCCATCGTTCGGCGAGAGTCTTTTGCTCTTCTAGCCAAGCCTCGAGCGAGGCTTGCCAGTCGTTCGAGCCGTAACGGCGAATCACGGCAGCGGCCTCGTCGCTGATCTGGTAGCAGGCCTTCGGGCTGTTGACCGGGCGCGCGGGATTGTCCGGGTTGTAGACTGCGACGCCAGCCTCCACAAATTGATGCATGGTCTGGCGTCGGATCGTTTCTCTCGTATTGGGAGCGTACGCTTGGCCGTAGTGCTCGCGAATGTAGTCCATGACGGGCGTGATGCCGATCAGGAGTTGGTTGGTGTCGGCCCACTCGCCCGAGGGCCTGAGGTCCAGGAGAGCAAGGAGCGTGAGCGCCGAACGCCTGTTCTGCTGGCCGCGAGGCAAGCCAAGCGCCTTCAATACTTCAAGCGCCTCGTCTATCTTGCGCTGTGCAGCAAGCGGATTCTCTTCGCCTGCCATGTGGGTCACCTCCACCTCAATGATCTCGTCGATGCCGTGCTGCGAGAGCTGGCGCCCATCGGTGTTGGTACCGATACGTTCGAGTGTATCGGCGTCCGGATATCGTAGCGAACGCAGATCCGTCGCGTTGACCTGCGTGTGGCCGCTGAATTGCCTGAAATAGCTGTCCACCAAAGTGCTGTTGAGGTAGGCGGTCAAGCCGACCGCGAGGCTACGAGACAGACCTCGATGATTCTCATGGTAGATATTCAAGTGGTTCTCGAAACCGACCAATTCGCTTGGTAGGTTGCCTGGATAGATCGACGCGACGATCCGGCGGCGTTCTTCCTTGGATGTGAAGCGCCTAGTTACGACGAAATTGCCATCATTGGGCCACAACCACTTGGCACTCTCCGCGCACACGTTGATCGCATTTGGCTTCCGAGTTTGTTTCGGCCAGCAAACCGATCCACCCTGAAAGTGGGTGGGATAGAGCACTGGCGCTGTGCCGGGCGCGGGTTCGGAAATGAGGTGACGCTTGAGCCGAAAGTCGACTACTGGACCTGTGGATACCTGGATTCCCAGTTCGTCCAAGGTTGCAGTGAACCGGGACATCCGATCTGCGATGCCTTGTTCGATCTCGTTCACGGGTATGTGCACGAATCGCTGGGGATCGCCTGGACGAACAAGGCGATCAGGGGAAACGACACGTTCCGTCATGTCGTCGAGAGTGGAGTCGGAACTGGCCGTGATGCTGATGTTCGATGGAGGAGCACCCTTGATGGCGTGGACGATAATGTTCTCCTGGAGCACATCGTCGTCCCCGAAAGCATGATCTCGGGCTTCGAACACATGGACGTGGCGAAGGGTCATCATCGAGAGGAATTGCTCTCTGAATGGTTTGAAATACGGCCCGTTGCAAAACGACCTGGGCACGATGGCGACCATCTCTCCACCTTCCCGCAGGCTTTGGGCGGCGAGAAACATGAATCCGGTGTAGAGGTTGGAGGTCTCAATCCCGGCATGTCTCAAGGCGGCGCGGTGCCTCGATATCGATGCGATCTTGCGGTATGGAGGGTTCATGATGACATGCGTGAAACACGGGTCTTCGGATCGCCGGAACAGGTCGGATTGCCCGGGTGGCGTGAGCACAAAATCCTCGTTGACGAGTTTCACGCTGGCTCGGATGCCAACTCGGCGACAGTCACTAGTCGCTCGCTTGAGCGTGCATTCAAGGTAGCCGATCAGCACCGGGTCGATCTCGTAACTGACGAAGTCAACTTTGGAAACTTCATCGGTGGCGCATACGCGTTCTGCGACTGCGGCGGTCAAAGTGCCAACCCCGGCACCGGGATCGAGAATCTTCATGCATGGCGACACGGAGCGGAAAAGGGTCGCCATGAAACGCCCGATGGACGCGGGGGTCATAAACTGGCCAAGCCGAGCTCGCCCTTTGGCGTCCAACTGCGAGGCGACGGTGCGCCGGTACAGATCGGTCGTCTCGGGAAGTGGAAGTTCGGATGGGGGATGCCGGACGCTGATAGCAGTCTCTGGCCACGTTGATCGGCCTTGGGCTCGCCCGGCTGACATCGTTGGTAGGGTTGCCGTCACTGGATTGGCTTACGGCCCAGTCTACCGCAGGTCCGCGGGAGTCGGCAGTTCGAGTTGCAACACTTCGGCGGAATCAGTGGGTTCGCGCATCAAGTGAACGGCTGACGTTTCAGCGACGCAGCGCCTGCGTGCGCAAATCCTTGAGGATTTCCCTGGCGGCATTGTGGCCCGGGATGCCCGAGACCCCGCCTCCGGGATGGCAACTCGACCCGCACATGTACAAGCCCCCGAGCGGCCCCCGGTAGTCCGCGTAGTGGGGCGCGGGGCGCTTGAAGAAGAGTTGATCGAGTGCCAGCTCGCCGTGGAAGATGTGGCCCTGGGGGAGGTTGACCCTGGCTTCGATGTCCGGGGCCACCATGACTTCCGTACCGATGATGTCGTCCGAGAAACCGGGCGCGAACCGGTCCAGAGTCCTGAACACGTTTCGGGTGAAGTTCTCCTTTTCGTCCTCCCAGCGGCCGTTCTTCAGTTCGTAGGGCGCGTGGCCGCCGAAGAGGTTGACCACGTGCTTGCCTTCCGGCGCCAGCGTGTCGTCGACGATGGTGGGCACTACCGGCGTCATGAAAGGGTTCGACGAGTACCACCCGTGCTTCGCGTCGTCGTAGGCCTGTTCCAGGTAGTCGATGTCCGGTGCGCAATGGACGTAGGTGGGATAGGAGAAATCGCCCAGGGCGCCGGCGTCGACGGCCTTCCGCAGACCGGGGTAGCGCGGCGGGCGGTCGCAGGCGATGTTGATCTTGAACGCGGTCGAGAAGGTGCGCATGTTGCGGATGTCCCGCAGCAGCTCGTCAGGCAGGTGCCGTTCTCCGATCATGCCGAGGTAGAGCGCCTTCGCGCTCGCGTTGGAAACCACGATGTTGGCATCGAATTCGCGTCCGTCTCTCGTGGCGATCCCCGTGACCCGCCCGTTGTCGACCTTCACCCGCTCGACCCAGGCACCGGTCACGATCTCGAGTCCGTCCAGTCGTCCCGAAGCGGCGATCGCCTCGGTGATCTTCCCCATGCCGCCGCGGATGAAGCCCCAGCCGCCGGCGCCCTCATGCTCTCCCATGATGTGATGCATGATCACGTACGCGGAGCCGGGGGTTTTCGGGCCGCCGAAGGTGCCGATGGATGCGTAGTAGGCCAGAACGGCACGAATGCGCGGGTCCTCGAACCAGCGCTTCAGGTAGTCGTCGGCGCTCATGGTGAGGATGTCGTAGATCTGGAAAAACCTGCCGCCGATCTTCCGGTACTTCCAGAGCAGCGACCCGATCTGCTTGTACGTCTTCCAGTCTCTCCTGGTCGGGTCCGGCGGCGTTTCGAACAGCAGTTTTCGAATCACTTCCGCCGCTTCGTACAGGTACGCGTTGAACTCGGGGTAGATCGCGGCATCGTGGGCGTTGAACCGCGCGAAGGATGCCTGGGTGCGCGAGATATCGTCCGAGTAGACGATGTAGTCGTCGCCCTCCAGCGGACTGAACATGTCCGAGCAGGGCAGGACTTCGAGGCCGTGTCGCCGCAGTTTCAGTTCGGCGATGATCTTCGGATGCAGGAGGCTCATGAGGTACGAGAACGTGGAGGCGCGGAATCCGGGGTGGAACTCCTGCGTGACGGCGGCGCCGCCGACGATTTCGTGCTGCTCGACGACCACGACCCTGAGTCCGGCCTTGGCGAGATACGCGCCGCAGATGAGGCCGTTGTGCCCGCCGCCGATGATCACGGCGTCGTATTTGCTGTTTTCAGCCATGCTTTTGGTCACCCGCCCCGGACGCTCGCATTGTATGTTGCTCCGGCAAGCGATTCGTGGGAGATATGCGCGACGTCATGACTGAATCCGTCCCTGCCGACCTCGTTTCCCGGACCTGGAGACGCAGCTTCGCCGCGCCGGACACCGTGCCGCCGGCAGCGGATGTCGTCATCATCGGCGGCGGCATCATCGGGATTTCCACCGCCTGGTTCCTGGCCCGGGAGGACGTGGATGTCGTGGTCTGCGAGAAAGGACTCGTCGCCGGCGAACAATCGGGTCGCAACTGGGGCTGGGTCAGGCAACAGGGAAGGGACG
>CAZFGB010000173.1:0-7877 GCA_964518405.1 uncultured Pseudomonadales bacterium | reverse complement strand
TTGCGATACCACTTGACCGCTTCCACCAAGCGCCCCTGACATCGGCGCGAACTGGCCATGTTATGGCGTGCGTCCCCGTGACCAGGGTCAAGTTCCAGCGTGCGCTGGAAACTGTTCCCGGCCTCGTCGCAGCGACCCAGGGCCAAGAGCGATGCACCGAGAACGGCATGGGCCCCGGGGTGATCAGGGGTTTGTTCGACTGCGATGCGGCTGGCGGCATGCGCCTCCGCCAGCCGTCCAGCCTTGATCAGGGCGACCGCCAGGTTCGAGCGCACGTAACGCGCCTCCGGATTGACAGAAACAATGTGCGTATAGAACGAAATGTTGTCTCGATATACGCTGGCCCTTTCCCAAGTCAGTTTTCCGAAAACCACGAGAATAGCGAGGAGAACACCCGTTGCGCCCACCTTGAGAAAGTTCGGGAGACTGCCCGCGCCGAGGGCGGCGGCACCGACGACGACCGCCACGACGCCGATTCCGGCCAGGTACGCGTAGCGTTCGGCGACCAGGGAATACCGCATGTAGCTGAAGTCCACGAAACCCAGCACCGGCGACAACGTCACGGCGAAGAACAACGCGCCAGCGAGTTGCCCCCTTCCCAGCCGATGACGGCCGTACCAGAGCAGCGCCGCGGCCGCGACGGCGGCGACCAGGTAGCTCCAAGCGAGCGGGTCGCCGGCGTCGATGTCCCACAACGGATAGACGACCGCCAGATCGGTGGGCCAGGCCAGCTTGCCGACGTAGAACCACAGGGCCTTCGCGGCGATCAGCGTCCGCTCGGCAAACCCGTAGTCGAAGTCGATTAGCCAGCTCGATGCGTAGTAGGACAGGTCGGCGATGGCGATGAACAACGCGACCAGGAAAAAGGGGGCGATTCGCGACACATCCATCCATGTCACTCGCCCGTGCTTCCACCAAGTGCAGATCGCGAACGCGGCAGGGAGGGTGATCGCCACCGTCTTTGAGAGCATGGCCGCCACGAACAGTCCGAGCGCCGCCAGGTAAAGTCCGGGACGCGGGGCGATGAGGTCGAGCGGGTAGCGCCACGAGGGGGACCGCGAAGGCAAGTGTTTCCCCTGCGCCGGCGGGTCGCGGGAGTCGGGCCAGCCACCGCCGGCGTCTCTCATGAAACGGATCCAGCAAAGCGCTGTGGCCATATAAAAAAAGCCGGAGAGCAGATCCTTGCGTCCCATGACCCAGGCCACCGACTCGACATGCATCGGATGGACCGCGAATACCGCGGCCGCGGCCCAAGCACCCGGCACGGCAAGACGCCGCAGCATGGCCCACAGCAGCAGGACGTTGACCATGTAAAGCAGGACGTTGACCAAGTGATAGCCAAACGGAGCGTGGCCCCAGAGCTTGTGCTCCAGCCAGAACGTCGTGTAAGTGATCGGCCAGTAGTGCTCTTCCCTCTCGATATCCGCCGGCGAGAACCAGATGTTCCACAGGCCGGACCAGGCGTGAACGGCAGGCTCCTCGACAAAGATCACGTCGTCCCAGACAAATCCGGCCGAGAGCGCCGGGTAGTAGCTGACAGCGACCATTGCACAGAGCGCGAGCCCCGCCGCAGCAGGCCGATGCAGCCACACGGCCAAGCCTTCCCACGTCGATCGGGCCGGTTGCGATTCGCTGGCCTCAACGGCGCTTGCCGGCTGCGGCGCGGGGGTCCTCGCTGCCGACCGCTGCCGTCGGCGCGCGCGCTTGGATTTCCTGCTGGGTGGCATGCCAAAGATTCTACAGGTCGTACCGTCGGGACTTCAGGGGTGGCAGCCGTACCGTCCCAATCCCCGGATAAGGAGCGGATGCTTGGCGGTTGGCGCTGTTTCGCGACGGAGGTTGGCGACGGCGGCGCGCGGGAGCCGGGCGCGGGCGCGGCGCTCCAAATGGACGGCCGATCCGGCCTGCGGGAGCGTCGATGTCGAGACGCGCGCGAGCGCGTCCCCGCCGCGGGGCGGCGTCGGGCGGTTTCGGGGGATCAGGCCAGCGTCGCGGGCGGCGGGGCGCGAGCCTCCAGCGAGATCATGGCGTGGTACAGCCAGTCCAGCCGGAAGTTCGTTTTCGCGAAGCGCACGCACACCCGGCGCGCTGTGCGGACCATGTATGCCGCCGTGCGCATCACGTAGCGTATCACCAAGCGGATGCCGTGGCGCCGCGCGCTCTTCGGCAGCGCGGCGTACTGCACCGCCCGAAGCAGGACCTGGGCGATCTGCCCCAAGGCGTAGAACGCCTGGTTGGCCCGGTACGACCGGCACGGCGGATGGTGCAGGTCCATGTCGGTGAGCGGACCCTTGAAGGCGTTCTCCCGGCCCTGCTTGCCCCGGTGACGATGCACCAGCTCTTTCAGATTAGGTCGTTGCGCGACACTAGGATCACGGTGTGGTGCGGCACCAGCAGCAGCTGGCCGCCCTGGATGCTGCGTCGGATCACGACGTAGTATTGCTCGCGCTCCCATCCGTTCGGGCGATGGGCGGCGAAGATCGCCTCCTCCTCCATGCCAATGTCCGTCCAGGCCGAGTCCGGCAGTCCCTCCAGCTGCTCCAGCACCGGCTTGCGCCAGCCGTCGTGCGTCAGGCTGATCGAGTAGTCCCAGCCGCGGGCGGCGCATTCGCGCACCAACTCCCCCTTGTAATAGGCGTTGTCGGCGCGAAGCCACACCGGCGCGCCCTCCGGCGCCATGCCCGCCGTCCAGTCGAGCAGCGTGCGCCAGTTCAGCGTCACTTCGGCCGGCCGTGGTCGAAGCGAGCCAATGCGTGGTTTTTTGTACGCGCGAGACTGCGGTAATCGCGTCCCGCGGCTAGGCTAGACCAGGATCTTGACGAAGTAGCCTGTCAGGCCGACTGAAGCGACCACGAGGGCCGCCATGACGCTCATCGCCGTCCAAACCTGCCTGTTCACGCGGGAATGCAGCCTGCCTTCCATCCCGGTCATGTCGTTGCTGAGGCCGGACACGTCGGTCTTGAGTTCGGACACCTCGGATTTCAGGGCCGAGACGTCTGTCTTCAGGACCGCCACATCGACGTTGAGGGTCGAGACGTCTGACTTCAGACTGGACATGTCGGCCTTGAGACTCGAAACGTCGGCGTCCAGGTGGTGGATGTCGGAACGCATCCCGGCGACGTTCTCGAAGACTTCGATGAACCGGTCGTCGAATGTGGGTGCCTGAGGCATCACTGGCTTCCGGGGAGCATCGCGAGCGGCTGCCCAGGCGACTTGCCGACTACCCGCCGTCAGGAACCGGACCGGCCATGGCGCCGACTCGCGCGATCAGTTCGTCGCCGCTGGCGCAGTCGATGATGCAGACCCCCATTTCAACCAGGCGCTCGGGATCGTCGATTGGCACCAGCAGGTCCGCCAAGCGCTCCGCCGTGCCCGCATCGAACTTGCGCGCCGCCTGCCGGCGCAGCAGATCCCGCTCGGCGGCGACGCCCCGCTCCATGCCTTCGGCGCGAAGCTTCTCCCGCTCCGCCAAAGCGCGCTCCGTGAAGCGAACTTCCAGTTCGCCCGACTCGTGTAACCGGTCCACTTCCGCCATGTCTTCGATCCCCAAGTCCAGATTCAACCGCCGCTCAGACACGCGCTGCGCCCACAGCATCATCAGCTCTTTCAGCGGCGCGAGTTCCGGCGCGTCCAGCCGCTGGCGCAACGCCGCCACCTGTGCCCCGACCCGATCAAGCGATGGATTCTCCAACCCCGCCAGCAGCGCCGCAGCGTTGTCCATCCGCAAATCGTCCGCCGCTACCCGATGCGTGTCAAGCAGCAGGTAGCCGTCGCCCGCGAACAGGGAGTCCGCTCGCGACGCGATACTTGGAATCCCGTCCCCGGCCTCCGATGCGCCCGGCGTCACCAGGTCGATCACCCGGAGCGCCGCACTCCAGCGCGAGTTGCCGTTGTAGATGACGATCGGCAGGACCGGAGACAATCGACTGGTGGAGCCGAAATACTTACCCCGCCATTGCTCCATGTGGAAGTTGTCGACGTAGTTGCGAATGCGTAGCGGCATCAGGTGGTTCACCTCTGCCTGGAACTCGAGCACCAAGACAAGGTACAGCCACGCATCGCCACCCTCGTCTTCCGAGCGGCCGCGAAACAGCACCCGCCAGACCATATCGTCGGCGTACCGGCGCGGTACTTCCGCAGGTCCGGTCACGGACTGCTCATGCAATCGCAGCATCTTCCCGAAATCGAGCGCATCAACGAGTTCGCGCGCGCCGTGGAGGTCGGCCACGAACCACCGCATCAGTTCCTCGACCATGAACTCGTGGGCAAATATCTGTTTGTACGTCGGGTCGGATTCCACCGCCTCGACAGTAGCGGGGCAACAGGCTGCCAGCCAACAGCCATCGACCCTTCCTCGCGTGGCGAATCGCCGCTTTTCGAGTGAGAAATATCCCGGAGTCACCGTCGGGGAGCCGCGGTCGGGCATGGTCCGTGGCGAGGCGCAGCACCCGGCCGGAACGGGAACCAACCTCGCGTCGTCCCGGTCCAACCTTCGTCCGTCCGTGTTGTAGTATGCGCCGCCTTTCGCTCAAGACCCGAATGCATCCCATGAATCGCTGGCCGGCGCTGGCGGAGTTCCGCACGCTCGGCGCGCACGCAGCTCGCGCAGATGGGCATGGGGTCGCCGACGCCATCATGGCGGGGCGCTTGAGCGCGACCGACCTCGCGGGCATCGCGCTCGGCGGCTTTGGTTAGCGACTGTTCAGGCGGGGTTCACACCGCCTTAACGTTCTTCACCACTGGCGCAGATCCGGCCGGCCGCGGTCGACGCGAGCCAATGCGTGGTTTTCGAGCTGACGTTCGACCAGCGCGGGATCTACGAGGAACTCGTCAGCGTACTGCGCCACTTCCCGGGGAGAAACCGCCTCGCCGCAAATGCGTTGTTGGAGCGCGTCGGCGGGGGCGAGCAGTTCTGCAGCGAAGGCACGCGAGGCACGCTGGTCCCACGTATGGGATGCGGTAACCAAACGCCGCTCTGATCTGGAGGAACAAACTTGGAGAAATAGGGATCTCGCGAGGAGGAAGCGTTCCGATGCCTGCTGTGCCGATGGATACGCGGCTGCAACCGGGGCTTTGTCACCACCGTAGTCCACTACCGCGTACACACTAGCCGAGGGCGCCGTGTCCGTGGCGACCATGGGCGCGTCCGCCCAGCCGAGGCGCCGCATTAGGCGTTCGAGGTCGACAACCCCGTCGGTGCCGAGTCCCGACCGTTCGCGCAACACGCGCGCCTGACGGTAGCCTGCGGCGTAAGCGGTCCGATCATGGTGGTCGAGCGAGTCCTGCCACGATTGGCCACGAAGCGCGTTTACAGCGGAGGTGCGGCGTGCCGTCCGGGTCCGGCGGTGGGCTCCATCGATCCAGTGGACGTCGTTGGCGACTGTTCCGATCGCAGTGGCATCGAGCAGGTCGGCAGCAATGCGGCCCTCAAGCCTTCGAATCGCCGACTTCAGTCGCTCCGCCTCCCTGTCGGGGAGTTCATCGTCGTAGTGCGCGTCGATGCCGAGGCGCGCGGACCATGCGCAGAGGTTGGTTTCGTCGGGGGTCAGCCGATGAAGATCGGCCCAATCGTCACGTAGTTGCGCAACTTCGGCATGGGAGATATCCGAGACCCGTTCCAACACGGTCTCGACGAACTTCTCGATGCCGGCACGGACGGATTCGGGAGACAGGTGCGCCTGTCCTTCCTGGACGAATCGCAGGAACGGATGGGACGCGTCACCGCCATCCTGGAGCCAACGGGCCAGCACCGCATCGCCATCCCGGAAAACAGTGAGATCCGGGAGCGCCCCACCCTCGCGGGCCGCAAGGAGGCTGTGGCGCCGGACCCACGGACGGTCGACATCGTTCCTGGCAAGGTCGCGGGAGCCATAGGGGACGGGCCACCGGTAGGGCTCGTACAGGAAGAACCAGAGATTGTCGACAAGCCAGGCGCAAAGCGGGAAGACGGCACCGTGGACGCTGTCGCGCCAACCCTTGGTGCGACGGTCGAAGACACGGGTGATCGGTTCGCCGTGGATGCGGATCGTGAGAGCGCACCAAGTGCGTGCTAGCACGGGATCGCGCACACCCGGCGCATCCTTCCATTCGATATGGAAATCCATCACGGCAGGGGCCAGTCGAGGCGACGGTCCGGATCTCGGGGATACTCCGGCGGTTCGAGCCGGTAACCTTTGTACTTGCCTGCAAAACCGTTCAGATGCCGCGCTTCGTAGAGATCTCCGTCGAGCCACGCCCAGACGTATTTAGGAAAACCCTGCTCGGTCGCCTCGCTGACGCAGCCGCGGCGGACGCCTTCGGCGAGGGCGTTGCCGATGTCCACCCAATCGATGGCAGGGTCGCATGGCGTGGCGTCGGTTCGAAGCGCCGGAGGTCCGGCAGGACTGGGGTGGGACTTATGCTCGCCGCTGCCGTGGTACTCGACTTGTTCCGCAAGGTGCATGAGGCTGTCGTCCGGCAACTCGCACTGTATGCGGCGTCTACGCCGGTTCCTCCTTCTCATGTTCTCTCCGCAAGCCAGGCACCGAAGTTCCGCTCGGGCAAGGCGGAATTGCGTCGCGAGGAAGCTTACCATGGGCAGCCAGGGGCGAATGGACACCAGAAGATAGCGGAGGAACAGTCCGCCGGCCAACCGCCATCGATCCATTCCTCGCTCGGCGAATCGCCGCATTTCAGGTAAGAGATGTCGTAACTTTCCCGCTGCCCCGCCAACGACATTCGCAGGCGTCCCCAAGCGGGCACTGATCCGCTTAGTGCTGTTGTAGCATGCGCCGGTTCTCTCCATCACCGACGCTTCCCATGAATCGCTGGCCAGCGGAGTTCCGCTCTCTGGGCGTGCTCGCCGTGCCCATCATCGTGACGCAGCTCGCGCAGATGGGCATGGGGGTCGCCGACGCCATCATGGCGGGGCGCGTGAGCGCGACCGACCTCGCGGGCATCGCGCTCGGCGGCAACCTGTACTGGCCGCTGATGCTGCTCATGTCCGGGATCGTGATGGCGGTGACGCCCTCCGTGTCGCAACTGCACGGCGCGGGACGCGCGGGCGACTCCGGCGCTGTCGTGCGACAGGCTCTGTGGATCGCGGTATGCGGCGGCGCGATGGTCGCCGTGTTGCTGCAGAACGTGGAGCCCGCGTATCGGCTGCTGGGCGTGGACGAGCGCGCCATCCCGGTGGCCGCCGGTTATCTGCGCGCGGCGAGCCTCGGCTTGCCCGCGATGCTGGCCTACGTCGCCCTGCGCTGCCTGTGCGAAGGCATGTCCTGGACGCGGCCGGCGATGATCATCGGGCTCACCATGCTGGCCGTCAAGGTGCCGCTCAACTGGCTCTTCATCCACGGCCAGCCGGCGCTCGGCATCCCCGCCATGGGCGGCGTCGGCTGCGGCTGGTCCACGGCCATCGTGATGGGCTGCTCGCTGGCCGTCATGATCTTCGTCGTGTCGTTCTCCCGCATGCGGGCATCCGGCGTCTTCGCGGCGTTCTCGTGGCCGGACCCGGCCGAGATCGCACGCCTGCTGCGGCTGGGACTGCCCATCGGCCTCGCGCTGTTCGTGGAAGTGGCGTTCTTTTCCGGCGCGACGCTTCTGATCGGGCGCCTCGGGGTCGAGACCGTCGCCGCGCACCAGGTCGCGTTCAACATCGTCGGGGTCACGTTCATGGTGCCGCTGGCGCTCGGCATGGCGGCGACCATCCGCGTCGGGTTCAATGTCGGGGCGAACGATTTCGCCGGCGCGAGCAGGTCAGCCTGGGTGGCGGCGTCCACCGCCATCACTTGGGGCGTCATCTTCGCCGCCGGGCTATTGATCTTCCGCTACGACCTCGTCGCCCTCTATACAATGGAAGCGGATGTCGTGCAGCTCGCCGCCGGACTGCTCCTGCT
>CAZFGB010000172.1:0-4803 GCA_964518405.1 uncultured Pseudomonadales bacterium | reverse complement strand
GGGCGATCCGTGCCCGAACGAGCCTGCTTGCGGTACGGCGCGAGCGGCTGACACAGTTCGTCGACCTGCATCTCGCCCTTGGTGGCGACTGGCACGGTTCCGGCGCACCCGGCGAACGGCAGGTGCCGCCTTGAGCCCGGTTCGGTGGAACCGGCCATCGGGGATCGACGGGAGGTATCCGGGTCCATGCAACTTCCATTCGTCCCCGTTTTACCGTTAAATCACGACCTTGTTTCCGACGCTCAAGACGACGTCGAAATCGGTGTCCGACGCCAATCTCAACGTATATCGAATACGTGGACATCGTCCGCTGCTCGGATGCATTCGCGCCCAGGCCGCGAAGAACGCGGTCACCAAGCAACTCGTCGCCTCCCTTCTCACGACCGAACCTTGCCGGCTGAACGATGTACCGGACATTACCGAAATCGATATTGTCCTCGACATGCTGGCGGAAATCGGCGCGGAGCATGACCGCCGGGAAGACGGCGCCGTAGACATAGCGACGCCCCGCATCGGGTCGACGGAGATCAGCGAGCGCTATTCCGGCGTCAACCGGATTCCCGTCCTCCTGATCGCCCCCCTGCTCCATCGGGAGGGCATGGCCCGCGTTCCCGTGGTCGGCGGCTGCAACATCGGGGAGCGGCCCATCGACTTCCACATCGACCTGCTGAGGAAGATGGGCGCGGAGATCGACGAAGATGACGACGGCTACACAGCCCGGGCCGATCGGCTTCGCGGCACCGTGCTGGCGCTCCCCTACCCCAGCGTCGGCGCCACGGAGAACGCGATCTTCGCGGCATGCCTAGCCGAAGGGACCACCGTGATCAACAACGCGGCGGTTGAGCCGGAGATCGTCGATACGGTGCTCTTCCTGCAGAAGATGGGGGCCCTCATACAGATCGACACCGACAGAAAGATCGTCATCGAGGGGGTCGGACAGCTTCGCGGGGCGCGCCATGACCCGGTTCGCGACCGCATCGAAGTGGCGTCCTTTGCGATGGCGTCCGTCGCGACCGACGGCCGGCTTCGCATCGAGGGGGCGGATCAGGCCGCCATGATCACGTTCCTCAATACCCTGCGGAAGATCGGCGGCGGGTTCGAAGTGGACGCCGGCGCCATTACCTTCTTCCGCGCCCGCGACCCGCTCGAACCCATCCACATCGAGACCGATGTGCACCCCGGCTTCATGACGGACTGGCAGCAACCGATGGTCACGCTGCTGACGCAGGCCGATGGCGTCTCCGTCATGCACGAAACCGTCTACGAAAAGCGATTCGGCTACACCAGCACCCTGAACGATATGGGCGCCAACATCGCGCTGACGACGGACTGCCTCGGCGGCAAGGCGTGCCGGTTCACCGACCGAAATTTTCCCCACAGCGCCATCGTCCAAGGCGCCACGCCGCTCGCCGGACGGCAGATCGAGATTCCCGATCTGCGCGCCGGGTTCGCCTATCTGCTGGCGGCGCTGATCGCCGACGGCGAGAGCACGATCTTCGGCACCCGTTTCATCGAACGCGGCTACGTGAACGTGCCGGAACGCCTCGCGAGCGTCGGCGCGGACATCGATGTGCCGGCGCAACTTCTTGCGAGGGGTCATCCCGTCGCGCTTCCAGGCTGAAGGCTCTGTCTTGCGAGGGATCCTCCTCGCAAGACAAGAAACCGGGCCGAGACACCGGCCGCGAAGCAGGTGGTGAAGAGCCTGGAAGCCGGTTGAGACCCCCGTTTTCCGTCCGCGACGCCGCGTTCGCGCATTTGCTAGACAAGATCGACTGCCATAACCTCTTCGGACATGTTCGCCGAGCTTCTGCAAAAGCATGTGCGCCGCGGAACGTTGACGCTTGTCACCCCCGATGGCGCGCGTCGGACATTCGGGGGCGGCGATCCCAAAGCCACCTGGATCGTTCGCAAGCCACGAACGATGCGCAAGCTGCTCCTGAACCCGGAGGCGAACCTCGGGGAGACCTACATGGACGAGGAGTGGGATGTCGAGGAAGGCGAACTGATCGACCTCCTCACCATCCTCCGCAGCAACCTCGGGTCCGCCGTCTCCCACAGAGCCGTCGCCGCCCTGATGGGACCGGTGGCCACGCTCGTCGGATCCTGGAACACCGTGCGCGCGAGCCTGCGCAACGTCAGCCATCACTACAATCTGGACGAAGCCCTGTTCCGCGCCTTTCTCGACCGGAACATGCACTACTCCTGCGCCTATTTCCGGGCGCCCGACATGACCCTGGAGGCGGCCCAGCTTGCCAAGAGCGAACACATCCGCAACAAGCTTCGCCTCGCGCCGGGGGCCCGGGTGCTGGACATCGGCAGCGGCTGGGGCAGCCTCGCCATGTACCTGGCCGAGCACGCCGACGTGGATGTCACGGGTCTCACGCTTTCCAGCGAGCAGATTCGCGTCGCCACCGTCGAAGCCGAACGGCGGGGCCTGGCCGGGCGGTTGGAATTCAGGCTGGAAGACTATCGGCGTCATCGCGGCCAATACGACGCCGTGGTCTCCGTGGGCATGTTCGAACACGTCGGCCGGCGCAATTTCGGCCGCTTCTTCGACCAGGTCAGCGCCCTGCTGGCGCCGCACGGCGTCGCGCTACTCCATACGATAGGAATTACCGGACCGCCCTTGCCCACCAATGCCTGGATAGCGCGCCACATCTTTCCCGGCGGATACATTCCGGCCGCCTCCGAGGTGGTGCGCGCCATCGAGCGCAGCGGCCTGGTCCTGAGCGACATGGAAGTATGGCGGCGCCACTACGCGTCTACCCTGCGGGAGTGGAACCGGCGATTCCAGGCGTCTCGGCAGACGTTCCGCCGCAGCCACGGGGAGCGGTTCTGCCGCATGTGGGAGTTCTATCTCACGGTCTGCGCGACCGGGTTCGAGCTCGGCAGCTTGGTCGTACATCAATTTCAACTGGCCCATCGCAACGAAGTGGTTCCGCTGACGCGCGACTATCTCTACCAGGACCGGGCCAGGTTGCCGGACGCCAAGACTGTCGCGGATGGACGCTGACAAGCCTGTGGAGGTCCCTTCGCCGGACCCGAAAACGGGTTCGAATATTCTCGCGCGGGACTCGGAAACCGGCCACATCGAACCATCCGGCGAGCCCTCCCACGAACCCGGCGGCACACCCGGCAGCGACTCCGTCCGCGACTACCTGCTCTACGGCCTGTCGCTGCCCGAGCGGGCGCTTCGCGGCACGGCCGGCGTCATTGGCGGCGCGTTGCGCGAGTCCGCCGCCGCGCTCATTCCAAGGACTTTCCGCAATGCGCGGACCTACCAACTCTTCGTCGGCCAGATGCTCGACTTCCTCACCGACGATGTCGGCGGCGTCGACCGTCCGGTTCGACCCGAGGACGCCCGGGTAGAGAATTACGTCGCCCGCAAGACCGTCGGCAACTTCATCGAATTGGCGAGCCTGGCGACGATTCACGTGTCACCCATGCTGCTGCTGGCCGTCGTCAGCGACGTTGCGTACGGATCCAAGACCTATCTGCGTGAACTGGCGGAGGAGCTCGAGGCGCAGGGCGTGATCCGGGACGCGTCGGCGATCCACCAGGTAGACGATCTCCTGGAGGCCGCAGCCGGTGCCAGCGAGGAGACCGCCGCAGCTTTCGACACACCGCCGTTATCGATCGAAGGGCTCAGGGAGACCGTTCGGCAGACTCGGGACAAGCTCAGCGGTATTGATCCCGCGCAGGTGCTCTCCGAAGATGAGATACGGCAACTCTGGGACAGCATGCGATCGATCGCGCAACGCGAGAAAACGAGTCCGCTCGCGATCTCCGGCGCCATCACCCTCGGTAGCCTCGACAGGTTCACGAAACTCGGCAGCGGCGCCCTGTCCAGCGTTCGGGTGGCCGGCTCGCTGCTCGACCGCGTCGTGCTGGACCACTACCGCACCGTTCTAAAGGACATCCAAGAAAGCGGGCTCTATCCGACGCTGGCGGCGTCCAGCCAACCGTATGCGGAAGCCTTGTGGCGGAACTTCTCCGCCGACAGGGCCACCGTCACGGAACGATTTCTCCAAAGCGGAGCCGCGGCACGGGCGCTCGGCAAGACCCGTCGCTGGCTCAAGTCGACGATCCCGCGCTCGTGAGACCTCCTAACGATGAACTCGCGTCCGGGACATTCGACCGGCAGCGGAACCCCAGATTGAATGCCACATCCGGCCGAACAGACCGATGGACGCCGTTTCGCCATATCATCCGGGTCGGGCGCGCGCGGCCGCACGGGACGCAGCAGGGAGGGACCATGTCAATCGGTGCCGGCATCGGCATAGCGAACTTCACATTCGACGACGCCCGCGGCTTCTGGAAGTGGGTGGACCTCTGCGACGCCGGCGGCGTCGACTCCATCTGGCAGTCGGACCGCATCATCGGCAGCCAACCCGCGCTCGAATGCATGTCCGTCATGGCCGCACTCGCCGGCGCAACCCGGCGCATCAAGTTCGGCATGAATGTCGCCAGCCTCGGGATCCGCGACCCGGTGATCATGGCCAAGCAGTGCGCCACCATCGACGTGCTGTCCGAGGGCCGGCTGCTGCCCGCCTTCGGCATCGGCAGCGCCCGCTCCCGCGACTACGCGGCTACGGGCAAGCCGACGCGCCGGCGCGGCAAACGCGTGAACGAAGGGTTGGAGATCCTCACCCGGCTCTGGACCGAGGACGCGGTGGACTTCGAGGGCGAATTCTTCCAACTCGACGCCGCAAGCATCAGCCCCCGGCCGGCGCAGGACCCCCTGCCGCTATGGATCGGGGGTTCCGCGCCGCAAGCGATCGATCGCGCCGCCCGATGGGGCAC
>CAZFGB010000171.1:0-3171 GCA_964518405.1 uncultured Pseudomonadales bacterium | reverse complement strand
TTGCGGGCCAGGAAAAAGAACATCGGCGTGAATATGCCGGTCCGGCCGCCTTCAACCAGCGTGTCCGCCCCCCAGTTCAGGAACGTGCTGACCGCCCGGGCGCCTTGCGGGGCGAGCCGCAAGGCCTCGCCAATCCGCAGGATCAGATTGGTCAGGGCGCGGCCCAACGGCGTGCGCGGGATGCTCGCAAGGCTGAAGTCCCGGCCCTGCAGAGCCCGGTACCAGGGCGTTTCAGGATCCGATTCGCCAGCGAGGTCGCGTGCTTCGAGCAGCTCGAACCCGGAGGCGCGCAGGGCATCGCAAACTTCTGTCGCGCCGGCGATGTCGGGTAGGCCCGACCCGGTCATGATCCCTTCCTTGATGCGCACGTGTTCCGCCTTGGAAGGATCGAAAACATCGGTGAGACACCACTCGTAGCATGCGAAACCGGCCCCGGGACGCAAAACACGGAAGATCTCGCCGTACGCGGCGGTCTTGTCCGGCGCATGGGGCATCGCTTCGATGCTGATGGCGCCATCGAAGCGATCGTCGATCTCCGGAATCTTCATGTAGTCGCCGTGAATGAAACGGCACAGCGCCTCGACATCCCGTGTATGTACTTTCGCGCGTTCGATCTGGTAGGCGTTGTTGTTGATGCCGACAAAGTTGGCGCCGCAATAGCGAGCCAGATTGCCCGCGGGACCGCCCACGCCGCATCCCGCGTCCAGAACCTGCATTCCCGGTCTCATGGAAAGCTTGTCGGCGAGGAAATGCTGGTGCCGGAGTTGCGACGCCTTGAGACTCTCGCCCCGTCGCCGGGGAGCGAAGTGGAAGCTCTTGCCCCAACCCCACTCGTAGAAATCGGTCGCGAGGTCGTAGTAATTATTGACGAGCTGCCGATACCGTTCCTTCCTGTTCTCAATGCCGGAATCGTGCAGCCTGGCGTAGTCATCGACCACGGACTTCACTTCGTCCCGCGTCAGGTTTCCAAGAGAATGGGACTGTTTGCCCGCTCTCGCGTCCAACGCCGCCTCCCGCCCCCCGGTTTATCGAGAATGAACTAGGCGGATTGTATCCTTCCTCCGTCCGCAGGGTCTCGCCGCTGCGCGCGCAAGGCGCTCGCAGAACGTTACAATGCAGACGCCGCCATATGGGACAGCGTCAGCGGGGGGCCACATGTCCGAAAGCCGCGCCACGCGATCACTGTCCGAACCCGGCCAGGGGAAAGGCGGCCCGCCTATGCCGTTTCAGAAATTCCTCGGTGGCGTCATCGCCGAGAGTCGCGGGCTCGTCATCGCCGGATTTGCGGTCCCCGCCAGCTTCCTCTACCGCAATATCGAAAGTCTCAGGAAACGGATACGCCGGATGTCGAGGAACGCCAACGCCGAGCACGACGAAGCCGTCGAGGCGATCCAGGCTCATGTGCGAGCCGGATACGCCAGCGGCAAGCCCATGTGCACGGCGCGCAAGCCGTGGAAGACGATGTCGCCGCGTACCGCCGAGTTCAAGAAGGACATGCACCAGGTCTCCATCGACCTCTGCGACGTTCTCGAGGTTGACGAAAAGCGTCGAATCGTACGCGCCGAGCCGATGGTCACCGTGGGCGATATCACTTCCTTTCTCGTCCCCAGGGGGTTCGCGCTCGCCGTGCAGGCCGAGATGGAAGATCTCACCCTTGGCGGTTTGTGCATGGGTATCGGGATCGCGACCAGCAGCCATCGGGAGGGCTGCCTGTTCGAGACGGTCGAGGCCTTCGAGGTCGTGACCGCCGATGGCAGGCTCGTCCGCGCGACGCGCGAGCAGAACGTAGGTCTGTTCCACGCCCTGCCGTGTTCTCATGGCACCCTGGGCTTCCTCGTAAGCGTCGAGCTCCGCATCGTCCCAATCCAGTCGCACGTGAGGCTCGACTACGAACCGTTCCACTCGATCGACGCCTTCTGCTCGCGCCTCGGGGAACTGACCGCCTCCCCAGACGCCCCGCGCTTTATCGAAGGACTCATCTTCTCGAAGGATTCAGCCGTCATGCTGACCGGCGACTACGCGAGGCCCCCGCGCGGCGCCCGCGTCAACCGCATCAACGATTACTACAAGCCGTGGTATTACGAGCATGTCGCCCAATGCCTGAAGACCGGGGGCACCACCGAGCACATACCCGCCCGCCACTATTTCCACCGCCACACGCCCTCGATTTACTTCCAGCTCAGGGACCTTGTCTCTTTTGCCAACACCCCGTGGTACAGGCATCTGTGGGCCTGGATGGGGGCGCCGAAGGTCTCTCTGCTGAAGTTGACGACGACCCGGCAGCTCCGCCGGCTGGCCTTCGAAAACCGCGTCGTGCAGGACATCATGGTGCCGATTGCGGATCTCGCGGAGTCGGTCCGTCTCAGCAACGAGCTGTTCGCCGTCTACCCGCTCTGGGTCGGCCCGGTGCGCGTGTTCGATCACGGCGCCAACGAGGGCTTGTTGCGGAACCCGGCCAACGGCGCCGCCAGCCAGATGTTCGTCGACGTCGGCATTTTCGGTATCCCGCCCAGCGCCAAAGTCGGTGGCTACGACCGGACTCCCGCCGCGCTGCGACTGGAAAAGTTCGTTCGCGAGCGCGGCGGCTATCAGATGCTTTACGCCGATATTTCCATGACCCGCGCTGAATTCGAGCGCATGTTCGAGCATCGGCTCTACCGGGACATGCGCAGCAGATACGCTGCCGAAAAGGCCTTCCCGGAGGTGTACGACAAAGTGATTCCAGAGAGTTGGCTCAAGTAGAGCATGCGCAAGGCAACGGACGAGCACGGGCGTGGAATGAGGGGAGCTTCACCGGGAATCGGCTCGGGACCGAGCGGCGGATTCGAGCGCCCTTGGCGCATGCGCTGTCAGGTTGGCGCGCGCAAAGTCCTCGGGACGTTGCTGGCGCTCAACTTTGCGGTCCTCTGGGCGGCGCCGGTGTTCATTCAAGGCCAGGTTTTCAGGCGTGGACTCGACCGGGTTGTGCGTTCGGCGTACGGGCTTGTCGATGGCTCAACCGCATTGCGGCGGTTTGCCGCGCGGTTTGTTTACGGTCGGGCCGTGCATGTGGACTATTTCCCCGCGGCGGTCTTTTTGATCGGCAGCACATGCGTGGTGCTCTGCGCGCTTTTCGCATGGCAGATCGCGTTCGGATCGTTGCCCTGGTGGCTGGTTGTCCTCTACTACTTC
>CAZFGB010000170.1:0-26451 GCA_964518405.1 uncultured Pseudomonadales bacterium | reverse complement strand
GTCCATACGGGAGAGCATAGGGCGCACCGGAGATGCGGTGCCACTGCGTGGGCTGCATTCCCACGCGTTCCCATGGTTTGTCGTATGCTTCAGGACTCACGTTGCCCGAAGCGTCCGAGCGGAACGATGCCTGCGACCTTCCGGCAATGATCGCGAGCCCGAATGCAGGTCGCGACACCCATCCGGGGAGGTCAGGACATGACGAGGCACCTGTTGTCGGTTGCGGTGCTGTTGGTGATGCTTATGGGAGCGATCGCCTACATGTGGACGGCGGAAGATGTCGAGTCGCCGCCGGCGCAAGCTGCGGACCCCCGCGAGGATGCGCTTGACGAAGATGCGCGGATTCTCGCGCTGGCGCGGAATGTGTCGGCAAGCAGGCGGGCGGAAGACGGTGCGCCGGAGTCGGTCGTGGCGCAGGCGCCGCCCTGGGCGTCGGATGCGCAACCGGTTGATCCTTCAGATTCCCGAATTCCCCCCATACCGCCGGAGGGCTATTCGTTCACGCCGTACTTCGGCGAAATGGAACAGCTCCCGCTTGACCCTGCGGTGAACCCACCCAAGCCGCCGGTCGATGCGGGCGCGGTTGATTTCTGGCTCAAGGACTCAAACGCCGTCGCAAGGCTAGTGCAGCAGGCGGCGGAGGCTGGGCGGGACTGGACCTTCGGCTATCTGAAACTGGCGCGGGGAGTCCATCTGGAGGATATGGATCCGGGCGCTCTCGCATCGGTGGGTCTTGAAGTGATGGGGGCTTCTGGCGACCTCGTTCGTGCGAAACTCCCCGGCTCGGGCGCGGCGCTGAAGGCGGTCTTCGCCCTGCCGCAGGTCAGCGCTCTGGGGGCTGTACCGCCGGATCGCAAGGTCGCCGCATCGTTCCTGCACGAAGCGGACGAACGTCCGGCGGGCGAAGAGACGCCAGTATTCATTACCCTGATGGCGGGGGACGCAGACGGTCGCTGGCGGGACGAGTTGCGGGCGATGGGCGTGACCGTCGGGCACTTCCACGCCGACATTCGGGTGTGCGAAGCGAATCTGCCTTACGGTGCCTTGCGGCGGGTTACCGGCGCCGACTTCGTGCTGGGCGTCGAGCCGGTGGGGGTCGTGAATCCTGCCCACGACACGCTGGTGCCAGCCATGGGTGCAGACGCGCTCCGGGAGTTTTCGTCGTCCTCGGAACTGTTCTCGGGCGTTGACGGTGCCGAAATTCCGGTCGGCGTGATGGACACAGGGCTCAACACGGACCATGTGGACATCGCCTTCAACCGCCGCAGCATCTGCGGGGCGAACTTCGTGACGGACGCATACTTGTTTGGGAACATCGACGAACAGCACGACCTCTGGTTCGACAGAGACGGGCACGGCACCCATGTCACCGGTACGCTGCTGGGCGCGGGTCGCACGAAGCCCGAACTCGCCGGCATCGCACCTGGCGTCAGGGACATCCGTTTTGCGAAGGTCCTGGCTGCCGAGCGCGGAAACGCGATCTATTCGGCGCTCGACGGCATGGACTTCTTCGCGCGGCCGACGCGGTGCGAGTGGTCAGGCACCATGTCCGATCCCGTCAAGCCGAAGATCGTGAACATGAGCTTGGCCCGTAGCGGTCTGAATTTCGAAGGGCGCACGGTGAGCGAAAGAAAGCTCGACGCGATTGTGTGGGCACACAAGCAACTTTATGTCGTGGCCGCTTCCAACAGCGGAGAAAACGCTTTCTCCGACCTCGCATCGGCCAAGTCCTCGCTGGCCGTCGGCGCGGTCGCGGACAGCGGCGAGATCGCGAGTTTCAGCAGTCACGGCCCGACCAGAGACGGAAGGCTGTTGCCGCAGGTCACGGCGGTGGGGGTGGCGGTCAGCTCGGCGAAGGGTGCAGGTAGCCGCACCGCTTACGAGAGGTCGCAAGGCACGAGCATGGCGGCGCCTGCTGCGGCTGGCGTGGCGGCGCTGCTCATGGACGCCGTGCCCGCGACCCGCGATTCGCCTGCGGCCGCACGCGCCCTGCTGATGGCCACCGCTATCAAGCCGGCGCCGATCATCGCCAGCGCGGCGCAGTTCGCCCGGGACAACACCCGCGGCCCAGGGCCTTGGCAGAACCAGTACGGAATGGGCAAGGTCTCCGCGCGGACCGCAGTGCTCGAACGCGATTCCGCCGATGGTTGGAGCAATGGATTCAAGGTCGCCGAGATCGCCTCCGGCAGCTACGCGTATGCCGATATCGTCGTCCCCTCCGGGGCGAGCCGACTGGATATCGTCGTGACTTGGGACGAGCCGCCTGCGGATACGATCACGGATTCGGTGCTGAACGACTTCGACCTGTGGGTGGACCGAGGCAACGATTGCGCCGAGTCAGCCGCGAAGTGCGGAGAGTACTCCTCCCGGTCGCGGCGCGACAACGTCGAGTGGGTGATCGTGCGCAATCCCCAACCCGGCACCTACCGGGCGAAGATCGTTGCTGACCAGGTGTATTCGGGCAACCAAGCGGCGATCGCCTGGCACATCATCCGCGGCGCGGCCGCGCCGCGATTGACGATCGCTGCGGATAGCCCCTCGGTCCGCGCCGGGCAGAACGAGCAATTCGAGGTCAGCCTTACCGTTACGGCGGATGAGTATGTCGCAGCTGGCGTTACTCTTCAGCCCGCTTGCCGCTGGGAAGGCACCGAGAGCCGTCCCGACCCGGACTGCGCGGCGAGGGCGCGTCTCGCGCTCGTCGACAGCGCTGGCGCCGTAACGCGCGAGGACGCCATCGACCGGCCAGTGGAAAAGGACCCTTTCGATGCGCTGGTGTCGCTCGGAGAACTGGCGGCGGGAGAACAGCAGACCGTAACCCTCGCCTTTCGCCACCAGCGCTGGTGGCCATCTCACCGTCTGTATTTCGTTGCCTCGGCCTGGAACGCGGATGGGGATTCGGCGACGGTAGGTGTGGACCTTCACGACACGACGTTCGAAGGCAATCCGGGGATCCCGGAGGAGGTCGCAGACCCCGCCCACGCCACGCCGGAAGACGCATTCGCCCTGCGCGGGCCGCAGGGACGCGTGAACTTCGACCTCGTGCGGTCGAGTCGGGCGCCGGGCGAGCCGATTCTTCCGCCCGACGAGCCTTCGGACAAGAACAAGGTGCTGAAGCCGTTCTGGTTCTCCTGGCGGGCGGAAGAAACCGTGAATACACGTTACGTGTTCTATATCGAGAACCAGAATCCCGATGACGATGTCCTGATTCCGTTGAAGTGGGACGTGTTCACGGGCAGCGAGATAAGCGATCTGGAGCACGTTTTTCCCGAAGACATGTACATCGGGACAGGCGTGACCTACGCCGGCAAGATCAAGGAGGGGGACGCTATTCGAGTTCGTCTCAGCACTACCAGCGCGTCCTCGAAGCCGTACGTCCTGCGCTGGGTCAGTCGCGACACCACGCCTCCGGACAACGATGGATTCGCCGACGCGACGACGATATCGGGCGAGTCGGGCAAGGAGGCCGGGGACAACGGCGGTGCCACGCTGGAGACTGGCGAGGATTTTGCGGGCATGGCGGCTTCCGCCTGGTACCGCTGGAAGGCCCCTGCGGATGGCCACTGGCGTTTCAGGGTCCGGCAGAGGTCCATCAATGCTTACCTCAGAGTGCTGGTTTTTGAAGGGGACGAGGTTGCCGGATTGCGGCTCGTTTCCGGTCCGCCCCGGGACTACGCAGATTTCCTGGCGGGCAGCGGCGACACCTACCGGGTCGCGGTGGTCGCCGCCGACGCTCAGCGCAGCGTCGGCGGAAGTTACGAACTGAACTGGACGCCCTTCGACAAGGGGCGGCAGTACCTCGTGAACCCGAACGACCACTTTGCCGGGGCGCAGGAAATTGCCGGAGACCAGGGACGATACTCCCTCGATCCGGGTGGGTACTCGACGGTAGAACCGGACGAACCCGAAGCGACCGGGACGCGGACGCGATGGCTGGCCTGGACGCCTGACGAGGCGGGTGAGTACACGTTTAGACTGCACGACCTGACTCCCGTCCTGCAGGACGTTGCGTTCTTCTCCGGCGATGCGCTCGATGACTTGCAGTTGCTTGCGGCGAGCGACCGCCAATTGCGCTCCCGGCCCGAACTCAAGGTCGCCGTCGAGTCCGGCGAGACTTACGTGATCGCGGTGGGAATTCGGGGGCAATACGCATTCCGGGCCAGCCCTTCGCCGCGGGGGCTGTTGGAATGGGGCGCGACGCCGGCAAACGACGACATTGAGGGTGCGGATCGGATCACGGGGACCGAGGGTTCCCTGACTGTATCTCCGCGGTTCGCCACGGTCGAGTCGGGGGAGCTGTCGGATGTGGCGGGACACCAGTCCCTGTGGTGGGAATGGCGCGCCGGGGAGACCGGATGGCAGCGATTCCGGCTGGACGACGCGTCGTCGGAAGGCGCGGCGCTCTCGCTGTACGTCCGGGGTTCCGGCGGAAACCTGAAACTCGTCGGGACGAGCGAACTCTCCTTCGCCCTGAACGGTGCGGCGGAGGTGGTCTTCGAGGCGGTCGCCGGACGTCGCTACCTGCTGCGGCTCACCACCGGCGCGATTATCGCCAGTGATGTCGTGATCCGCTGGGAGGAGAGCGCCGCGCCGAGGTGGTTGCGCTACGTCGGTCGTGTCCTGGACGGCGACCCGCGAGTGGTCGAGAACGGCCTGGATCTGCGTTTCCCCGGGCCCATGGCGCTCAACGCTGCGGGTGACAGGCTGTACCTTTCGGGGTACTACGGCCTGGCGACGTTTGTCCGCAACGACACGTCAGGGGCGCTGGCGCCGTCGGGCTTCGTCTGGAGCGGGGAACGCGGCTGCGATTCCGACTCGGATGAGTGCGCCTACGCCTACCTCGATCCCAACACGCCGCTCTTGTGGGATCCGGCAAGGACGCGCTTGTATTCCGCCGACCCTTGGTACGATGTATTCCACAAGTTCCTGCCGGACCGGCAGGGTGGCCTCGTCGCGGGTGGTCCGATACTGTCCGCGGATGGGGTGTCTCCGCGAAGCGGCGTAGACCTTCTGCTCATGGACTCCGACGGGGATTTCCTGCATGCGCTCGAGACCGGCGGGTCGGTTTTGGACACGTTCTCCCTGAACGACGACGGCGAATCGACGTGGGTCGAGGTGGAACACCTGGCGAGGCTGCGTCACGCCGTCGTCTCGGAGGATGGTGAGTACCTGTATGCGGTGACCGACGAGAGGCTGCTGGCATTCGACCGCGACACCGAAACGGGCGAGATCGATCGGGCACCCGGAGGCTGGCGAGCCAACGGTTCGCGATTCGTGTCCGTGGCTATGACTCCCGATCAATCGCGTTTGCAGGTGCTGCGCGAGTGGAACGATCTGCCGGTTCCGGCGGTGGACCTCTACGATCTCGCGGGTGATCCTGGCCGTCCCGAGTTCCGTGCTCAGCTGGCGAGTTTCTCTGGATACCCCTCGACCCACGCGACGCGGGCCAACAACGATCCACCCTTGTATTGCACAACGATCCTTGCCCGTGACGACTCCCAGAGCGCGGACATACTCTGCCGGAACGCCGCGTTCACGGTAACTTGGAACGCCGACGCCGAGGAACTGTACGCGACGGACTACATTTCGGCGCATCAAGCTGATCGATTCGGCAACGAGCCGCCCTCGTTCGGTTGGGTGCGAGGAGGGGTGGCTAGTCCGGATGGTCGCCATGTGTATGTCACGGGAACGGAGGAGGATCAGATCCTCATCTTCGAGAGGATAGGCGGAGACTGATGAGCGCTCGTCAGACCATTGAGACCAAGCTTGCAGAAGCCTTCGATCCCCTGCACCTGACCGTGGAGGACGAAAGCGCGAACCACAACGTGCCGGCGGGGTCGGAGTCGCACTTCAGGGTGGTGATCGTCGCCGAGCGCTTCGACGGGCGGCGCTTGCTTGATCGTCACCGCTTGGTGAACCGTGCGCTGGCGGAAGAACTCGCCGGCCCCGTGCATGCGCTGGCGCTCCACACGTACACGCCCGGCGACTGGAGAGATCGCTTCGGCGATGCGCCGATGTCGCCGCCCTGCCTTGGGGGCAGCGCCTCGGAGGGCTGACGGCGGTCAACGCAGCATCGGTTGCAATTCGGGCCAGATGTTGTCCAGGATCACGGGCTGCGAGTCGGCATTCGGGTGGATGCCGTCGCGCTGCAACATGGTCTCGTCGAAACGGGCGAAAAGGGACGGTACCAAGGGCGTCCGCATCCTGTCGGCCACTTCCCTGTAGAGGTTCTCGAAAGCTGTCGTGTAGCGGGGTCCGAGGTTCGGCGACACTTCCATGCCGACGACGAGTACGGACGCACCATGCGCCTTCGCCGTCTCGACCATGGTGGTCAGGTTTGCCCGGATCGTGGCGAGGGGAAGTCCTCGCAGCCCGTCGTTGCCGCCGAGTTCGATGACCACGATGTCCGGCCGGTGGTAGTCGAGGAGCCTGGGCAACTGCGCCAGACCGTCGCTGGTGGTCCAGCCGCTGGTGCTGGCATTCTCGACGCGCGCGCCGAAACCTCTCTCGACAAGGCGCTCCTGCAGCAGCGCCACCCAGCCCTGCTCGCGTTGAATCCCATAGGCCGCGCTGATACTGTCGCCCAAAACCAGTATCGTTTGGTTCACGTCTCGCGAGGAAGAACCCGCGCGCGGATCCGTCGCGGGACTCGCGCCCGCAACCGCGGAGACCATCAGCAATCCGATGAACAACCATAGTGCGGCCGTCCCGATTCTGCGCGTTGACAATGTGTGCAAGACCGTAGCCACGGCGGAAGGACAGCTCTCGATCTTGGACAGCGTGAGCCTGGAAATCAACGCCGGGGAGTCCGTCGCGGTGGTGGGGGCGTCCGGGTCGGGCAAGACCACGCTGCTCGGCATCCTGGCGGGCCTCGATCTGCCAACCGCGGGCGATGTCTGGCTTGACGGCGACCGGATCACGGCGATGCCGGAAGAAGACCGCGCCAGGGTCCGCGGGCGCTCCGTCGGTTTCGTGTTCCAGACATTCCAGTTGATCGAGAGCCTGACTGCCCTCGAGAACGTCATGCTGCCGTCGGAACTGCGCGGCGAATCCGATGCCGGGGGCGACGCGCGGATGTATCTCGATCGCGTTGGGCTGGCGGACCGCCTGACGCACTATCCTCGGCAACTGTCCGGCGGCGAGCAGCAGCGCGTCGCCATTGCCCGAGCCTTCGCCTCGCGTCCCAAGGTGCTGTTCGCCGACGAACCGACGGGGAACCTCGATACATCGACCGGCGGCCGCGTGATCGATCTCTTGTTCGCGCTCAATCGGGAGTCGCGGACCACGCTGGTGCTGGTGACCCACGACACGGCCCTCGCGGACCGGTGCGGTCGCGTGCTCAGTCTCGAAGCGGGACGACTCGCGGCGTGAATCTCCGCTTTGCGTTGAGGCTGGTCGGGCGCGACTGGCGTTCCGGTGAACTCAGGCTGTTGCTGGCGGCCGCGCTGGTGGCCGTTGGCGCGGTGACGGCGATCAGCCTGTTCGTGGATCGCCTGCAGCAGGCGCTGATGGCCGAAGCGACGACCTTCCTCGGCGCCGACAGCGTGATCAGTTCCTCGCGCCCGATCCCCGATGCGTTCCGCGAAGCCGCTGCCGAGCTTGGACTGTCGCAGGTGGATATCGTCAGCTTCCCGTCCATGCTGTTCGCCGATGATTCCGACGATGCGCGCAATCAACTCGTTTCGGTGAAAGCGGTGGGTTCCGGATATCCGTTGCGCGGCGCGGTGCGGGTCGCCGACGAACCCTTCGGTCCCGATCGCATCGCCGAAACCGTGCCCGCGATCGGCGAGGTGTGGCTGGACTCGCGACTGTTTCCCGCGCTCGGACTGCGCCTGGGGGATACGGTTTCCGTGGGTTATGCGGAACTGGGCGTGGCGCGCGTCTTGACGTCGGAGCCGGATCGGGGCCGCAACTTCCTCGATCTGGGGCCGCGCCTGTTGATGCGGGTAGAGGACATTCCAGCGACGAAACTGATTCAGCCGGGCAGCCGCGTATCCTATCGACTGCTTCTGGCGGGGGATACTCAAGCGCTTTCTGATCTCAAAGCCGTGATCGATGCCGATTTGCGGCCGAACTATCGCTGGCGGACCGTCAAGGAGTCGAGTCCGACGATCGGCGGCGCCCTCGACCGGGCGGAGAGTTTCCTCCTGCTCGGCGGATTGCTCGCGGTGCTTCTCGGCGGCGCCGCGGTGGCCCTGGCGGCACATCGCTACGCGCGGCGCCACTACAGCCACGTCGGAGTGTTGAAGACGCTGGGCGCCACGCCGGCCGATATCCTCTGGGGGTACGTCTGCGTGCTCGTGATCATCGGCGTCGTTGGCGTATTGGCCGGCCTCGTGCTCGGCGTTCTGGTGCATCTCGGCATCATCGCCTTGCTGTCGACATACCTGCCCGTGCGCTTGCCGTGGCCGGGGCCGAACCCGTTCGCGGTCGGCGCCGTGACCGGCTTCGTGTGCCTCGCGGCATTCGCGTTGCCGCCGCTGCTCAACTTGCGCCGCATCTCTCCCATGCGCGTGATCCGCCGCGAACCGGACCGCGGACTGTCGAACGCGATCACCTATGGCTTTGCGGCGGTGGGCAGCGTCGGCCTGCTTGTCTGGTACAGCCAAAGCGTCTGGCTTACGGCGTGGGCGCTCGCGGGGGCGACGCTGGTTTGCGGGACGTTCGCCGTAGTCGCGCTCGCACTGCTGCGCGGCGGTCGAATGGTCGGCATGCAGGCGGGCAGTTCGTGGCGCCTGGCGCTCGCCGGCTTGCAGCGCCGCCGGCGGGAGAACGTGGCGCAGATCACGATTTTCGGCCTGGCCATCATGATCCTGCTGATACTGCTGCTGGTGCGCACGGCGCTACTCGCCGAATGGCGGTCCCAGATACCCGAGAACGCACCGAATCATTTCCTGATCAATGTGGCCGCCGACGAGGTAGGCGCGGTCCAGGACCTGTTGCGTGAGCACACGGACTACGACGGCAGCCTTTTTCCGATGATTCGGGGCCGCGTCATCACCGTCAACGGCGAGCCGGCGCGGGGCTGGCGCGAGCGCGAGGGCGAGCGGGGCGAGGATCTGGGGCCGGGCCTCGGCTCCGAGCGGAACCTGACATGGTCCGACAACGTGCCCGGCGACAACGTGGTGGTGCAGGGCGATTGGTGGTCCGCCGATACCGCCGAAGCCCTGATATCCGTTGAGGTCGACTACGCGAGGGGCAATGGGTTGCGCGTGGGCGACATGCTGGAATTCGATATTGGAGGGTTGCCGGTATCTGCGCGCGTGGCGAATCTGCGCCGGGTCGAGTGGGACAGTCTGCAGCCGAACTTCTTTATCGTGTTTTCGCGTTCGGCGTTGGAGGGATTCGCGACAACGCACATGACGAGTTTCCATCTCGAACCCGACCGCAAGCGGTTCCTCAATCGCCTCCTCGCCGCGCATCCGACCATTACCGTGATCGAGGTGGACGCAATCATCGCCCAGGTCGAACGCATCATCGATCGGGTCACTCGGGCCATCGAGTTGATTCTCGGCCTGGTGCTGGGGGCGGGCGGACTGGTGCTGATCGCGTCGATACAGGCGAGCTTTGATGCTCGCATGCAGGAGCACGCGCTGGTGCGCGCCCTGGGCGGCACGCGCAACCTGATCGCCGGTGCCCTCGCGGGAGAATTTGCCGTCCTCGGCGCATTCGCGGGTATCGTCGCCGTCCTTGGCGCCGAAGTCACCGTGTTCGCCCTGCAGACCCGGGTGTTCGAACTCGACTACGAAATCCACCCGTGGCTCTGGATCGCGGGTCCCGCGGTAGGCATGGCGCTCATCGCCGGCATCGGCTGTCTCGGAACGCGCAAGCTCGTTCGATCGCCGCCGCTCCTGGTCTTGCGGGAGTTGTGACGAACCAACATCATCGGGTCGAATCGCCCGACAGGGTCGCATTCGGTGGCGCATGGCGAGAGTCGTCGATCATCCGTCCCGCCGCCGGCCGATTCCCGGCATGCGGCGCATCGGTCCTTGTGGATCGCCGGTGGCGTCCCTATAGTTCAGGGCATGACCGAGGCAATCGCGTTCGATACTCACCGCTTCGTCAAGCGTCTGACCGAGAGCGGCTTCACCGAGAAGCAGGCCGAGACCTTGGCGGAGGAGCAGATAGCCCTACTTGAGGCGAATCTGGCAACCAAGGCGGATATCGCGGGAATCGAGAAGGATATCGCGGGAGTCAAGAAGGATATCGCTGGAATCAAGACGGATATCGCGGAAGTCAAGGCCGACTTGCTCAAGTGGATGATCGGCGCGCTGATCGCCCAGGGCGGACTGATTGTTGCCTTGGTCAAACTTCTGTAGGCCAGACCTGCAGGACAAGCCTCCGTTGGACAGGATTGCCTCTTCCCCATTTGTCGCGTTGCTGCTCTCAGCTTGCGCCGTGCCGGTTGCGCCTCCGACGCACCCGTCCAGCGGCACTTCAAGCTCTGCCGTCCAGCACCATAGTTGCTTTCGCAGATAGCGTCCCTGATCGGATCGCGTTGGCGCGCGCTGTGCGATTGATTTCCCGCACTTGGCCAACGATGCCCTCACCAACACCTATAATGCGCGTTTTTGCTGCGACGAAGAACGGTGGGAAGCCCTCTCTTGTCGGTACGCGATCTGGCCTGCGCCGCGGGCGGACACCGATTGTTTCACGGCATCGGTTTCGACGTGGGTCCGGGCGAGTTGATGGAAGTCCGGGGGCCGAACGGCAGCGGCAAGACGACGCTGCTGCGGTGCATCGCGGGATTGTTCACGGAAGAGTCCGGACGCGTGGATGTCGCAGTGGAAGAGCAGCCGCTGTACCTGGGCCATAAACCGGGCCTGAGCCCCCTGCTGACGCCGCTGGAGAACCTGCGGTGGTATCTCGCTTTGCAAGGCCGTGAGCCCCGGCGCGAGGACTGCCTTTCGGCGCTGCGCGAAGTGGGCCTGAACGGTTCGCGCCGGGTGCCCTGCGGGAGTCTCTCCGCCGGTCAGCAACGGCGTGCGGCGCTGGCGCGGTTGGCGGCGATTTCGGCACCTTTGTGGTTGCTGGACGAACCCTTTGCCGCCCTCGACGAGTCGGGCCGGGACATCGTGCGTTCGCTGGTTCGGACCCGGTGCGGTGACGGCGGCGCCGTCGTCTGCGCAACGCATGAGGAACTGGGCGTGGCCGGCGCGAAACGCCTGGACATCGGGGCGTGATCGTCCTGGTCCAGGCCGGGCGAGACTTGCGGATCGCCTTTCGCGCGCGGGGCGAGACGGCCCATCCCGTCGCCTTTTTCGCGCTGGCGGTGACACTGTTCGGGTTGGGGGTCAGTTCGGATCTGCAGACGCTCGGTGCGGTGGCCGTCGTCGTCGTATGGGTCATCGCGCTGCTGGCGTGCATGTTGGCGGCGGAGAGCCTTTTTCGGCGTGATTTCGACGACGGCACCCTGGAGCAGATGCTGCTGCACGCCCGGCCGATATTCCTCGCCGTGCTGGGCAAACTCGCCGCGCACTGGTGCGTGAGCGGGCTGCCGCTCGTGATCTTCGCTCCCGTGGCGGGTTTCATGCTGCAGGCGCCGACGCAGGCGCTTCCCATGCTGGTAGCGAGTCTCGTCATTGGCACGCCAACCCTCACGGCTATCGGCGCGGTAGCGGCGGCATTGACAGCGGGGCTTGGCCGCGGCGGTTTGCTCGTGGCCCTGATCGCGTTGCCGTTGTACGTGCCGGTTCTCGTCTTCGGGGCCAGTGCTAGCGTGGTGGCCGCATCGGGCATGAGTGCACTGCCGCAGTTGCTGTGGTTGCTGGCAATGCTGGCGGCCGCGCTGACGTTCGTGCCGTTCGCTGTGGGCTTCGCGCTGAAACTGAGCCAGGAGTATTAGCATGGGTCGGCTGGCTGCCTTTGCGCACCGACTTGGTTCGCCGCGGTGGTTTTTTGACATCACCGGGCCGTGGCTTGTCGTCCTCTCGGTCATCGGCATCGCGCTGGTCGCGGTGGGTTCGGTCTGGGGGCTCGTGTTCGCGCCGGAGGACTACCAGCAGGGCGACAGCTTCCGCATCATCTACGTGCACGTGCCGACGGCCCATCTGGCGGAAGCGCTGTACCTGGCGATGGGTGCCGCCGGCGTCGTGCTGCTGGTCTGGCGCATGAAACTCGCCGACATGTTCATCGCCGCGACGGCGCCGGTGGGCATGGCGATCACCGGCGTTGCGCTGCTGACGGGAGCGATCTGGGGCAAGCCGACGTGGGGCGCCTGGTGGGTGTGGGATGCGCGCACGACATCGGTGCTGGTCCTGTTCTTCCTTTATGTCGGCCTGATGGCGCTGCGCCAGGCTATTCCCGCCCGCGAACAGGCGGGGAGGGCGGTGGCGGTGCTCGCCATCGTGGGTACGGTCAACGTGCCCATCATCAAGTACTCGGTGGACTGGTGGCTGACGCTGCATCAGCCGGCGAGCTTTTCTTTGACGGAACCGCCGACGATGCCTGCGGAGATGTGGCTGCCGCTCCTGGTAAACGTCGTCGGGTTCTATTGTCTCGTCGCCGCCGTGGTGCTCGCGGGCCTGCGCAATGAGATTCTCGAGCGCGAGTCGGACACGGCGTGGGTGCGCGATTGGCTTGCGCGGAAGTTGCGGGGAAGCGAGGCGTGAACGAGTTCACGACATTCCTTCAGATGGGCGGACACGGTCTCTACGTGTGGCTCGCCTACGGCATCGCTTGGGCGGCGCTCATCGCGATCGGCGTGCGTCCCATACTCGCGCGAAGACGCTTCATCGCCATGCATCGCGGCGATGCGGAACCGGAGCGGACCGCCGAATGAACACACAGCGTCGCAATCGCCTGGTTGCCACCGTGTTCCTGCTGGGCGGGACCGCCATCACGGCGGCGCTCGTACTGACCGCCCTGGAAGAAAACGTCAACCTGTTCTACCCGCCGGAGCGCGTGGTGAATGGCGATGCGCCGGCGGGCGTGACGATCCGAGCGGGGGGCATGGTGGTGTGCGGCAGCGTGGCGCACGACGCCGACGGTCTCGGCGTGTCTTTTGTGCTCACCGACTACCGGGGTTCCGACTTCAAGGTGCGCCACGTCGGCATCCTGCCGGACCTGTTTCGCGAAGGGCAGGGCATCCTGGTTACGGGCGAACTCGATTCGGGGCGCATATTCCGCGCGTCCGAGGTTCTGGCCAAGCACGACGAAAACTACATGCCCCCCGAAATGGCCGGGATCGCCGTCGAAGGGGCAGCCTGCGATCCCACGGATTCCGCCGTTCGCGCATTCGCGTCGTGATCGTCGAAATCGGACACTTCGCCGTCGTCGCCGCGCTCGTGGTGGCCCTGGCGCTCGGCGTCGTCGGTCATGTCAGCGCGGCCAACGGCACGTGGCGCAGCCTGGTCGCGACACTCGCGTCGTGCCAGCTCCTGCTGCTTGCTTTCGGTTTCGCCGTCCTTGTCCGGGCTTTTTTCGTCAGCGACTTTTCCGTCGCGTACGTGGCGGAAAACTCCAACAGCCTGCTGCCCTGGTACTACCGGATCAGCGCGACCTGGGGCGCGCACGAGGGCTCGTTTCTCCTGTGGACGTTGATCATGGGAGTCTGGACCTGGGCCGTGAGCCTCGGATGCAGCCGGTTGCCGGACGAGATATTCGGGCGCGTGCTGGGAACCATGGGCCTGCTGAACTTCGGTTTCCTGCTGTTCCTGTTGAGCACCAGCAGCCCCTTCGAGCGCCTGTTGCCCATCGCGCCGGCCGAAGGCGCGGACCTGAATCCGTTGCTTCAGGATTTCGGACTGATCGTGCATCCGCCGCTGCTATACATGGGCTATGTCGGTTTTGCCGTGGCGTTCTCCTTCGCCATAGCGGCGCTCATCAGCGGGCGGCTGGACGCGGCCTGGGCGCGTTGGTCCCGGCCCTGGACGAATGTGGCGTGGGCGTTCCTGACCGTCGGGATTGCGCTCGGAAGCTGGTGGGCGTACTACGAACTGGGTTGGGGCGGCTGGTGGTTCTGGGACCCGGTGGAGAATGCCTCGTTCATGCCGTGGCTGGCGGGCACAGCCCTGCTGCACTCCCTCGCCGTTACGGAAAAGCGCGGCGCGTTCAAGAGCTGGACGGCCCTGCTCGCGATCGCAGCCTTTTCGCTGTCGCTGCTCGGTGCGTTCATCGTCCGCTCCGGCGTCCTGACTTCGGTTCACGCGTTCGCGGTGGACCCGGAGCGCGGACTCTTCGTTCTTGCTCTTCTGGTGCTGGCCGTGGGCGGTGCGCTGACGATCTATGGTCTGCGGGCCCCGACCATCATGAGCCGAGCTCGTTATGGCGGTTTTTCCCGCGAACTCCTGCTCTTGGTCAACAACGCGATTCTGGTGGTCGCACTGGCCTTTGTCCTGCATGGGACGTTGTACCCGCTAGCCCACGAGGCCGTGACGGGCGGCGAGAAGACGTCGGTGGGCGCCCCTTACTTCAACAGGGGGTTCGTTCCGCTCATGTGCGTCCTGGCGTGTTTCCTCGCGGTGGCCCCGGTCGCGCGATGGAAGCGCACGCCGCTTGGGCTGCTCAGGAATGCGGGCCTGATGGGCGCCGCCGCGCTCTGCGCGGGGCTGGCGCTGCCGCTCGCGCTGGCGGGCGCGTTCAAGGTCGGCGCCGCCGCAGCGATCTCGCTCGGTCTCTGGATCATCCTGGTCCACGGCGCGGACCTGTGGCGCCGCCGCGACAGCGCGACGCGCGGATACCTGGGGATGTTGACTGCGCACATCGGTTTTGCCGTGGCCCTCATAGGCATCGGCGCGACCAGTGAATTCTCCCGGGAAGTCGACGCCAGGATGGCTGTGGGCGATAGCGTGAGTCTGAACGGCGTGACCTATCGCTTCGCCGCGTTGCGGCGGATCGAAGGACCGAACTACGTTGCCGAGCAGGCCGAGTTCGTCACGGACAGCGGCGTGCGCCTCTATCCCGAAAAGCGTCACTATCCCGTGCGCGAGCAGGTGATGACAGAAGCCGGAATTGCCGCCGGATTTGTCCGCGACCTCTACATCGCGCTCGGTTCCGCGCTCCCGGACGGGTCCTGGGGCGTCCGAATCCAGGACAAGCTGATGGTTCGATGGGTATGGCTGGGGGCCCTGTTGATGGCCTTCGGCGGCGTGCTCGCCGTGACCGATCGTCGCTATCGCCGATTGGCTGCCCGGGCGGATTCCAGTGAGGGATTCCGGAAAGCTGGCAGGCTCGCGGCAACATGACCCGGACACGTCTATTCATACCTGTGGCCGTGTTCGTGGTCCTGGCATCTTTTCTGTACCTGGGGTTCACCCTGCGCGATCCGCACGAGTTGCCGTCGGCCCTGATGGACAAGCCGTTTCCGAACTTCGATCTGCCGATTCTGGACAAGCCCGGCGAGCGGGCGACCCGGGCGGACCTGGTTGGCGAAGATCGCCTGGTCAACGTCTGGGCCACCTGGTGCCCCACGTGCCTTGCCGAGCACGGCGAACTCACCCGCATTGCCGATGAGACCGGTCTTTCCATCGTCGGCGTGAACTACAAGGACGATCCCCACGAGGCGAGCCGGTGGCTGACGCGATTCGGGAATCCGTACGACTTCAATATCGTGGATGCGACGGGCGATTTCGGCGTGGAGTTGGGGGTCTACGGGGCGCCGGAGACGTTCCTCGTGGATGCGGCCGGAATCATTCGTTACAAGCGCGTGGGTGACGTCAACGAAGACATATGGCGGGAAGAACTGGAACCGGCCATCGCGGCGCTGGCGCGATGATGCTGCGGGTCTGCGCGATTCTGATTGCGGCGGCCAGCGTGCTCGGCGCTTCGGCCATCGACGGCTTCGATTTTTCGGATCCGGAGCTGGCCGACCGCTATCGCGTCTTGCTGTCGGAGCTGCGCTGTCCCAAGTGTCTGAACGAGTCGCTGGCGAGTTCGGGAGCGCCCATCGCCCGCGACTTGCGGCGCACCGTCCGGCGGTTGCTCGAAGATGGCGCGACCGATGACGACGTGCGCGCGCACCTGCAGGCGCGGTACGGGGACTTCGTGCTCTACGATCCCGAGTTCCGGCTTGCGAACTGGCCGCTTTGGGTCGTTCCCCCGCTTCTGCTGCTGATCGCCGTCGTCGTTGTCGCGCGCGTGGCCCTGTCTCGGCGTCATGCCGCCCTTGACGATAGCGAGCGCGAGCAAGTCGCGCGGCTGCTCGACGACGAGCGATGATTGCGGTCCTGGCCGTTGCGGCGGTTTTCGCGTCGGTGATCGTGCTCTACATCGTCTTCGGCGCCAGGCGGCGCGGCGCCCGCGCGATGGATCGAACCGGTGCCAACGCTGCCCTGTTCGCCGACCGCCGGCGGGAGCTTGCCGCGGAGGGCCGCGTCCAGGCGTTGGACGCGTCGACCCTGGCCGAACTGGAAGAGGAGCTTGCTCTCGACCTGATCGAGGCGGATGTGCCCGAACGGGATTCCGAGTCCGTATCGCGGACTGAAGACGATGACGCGCGGCTGGCGGAATCGGAGAACGCCGGTCCACAGGACGGCCGGGACGCGAACCCGCCGGTGCGCGTCGTCGCGTTGACCGCAGCGGCACTGGCGGTTGTCGCCCTGGGCCTGTACGCCATCTGGGGCGAACCGGATGCGCCCGAGCTGGCGCGTGCGGGCGGCATCTTGACTGGCGATCAACTTGACTCGGCCGTCCTGGCGCGCGCGGAAAAGGCGTTATCGGCTTACGCGGCGCGTAGTCCGGAGGATGCGAACACCTGGTTTCTCCTGGGCCATTCCCGGATGCGGCTTGCGGACTACGGAGGCGCGGAGCAAGCATTTGCGAGGCTTCGCGATCTGGCCGGTCCGAACGAAGAGATCGATTCGGCATGGGCGCAGGCAAGCTACCTGGCGGAAGGCGGCATGAACGCGGCGATTCGCGAGGTGGCGGAGCGTGTGCTCGCCGCCCGTCCGGACCATCCGGCGATGCTCGAGATGCTGGCCATGGACGCGATGCGCAGCGGTGCGTTTGCCGAGGCGTCGGGTTACCTGGCGCGCGCCGCGGGACAGCCTTTGCCGGAGTCGCGCCGCGCCTTGCTTACGCAATTGATGACCGTGGTCCAGTCGCAACTCGACCCCGCGCGGCCCTTGATCGAGGTCTCCGTCAGCGCGCCGGGCGAGCATCGGCGACCGTGGCTGATCGTCTTTGCGCGTCCGCTCGCCGGCGGCATGCCCGTCGCCGTCGTGCGCCGAAGGGCCGAAGCGTCTCAGACCGTGATACTCGACGATACCGTGGGAATGGGCACGGGGCCCCGGTTGTCGACGGGCGGGCTCGTCGAGGTCGTCGCGCGCCTTTCCGAAACGGGCAATGCCGTGGCTTCCGCGGATGACCTCGAAGTGTCCGCCCAGCCCGTGGACCCGCAGGCGCAGCCGCGCGTCGAACTGACGTTCGGAACAGACGCCGTCGGCGGGGCGGGGAAGACTGCGGCGGGAACGACGGCCGTTGATGTCTCTCTCGACGCTTCCTTCGATGTGCCTCCTGGCGCGACCGTGTTTGTCATCGCACGGGCCGCGGAGAGGCCGGGACCGCCGGTGGCGGTGAGGCGACTCGTCGCGGGCGATCTGCCGGCCCGTGTCGAATTGACGGATACCGACGCCATGCTCCCCGACCGCGGCTTGAGCGTGGTCGCCGAAATCGAACTGGTAGCCCGCGTGGCGCTCAGCGGATCGGCCACCGCGGCTGCGGGCGACTTGGAGAGTGCGCCGTGGACCGGTGTTCGCGGCGACGAGCCGGCAAGACTGCACATCGATCGTCGGCTACCGTGACCCTTCGTGTCACTTGCCCCGATCGGTCCGAGCCGTTCATCAATGGCTGACCGGGCCGAACGACGCCCACCCGTTCGTGTCCACGAACTCAGGTCCGTTCATGCAAATCCTCCCGAACCCAAGGCTTCGCGGAACGGTGGCTGCCAGAGGTCCAGAGCGCCTCAAGTTCGGCAACCAGGGCTTCCGATTGTCCCGGGCGGGTCAACTCGGCGAGATAGTCCCTGATGAGCTGGTTTAGCGTGGTTCCGCGCCGCGCCGCCACCTGTCGGGCTTTGGCGACGACCCGTTCGTTGATCGACAGTGTCACATTCATTGCCACACAATACGTGTGCACGTATTAAGGGTCGAATCAGGTGACCGAGGATTGCCGGAGATTCGGGGACATTTCGGATCGCCATGAAGCAGAGGCTTGGGGACAGCCAGGGAAGTTGTCCTCTCAGGCGGCTTTGTCTTCGATTACCAGTTTCCGCCCAAGGGCGTCGAGGGCGCGTTTGACTTGTCCGATGTGAGATCGGTGGTCGGGGTTCACGAGCTTGCGGACGGCCGTCTCCGAGATACCGAGTCGGTCACCCAACGCCACATTGGTCACGCTCAGCGCGCGCATTGTCGAGTAGAGCGCGAGCTTTGCGGCAACGATAGGGGCCAGGGGCACGAGATATTGGCCCGTCCCAAGTGCGCTCGGCGCGGGAATATCTCGGCGGGCGTGAACGTATCCCGCCAATGCGACACCTAGAACGTCCTCCGCGAGTGCGAGGACCTCCTCTCTGGACTTTCCGTCAGTGCCGGCTTCAGGCACGTCCGGAAAAGCGGCGGTTAACCAGCCTTCTTCGTCCGTCGTAAGGACGCAGGGATACGCGTAACGCACGACCTATAGCTCCTCTTTGTCGATGTCTAAATCCGTGAGAACTTTTCGGAAAAGTCCCGGACCGAACTCGCCCATTTTTACGGTAGTGAATCGGTTGCCCACGGCAACGCGGCCATGGCTGCCTTTACCTTTGCCAGGATCGAATGAATAGGCCAAGCCGTTTCTCCTTGCGTAAGCTTTCAATCGTCTGAGCAGCTCTGCCCTTTTCACGCCGCCAGTATCGAATATAAAGGTTCGATTGTCACACGGTTTGTTGACAACGGTTTCTTCTATCGATCTGCTCGCTCTGCGTTGCTAACGATTTTCTAAAGGTGCTATCGGGGCGTGATTTCGGTACACTACCTTCGGCCTAGCGAATACGACCACTCGCTGCATGCGTCTTGACGGCATCAAGCTGACCGGATTCAAATCATTCGTCGATCCGACGACGGTAAGCTTCCCCGGAAATCGGTGTGCGGTCGTTGGCCCGAACGGTTGCGGGAAGTCCAACATCATCGATGCCGTTCGCTGGGTGATGGGCGAGAGTTCCGCGCTGAAGTTGCGTGGCGAGTCCATCGCCGATGTCATATTCAACGGCTCGAGTTCCCGCAAGGCGACCGCAATGGCGTCCATCGAGCTTACCTTCGACAATACGGACGGTCGCCTCGGTGGCGAGTATGCGTGTTTCGGCCGCATCGCCGTTCGCCGCGAAGTTACTCGGGATGCCCGCTCCACCTACTATCTGAATGGAAACCGGTGTCGCAGACGCGACATCCTCGATGTGTTCCTCGGCACGGGTTTCGGTCCGCGCGGCTATTCCATCATCGAGCAGGGCATGATCAGCGAACTGGTCGAAGCCAAACCGGACGATTTGCGGGCTTACCTGGAGGAATCCGCCGGCATTTCGAAGTACAGGGAACGCCGTCGCGAGACAGAGAACCGGATGCGGCGCACGACGGAAAACCTTGATCGTTTGCGCGATCTCCGGGAGGAACTCGAAGGCCGGCTGCATCACCTGCGGCGCCAAGCCCGCGCGGCGGAGCGGTACCGGGAGTTGAAGCGAGAGCAGCGCCGGGGCACCGCGGAGTTGCTGGTGCTGCGGATCAGGGGCATGAATGCGGACCTGGCGGCCCGTGACGGAACCTTGAAGCGGCTGGAAGTCGAACACGAGCGGGCGCTAAGCGACTTGCGTCGTGACGACGCAAATATCGAGCGGGCGCGAGCTGAGCGGCAGGAGCACTCGGATGCCTTCAATCGGGTCCAGGGGCTGGCCTACGAAGTCGGGTCAAAGATTGGGAAAGCCGAGCACGCCATAGAGTCCAATCGTGAGCGCCAGAGTCAGCTTGAAGCGAACCTCGCAAACGCGCGGCGCCGGCTCGACGAGACGGCCCGGCAGCTTGCTGACGACCAGCGGGAAGCAGCGCTGCTGGAAACGGCCATCGCCGCCAAAGTGCCGGAACTGGAAGCGGCGCGGATTGAAGATGCCCGGGCATCCGACGAGCTGACCGTTGCGGAGGACCGCAGCCGCGAAAGCGATGCCGCGTGGTCCGATTTCTCGTCCCGCGCGTCGGCCAACGAGCGCGAGGTCCGGGTGGAAGAAAGCCGTATGGAGCACATCGGGCAGGCGATCGAGCTTTTGCGCCAGCGCTCGGCGCAACTGGAACAGCAATCCGGCGAGAGCCCTTTGCCCGTCGATGATCTGGCGGGGGAGTTGGATGCAGCTGAACGGCGTTACGATGCGGCGGGTGCGGAGCTCGAAGCCTGCGCGGCGGAATTGACCTCGGCGCGCGAGGCCGTTGTCGCCGACGAGAACGCGCTGGAGGCGGCGCGCGCCGAAACGCGGTGCTTGCGCGACGAATACAGTGCTTTGGATGCATTGCAGCAGGCGGCCTTGGGCGGCGAGAATCACGAGGCGCAGGACTGGGTCGAGGCGCTCGGCCTCGACCAGGTGCCGCGGCTCGGCGCGGAACTGCTGGTGCATCCGGGATGGGAGCGCGCGGTGGAAACGGTTCTTGCGACGGATCTGCGCGCGATCAGGGTCGACGATGTCGGCCATTTCGCGGACGAGTTGTCCGACCTCGAAGCGGGGCGCGTCGTCCTGTACGAGGGTCGGGAGATCGAGACGGGCGCGCGCGCCGCGGAACTTCCCCCGCTGGCAACGCTTGTGCGTACCGAAAAGGGTTCGGTCGGCGCCATGTTGGCAGGCGTGTTCGCGGCCCCGACGTTGGCCGTGGCCTTGGCCCACAGGGGCGACCTGCGTTGCGGCGAGAGCATCATCACGCGGGATGGCGCCTGGCTAGGTCCGGATTGGATCCGCATAAACCGGACCGATGATGCGGCCCATGGCGTCATCCGGCGCGCTGGAGACCTGGAAAGCATCGGCGCCAGGTTGGAGCGGGCCGATGGCAAGGTCGACGAACTGGACGGCCTTTTGGCCAAGGGCCGACAGCGCGTTCGAGAGGTCGACAACCGTCGGGACAACCTGCAACAGCACTATCGTGAATGCGGCGACGTCCTCTCGCGCCTTCGAACCGAGCAGGGCGTGCGTCGTGTCCGCATGGAGGAAGCGACGGCGCGCCGGCGACGGGCCGAATCCGAGCGCGCCGGCATCGAGAAGCAGGTGTCATCGGAGATGGATCGCCTGCAGGAAGCGCAGATGCGCGCCGCATCGCTCAGGCAGGAAGCGCAAACGCTGGTCGCGGAGCGGACCGAGTTGCATCGCGCCCGCGCGCGACAGGCGCAAAGACTGGACGCGGCCAGGGAGGAAGCGTCGGCGTGCCGCGGGCGGCTGCATGAACTGCAAATGGAACATGAGCGGTTGACGACCAGGTTTTCGGTCGCCGAGGTGGTTCGCTCGCGACTGCATGAACAGCGGGCGGAAATCGAAACTCTCGCGCGCGGCTACAGGGACGACATCGCAGCAAACCTCGAACCGCTGCCGCTGCTTGAAGCAGCGCTGCAGGAGAAGCTTCGGGACAAGGTTGGTGTAGACAAGCAGCTGGCGGACATTCGTCGTCGGGTGGAGCGGGCGGAGAGCGAGATACGCATCCACGAAGAGACACGTCGGCGGAACGAGGTGGCGGTGGAGCAGGCGAGAAACCGTCTCCATGCCGCCCAGGTGGAGCGCGAAGGCATCTCGGCCAGGTGCGATGATCTATCCGAACAACTCGAGGAAACCGGTCTGACAGTGGATCAGGCGGTATTGCCTGCGGACGCGGACATCGAGGTCTGGGGCGAACGGCTCGACAAGCTCGAGCGGCAGATCACCCGTCTGGGAGCGGTCAATCTCGCGGCTCTCGAGGAGTTGGAAACGCAATCGGAGCGCAAGCGCTATCTCGATGCGCAGAATGACGATCTGGAACAGGCCCTCGAGACATTGCGGTCGGCGATCAAGCGGATTGATCGAGAAACGAGGACGCGATTCAAGGCCACTTTCGACGCGGTGAACGAAAACCTGAATACCCTGTTCCCGAAGGTGTTCGGCGGGGGGCACGCCTATCTCGAGCTGACCGGCGACGATCTTCTCGACGCGGGCGTCAGTCTCATGGCCCGTCCCCCGGGGAAGCGCAATTCGAGCATACATATGCTGTCGGGCGGCGAGAAGGCGTTGACGGCGATCGCGCTGATCTTCGGCATTTTCCAGCTCAATCCGAGTCCGGTCTGCCTGCTCGACGAAGTGGATGCGCCGCTTGACGATACGAATGTCGTGCGGTTCGCGGAACTGCTGCGGGAAATGTCGGGCGAAGTGCAGTTCGTGGTCATCACGCACAACAAGCTGACCATGGAAATGGCTGACCAGCTTGTGGGCGTGACAATGAACGAGCCGGGCGTTTCCCGACTGGTTTCGGTGGATCTGGATGAGGCGGCGGCAATGGCCGCCGTTTGACGCCGCATGCAGCAAACGTCGGCGGCAGACCAGGGCGCAAAGGTGGCAGCAAAAGTGGCGAAGAGTATCGGTAATGGCGGCGGCACATACGGCGGCATGTAGCGGCGGTAAACAGCGGCTGTAAATAGCGGCGAATAATCGGAAAACGGAGTTGATGCTGTGTCCGAGGACTACATTCTAATTGGCGGCGGTCTGCTGATCGCCCTCGTCATCATGCATGGTCTTTGGCTGGCCTGGCGCACGCGCCAGGATCCCCTGCCGCTCGACATCGAGTCGGACATCCCGGATGACGACTTCGACCTTGACGAACTGGGCGCCGAATTCCCAAACGGCGGCGCCCGCGTCGTCGCCGAACACACTGCGCCGACGCAACGCCCCTTGGCCTTCGAAGGCCCGGCGCCGGTGCTGATGGAGGTTGTGGACGAAAGCGAGACAAACCCCGGCAGCGTTGATGTCGATGTGAATGTGGTTGATGTGGTAGTTGGTGTAGCAAAGGACGAGACCGCATCGGGGCCCGAATACCGTTCGGCAAATCCGGTCGGCAATGGGCGCGGTGCGGAACCCATGATCGCTGAGGCGAGCGACCCGATCGCGCCTGCCCGGATTTCGCGTGACTTGCGCAGCGAGCGGCGGCTCGCGCACCGCGAGCGTGAAGGGGCTCGCCTGGATCCGGCTGCGGCGGCAACGGGTGCCGAAGAGAACGAAGTCCTCGCGATCAACGTGCTTGCCCGCGGCAATCGACGGTTCAACGGTTCCGAACTCTGGGCTGCGTTCCAGCGCAATGGCCTGACCTTCGGCGACATGAACATCTTCCACCGGCTCAACCCGGTCACGAGGACGCCGCAATACTCTGTTGCGAATGCCATAGAGCCGGGAACCTTTGATCTTTCGAACATGGAGTCGATGAAGACGCCGGGCGCTTGCCTGTTCTTGCGCCTGCCGGGCCCGTCGGAACCCGCAGCCGTGTTCGATGACATGCTTCGAGTGGCTCGAGATATCGGACAAAGTCTGGGCGGTGAACTGAAAGACGAGAACTTCTCCGTGCTGACGGGACAGACCGAGAGACATTACCGCCAGCGCATCGCCGAATTCTCGCGAAAACGCATGTCAAAACGCTATTGATGGCGTTCGGCCGAAAACGAAAGAGGAACCGGAAACGTCACTACGGCGAACTCCGATGAAATCTCCCGCCAAGGAAATCGTGGAGCTGCGCGAGCGTGTCCGGTATCACCTTCATCGCTATCACGTGCTGGACGACCCGGAGTTGCCGGATGCGGAATTCGATGCGCTTTTCGATCACCTCGTCGAACTGGAGAAAGAACACCCGCACTTCGTGACCCCGGATTCTCCCACCCAGCGCGTCGGAGCGGAGCCATCCGCGCGTTTTGCGGCCGTGGCTCACGAATTGCCCATGCTGTCCCTGGACAAATGCGCGTCGGAGCAGGAATTCATCGACTGGGAGGCGCGTTGCCGGACTCGAGTCGGTTACGAGGGTGAACTGGAATTCACCTGCGAACCGAAGATCGATGGCGTGGCCGTGAGCCTGATCTACGAGAACGGCATATTGGCCCGAGGTGCGACGCGCGGCGACGGTTCGAACGGCGAGGACATCACCGCCAACGTTCGGACTGTCCTCGCGGTGCCGTTGCGGCTGATGGGTGACGGCTATCCCGAAGTCCTTGAAGTTCGAGGTGAAATCTACATGCCGTTAGCCGGTTTTCGCGCCTTCAACGAGGCGGCGGCGAGTACCGGCGAGCGCCTGCTGGTCAATCCGCGCAATGCGGCCGCGGGCAGCCTGAGACAACTTGATCCGAAGCTGACCGCGTCTCGCCCGTTGTCCATGTATTGCTACAGCGCGGGTTTGCGCGGCGACTGGGCGCCGGATTCGCAATCGCAGGTCCTTGACGCGTTCAGGCGTTGGGGGCTTCGCGTAAACGAACGCGCCGTCCGGGTTGTCGGCGTCGAAGCCTGCCTCGCGTATGTGCGCCGGTTGCTTGGGGAGAGGGCGAACCTCGGCTACGACGTGGATGGCGTTGTCGTCAAGGTCGACGCCTTCGCCATGCAGGAGGCTCTCGGCAATGTGACCCGACGGCCTAGATGGGCGATCGCGTACAAGTATCCGGCGGAAGAGGCGACTACCGAACTGCGGGGGGTGGAGTTCCAGGTAGGCCGCACCGGCGCCATCACCCCGGTCGCCAGACTCGCGCCCGTCTTTGTCGGGGGCGCCACGGTGTCGAACGCGACCCTGCACAACATGGACGAAGTCGAGCGGCTCGATTTGCGGCTGGGCGACACGGTCATGGTGCATCGCGCCGGCGACGTGATCCCGCAGGTGACCAAAGTCATGGAACGAGGCAAATCCGACAGGCAATCTGCCCGAAGAGCGGGCAGAAAGGCGGGTAGAAAAGTTGCGATGCCGGAAATGTGCCCGGCCTGCGGTACGCCCATCGAACGGCCCGAGGGCGAAGCTGTCGCCCGCTGCCCGGCGGGACTCACATGCCCGGCGCAGCGCAAGGAGGGCCTCAAGCACTTCGCGTCGCGCCTGGCGATGGACATCGAGGGTTTGGGGGACAAGCTGGTGGAACAGCTTGTCGAACGAGGCGTGGTCAAGGACCCGGCGGACCTTTACCGTCTGGACGCCGATGCGCTCGAATCGCTCGACCGCATGGGGCCGAAGTCCGCCGGAAATCTCATCGACGCCTTGAGCGCGAGCAAGCACACGACCTTCGCGCGATTCATCTACTCGCTCGGCATTCGCGAAGTCGGCGAGACCACCGCCGCCAATCTCGCCAACCACTTCCGCAGGCTGGATGAATTGAGGGATGCTTCAGAGGAGGCGTTGAACGAGGTCCCGGACGTGGGGCCTATCGTTGCCTCCCGGATACGAAATTTCTTCGATGATGCGCACAATCAGGGGGTCGTGGATCGCCTGATCGCGCAGGGGATCGATTGGCCGGCCCCCGCGGAACCGGCGAGGTCGCCGCTTGCGGGGGAGACCTGGGTGTTGACGGGCACCTTGGCCGCCATGAGTCGAAACGAAGCCAAGGCGCGTTTGGTGAAGCTTGGGGCGAAAGTGACCGGTTCCGTGTCCGCCTCGACCACCAGGGTGGTGGCGGGACCGGGTGCCGGCAGCAAGGAGCAGAAGGCGAAAGAGCTCAAGATCCCCGTCATGGACGAAACTGGTTTTGTCGCGGTGTTGGAGAAGCATGAAGCGATCAATCACGGTTAGCCTCGCCTTTTGTATGGCTGTCGCGGTTCTCGTCTCCGAGGGTTGCGCGTCGGTGCCGTCGAACGCCGAGGACATTTGCGATGTCTTTGACGAGAAGCGCGCGTGGTACCGCCACGCAAGAAAGGCCGAGCAATCCTGGGACATATCGATACCCGTCATGATGGCGTTCGCGTACAAGGAGTCGAGCTTCAAGCATGACGCCCGGCCGGCGCGGACCAGGATCCTGGGCGTCATTCCGTGGCGCCGGCCATCGAGCGCGTACGGTTTCGCGCAGGCGACCGACGAGACCTGGGAGGACTACAAGCGCGCGAGTGGACGCGAGCGAGCGAGCCGGACCAAATTCTCGGACTCGGTGGATTTTGTCGGCTGGTACCTGGACCGTGCACACCGCGTGTTGGGAATCCGCAAGGACGATGCGCGCACGCTCTATCTCTCCTATCACGAGGGATTGACCGGATATACGCGGGGCAACTGGAGAAAGAACGCGTGGTTGCAGGGAGCGGCGGACAGGGTGGCTTCCCGCGCGCAGCGCTACTCGGGCCAGCTCGCGACCTGCCGCCGTTTCCTCGACAGGGGGTGGATGGGGATTTTCGGCTGAACTCGCCCTGAGTCGGCTAGTGTTCCGTCAAGTCTAAACGCACATGGCCGGACGGTCGCCGGCCACCCCGACGGATGAAATAGGTCTGGTGCCCAAGTTGTTGGAGAATAACGGCGAAGGCGGGCGCTGGTCGTTTTCTTAATGGAGGACGCGAGG
>CAZFGB010000169.1:0-11406 GCA_964518405.1 uncultured Pseudomonadales bacterium | reverse complement strand
TCGTAGGCGGCCACGGCCGCGTTGCGCAGTCGCTCGCCCCACGCGTCGGTGGCCCCGAGGTTCGCGGGTGAAACCACGGTGAAGCCGTAGGTCATCAGCTCCACGGCGTTCTGGGCGATCCCGTAGCGCTCGATGTCGGACATGATCGAATCGAGGCTCGGCATCGCTTTCAGTGCTGCGATGTTCATCAGGGGCCCTCTCTAAACCAGGTAGCGCGTCAAACGAAGTGTCTCAAAAGGTCCGCCAATCAGTGATTGATGACAATCTTGCCAAAGTGGCCACCTTGCTCCATTCGTGTGAACGCAGTCTGTGCATCGCTCAATTCAAATCGCGAGTCGATTACCGGATGAGCTTCGTGCAGCGTCATAGCGCGTAACATGTTCTCGAACATGTACCGGCTGCCGACGGTAATGCCATGGAAGTGGGCATTGGTACTAAACATCTGTGCGACGTTCAGATCGCTGGAAAATCCACTGAGCACGCCGATCAGATGGACATGACCGTAAAGGGCAACCGTTTCGATAGATTGCTGCAAAGTTCCGGCACCGCCCACTTCCACGATGTGGTCGACTCCACGTCCGCCGGTGATGCGTCGGGCTTCTTCGGCCCAGTTGGGCGTCGCACGATAGTTGATGGTGTGATCGGCACCCAGGGCTTTACCTCTTTCGAGTTTTTCATCCGATGATGAAGTCAGGATCACTTCTGCACCGAAGAGCTTGGCGAACTGCAGCGCGAATATGGACACACCACCGGTACCCTGTACCAAAACGCTCTGACCGGCGATGAGATGACCTTCTTCGACCAAGCCACGCCAGGCTGTCAGTGCGGCACAAGGTAGTGTTGCCGCCTCGTCGAAAGACATGTAGTCCGGAATGTGCAGCAGCCCGTCTTCATGCAGGGCCATCTGTTCGCGCAGGCAGCCGTCGATAGGACCGCCCAGCGCGGATGCAAGTGCCGTTGCGGTGGGCGGTCCGTTCAGCCATTTCTGGAAGAAAATCGGTACCACGCGGTCGCCGGCAGCGAATCTTGTGACGCCCTCGCCAACGGTGATGACGGTACCCGCACCGCAGGAATTCGGGACCATACCTGATGGGGCGCCATACTGAACCGTTCCGAGATCGCGGTAGTTGAGTGAGGTGGCGTGCATTTCAATCAGTACCTCATGGGCGCCAGGTACGGGATCGTCCTGTTCGACTAACTCGAGCCCGTCAATCCCTCCCTCACCGATGACCATTGCGCGCATTCTCGAGTCTCCTTTGCGTTTCTGCGAGTGAGCTGGCGTAACGCTCTTTGAAGCTTCGGCGCTACGGGCAATCGCCCCAGAGCTGGTCGGGCTGTACGCTTGCGGTTGGCCCGGAGATACCCTTCGAGTCAATCGGTGTCGAAGGTCAACTCCAGGCCGATCTGCCGCGGTGCGTCCCGGGTAAACACCGGCAGCCCACCGGTCGGGTGCTGGTTGTAGATGGTCGCGTCTTCATCCAGCAGATTGCGTCCGAAGAGATAGACGCCGAATCGCTCGCGCTGAAACCCGAACCGGGCACGCAGCAGACTCCTCGCGTCACCCTGCACCGCGTTGGCCCCGAATTGTCCCCATTGGTCGTCGAGATGGTTGAGAGTGACGTTGAAGTGGCCCTGCCAGCCGGCTCCAACGGACCAGACGTAGTTGACGGCGGCGGTCACGTTCCATGCGGGTACGAACGGCAGACGCTCGCCGGACTCGGCGCCAATCGACTCGGGCGTGAACGGCGGCGTCAGGGTCGCGGCGACGATGGGGACTACCTTCGAGAACTCCGAACTGTTCCAGTTTCCGTTCAGGCCGAGGGTCAGCCCGTCGATGGCCGCCGGCCGATACTGCAGGCCAAAGTCGAAGCCGTATAGCTCTGAATCACCGACGGTGTAGGCCTGAAACAGACCGCCGATCGCCAAGTGCTGGGGCGTGCGCTTCCAGTCCTGCCAGTAGAAAGCCGCATCGATGAACAACCGCCCGTTCAGTAGCGTGTATTTGGCTCCGACTTCGTAGCTCAGGACCTCGTCGGTTTCCTGTACCAACTCGCACTGACCCTCAATCAACAGGAGATTGTGGATAGGGCAGTAGATCGCGGAGTTGAATCGGCCCGAACGAAAGCCCTCCGCGATGTTCAGGTAGTAGTGGGAAGTCTCTCCGGGGAACCAGCTCAGGTTGAAGCGAAAGTTAACCGTATCGAAGCTCTGACCATCGGTGATGCCGGCCGCCTCGACCGAGTCGCCTTCGAGATCTTCTTCGGAATAGCGGATTCCCACGGTCGGGATCAGTTGACCGTCCAACAGTTCATACGACAGTTCGCCGAACAATGCGAGGGAGTTGCGCTCGTCCAGCTCCACGTCGCTGGCGTTGACGAAGTACGGCGGGATTTCAGGATCCCAAAGCACGTCTGACACATACTCGTCCTCGGTGTCGGTAACGAATATCCCGGCGACCCACTGCAGCGGTCCGTCGCCTTTGGACACGAGCCTCGTTTCGTTACTCCAGGTCTTGACGGAGCGTCCGCCGAACGCGGTCACCTTGGTCAGGGGCGGCAACTCGAGAAAGAGACGCGTTTCGTCTCCCGGCTTCGTGTGGGCGACATTGGACACCAGGTCGGCAAAGCGCCAGCCGCCGTATTCCACTGTGGCCGAATAGACGGTCAGTTCGACATTGCCGAAGTCACCGGTGTCGGCGAGGGAGATCGTCTCGCCGGGGTGCAACCCCGAGAGAAAGGTTCCCCCGCCGTCCTGGTCCGCCCGGTTGTGGGAATAGTGCAACTTGATTCGCCAGTCGTCTGTCGGTTCCCACAGCAGTAGCGCGCGGACATCCGCCAGTTCTGCGTCGTTGAAGTCCTCGACTCCGACCAGGCCGTCCGCCCAGCCGGCGAGTCTCTCCACGCTTCCCGTAACGCGCATTGCAAGCCGGTCGTCAATCAGCGGGACGTTCACGAGGACATCGGCGTATCGGCCGTCACCGCCGCCCTCTGTCGTGGAGTAACCCACTCGCACACCTGCCTGAAGTTCGTTGAAAGCGGGCGGATTGGGAACATAGCGAATGACGCCCCCCATGGCGCCATTGCCATACAGCGTGTTCTGTGGTCCACGGAGAATCTCTACCTGGCGCATGTCGTAGACACGTCCGAGCGGCGCGTATAGCGTTCCGAACATCGGGGTGTCATCGACGTAATACCCAACCATCGGACTGCCTGCGGCCGGGTACAGGCCACGGATCTGGAAATACCGCTGGCCCACGGCCAAGCTCAGACCTTCCGATGCCCCCGGGACGAAACTGATCAGTTCGCCGATGTCGCGGAGGCTCGAGTCGATCAGCGTGGACTCTTCGAGAAGCTGCAGCGACATAGGCACGTCCAGCAACCTCTGGTCGCTGCGCTTCGTCGCGGTCACGATCACCTCTTCCAATATGCGCTGGTCCGCCTCTTCCGACGGCGCTTCCACGTCTTCGGCTGACGCCTGTCCCGCACCCGCGACGAGAGCCGTAAACGCGAGGGCGATTCTGGCAAGGATGCCTCTATTCGGTGTCTCTCTCATGTCCGGTTCCTCGTTCGTGGCTGCACCCAGTTCAGGCGTCTTCCCGGAAGACGTTGCCTGAATGACATTGATGACTCCCTGTTCATTGAGGTTGCCCTGCAAACCGCTGCCGGCGAGGAGCCTGTCCAGACCTTCGGCGAGGCTGAACTCGCCGACGAGGGAGTTCGCCTGCACGGTCGCGACCATTTCGAAGGAGACCAACAACGGAGTCTGGGCCTGCTGCGCAAAGAGCACCAATGCGTCTTTCGCGGTCGTTTGGGGTATCTGAAACCGAACTCGCCGGACCTCGGCGCCACTCGGGTTACGTTCCACGTGGTGGCGGTCGTTCTCACGTTGCGCGGCATCGGCGCCACTTGCCGGTTCAGCTACCCAGCCGAGCCAACACCAGCACCAGACGACAAGCCATGCTCGGCTCATGGCTACGCTGCACGGGTCCGGTCGCGCAGGGTCTCCAGCCCCGTCGCGATCAAATCCGCTTCCTCCGATGTCCTAGGCAATCGTGAACGGCTTATTCCCTACTCCCCTCCTGATCCCCGCGGCCCCTTCGGGGGAGTCACCCGAGTCGGCTGGCGCGCATCGAGGACGGACGAGCACTACCGCGGCTGTGAGGAAGAACCGTCGCCACGCCCGGCTTCGTCTCGCGGGGACAGACGAACGCTGCCCTGCTCAGTTGTTTGGGAAGCGATGTTGAAGGATTCGTCGAGGGCTACCAGGAACTCATCCATGTCACCCACACTGAAGTAGCCCACGATCCGGGTATCCTTGATATCGTCGTCAACAACAATGTCTGTCTCCGTATAGCGCTCGAATTCCCTCGCGGCGGTGGCTAGTGAGTCGCCGTCGAAAAGCAGCATGCCGCCCCTCCACGAGAGCCGCTTTCTCATGGTTGATTCATCGATAGTCTCGACCACGATACTATCCTCTCGAAACACGGCGTTCTGACCAGCGTGAACCAGCAACACTTCATTCGGCAACGCCACCGCCAAGGGCGGCTCCGACAACGACTCCGACGCCTCCCGCAAGCTCATGAGCCTGACCTGGCCTTCCGTCACCGTGACTTCGGTCGGCCCGGTCATCCCGACGCGAAAGGCCGTGCCCAACGCTTCAATCACGTTCAACCCGGCGTAAACACGAAACGGCCGATCGGCCTCGGGTGCAACCTCGAAATGCGCCTCACCCTTGATCATCTTCACCACCCGCGTATGCGCCGAGTAGTGGCTCTCGATCTCGGTATCCGTGTTCAGCTGTACGACCGATCCGTCGGAGAAGGCCAGACGGAAGCTCTCTCCGATCGCAGTCTGCGCGACACTCTCCTCGACGGGCTTCGACTCCCGCAAGGGGTAGAGCAAACCAGCCGCGAGGATCAGTACAACTGATGCCGCAACCGCACCCCAGCGCCGGCGGCCACGACGCACAAGCCGACGAAACGCCGACGGCCATCCGATGGACGGGTTGGGTCGTACCGACGGCTGTTCAAGCAACCGCCCGGCATCAAGCCAAACCTGAGCATGTTGTTGAAAGGCGCGATAGTGAGCGTCGCTTTGATCCAACCAGCGCTGCAACGCCATCGCCTCTCTCGCCGACAGCTTGCCGGCATTGATCCGGATCACCCAGCGCACTGCCTCGTCCTTCACCGGCGGTTTCGCAGTGGTGGGTCCGTTGCCCGGGTTCTTGTCCATGGGTCGCAAGCCTATTCCGACGATCGGTGATTCTTGACCAGGGTCAGTTTCGCGAGCTTGGATCCCCCGACCTGCGCAGCATCCTCTGGTTGGTCCGGATCGACAAACCCTTGCGCGATCAGGTGTTCGGTACAGCGCAACAGCGCCTTCTCAAGGTGCTTTTCCACGGTGCGCACGGATATGCCAAGTCTCTTGCCGATCTGTTTGTACGTGAGCCCATCGATGCGTTGCAGCAGAAAGACCTTCTGGCATTGCGGTGGCAAGGCGTCGACCGCATCGACAAGCGCGGCCAGCTTCTCTTCCAGGAAAGCCTGTTCGGCCATGTCCATGGATTGACCGTGACTCAATCCGGCCGCCACCGAATCGTCCACAATGCCCACGTTGATGAACGTGACTTTCCTCTGACGCGTCTTCTTGTTCAGGGCGATGTTGCGCGCAACACGAAACAGGAACGCGCGCGGCGATCGAATCTCGGTCTTCGACGCGGCGACCAGTGCTTCCAGGTAGGCTTGCTGCAGCGTGTCTTCGATCTCCTCGCGTTCGACGAAGAACGTCGCGATATAGCGGCTCAATGCGGACCTGCTGGCCAGGTAAGCGTGGGTCAGGGACGCGGGTTTGACGTGGTGTGCCAAATTGGTGTTCTCAGGACGCCTTTCTTCTGTCGACACGCATACGCGGAGTACGCCCGCCACGGGGAACGGCAATTCTCAGAGCGAAAACCCCCACCCAACGGGGGAACGCCCCGGCTGTGCTGGTCCAAGTTTAGCGTCCGCCTTTAACGCCCCCGCGGCGAGCTGAAGGAGTCGCAGGCAGGGCCGTCCGGCGAAAGGAAAGGCGGGCGGGTGGCATTCCTCAACCGGCCACCGCGTATCGGGTTGCACGTCCGTTTCCGACGGCGCGCAGTAAACGGGCTTCCTGAAGCGATTTCAGCACGCGCTGCGCCTTGCGCTCCTCGAATCCCGTGGCGTCCATCAACTCCCGCGTGCTGATCGATTCCAGCGACGCCACCGCTGGCCACGAAGCCGCGGCGGCTTTCGGCAGTTCGTCCATGACTTGGGGCCCGGCGAGCTCGCGTGCCAGCGCCTCGGCACTTCGGTAGATGGTGAGTACGAGGTACGGTGGCTGCCACCGATACCTCGGCGACGGGAGCCGCGCCCGCGCCGCCTGGAGACGCAGCGACCGGAGCCCCAGTCCGCGCTCCTCCGCCAGCTTCATCTGCGAAAAGACGTAGTGGAGTACGGGATTGCGGCTGAGCATGGGCGCGTCGAACGACTGCAACTGCTTGAGCGTGATCGGCTCGACCGGTAACCCTGGACTCATGACCGCGACGTGGTCCGGCGTTACCCGGACCTGGCACTTGGCCCCCGCGATCCCGTAGTCTCGATGAATGAGTGCGTTGACGACCGCTTCCCGCACCATCTCGTAGAAAGGGTCGAGGAGATGTACGTGCTCTACCTGTGCCCGGTCGATCGGGTCCGGGAGCCTTGCGCGCAGCCACGCCATCACCTCTTCGGGAGCGAAAACCTGCGGCCCGTCGAAGTCGCGCACCTCTTCCCGCCCATCGGCGAAGTGGATGGTGCCAAGCACGCCGGTATGGGCAAGCGCCGATCTCGGCTCGCTGCCGAAAAGGAGGAATCCGAATCCCGTGGGCACGAGTCGTCCGGTTCCCTCCTTGCACAGGAGACCCAGACGCAGCAAGCGGCGCGAGAACGCCGCTTCGTCTTCTGCGAGGTTCGCGGTAGCGCGGTAGCGGTCCAACGCCGCTGCAGACAGATCGCCGAGTTCGACCGCACTCAATTCCGATTCCAGTTCGGACAACCGTTCGGCGGGCGCCGGGGCGTCCTCCTCCCATGCCTCCGCGCGCGCCAGGGCTTGCTCCAGGAACGATGCGTTCTCGTCGCGAATCTGCCGTTGCAGATCCACGTCGAAAAGGTGGACCTCGACACCGTTGGCCTGGAGGTAACGGATGCCTCTGCGGTCCACGGTCGGGTCCGGGTCCTCGATGCCGACCCAGACCTCCTTGATTCGCGCGCGCACGATTCGTTCGGCGCAACTCAGCTTCGGCGCTTGACGCGCTCCCGGGGGGCACGGCTCCAAGGTGCAGAACAGCACGGCGCCGCTCAACGGAGCGTCTCGAAGCTTGCGCTCGATCAGGGTGTACTCGGCATGGTCGCCTTCCCGAAGTTCGCCGCGGCAAGCGCTTACGGTGTCCCCGCCCGCGCGCCAGATCACCGCGCCGACACGAGGCGTAGCCTTACCGTCCGGGCGGCGCTCCCGTTGGGATTGCCGCATGACGTCCACGGCGAGTTCCATCAGCTTGCGGGCGTCGAGTTGGGTCGAGTCGAACATGTGCTACGGCGCCCATCGGCACGCGGGCCCGGCGTTCGGCCACGCATTCGCGCCTTCCCGACGCGGGCAACTCCGGGAAGATCCTTGGGAGCAATCATGCCACATTCCCGACTAACTCTGTCGGGAAAACACGTCTAGAACTGGATAACCTATCTAGTCCCGACATTTTAGGCTCCGTTCTGTCGGGGTTTTAACCCATAGCGCGTCCCATAACGAGAATTCCGACATACGAGGATCTTTTGTGTCGGGATACCCAAGCGTCCTGGCGGTGCCGGCCAAGCTCTTCGCGCACGGGGCTACACTCTGCACCGTGCTGGTCCCCGAGCGCGTCACGCAGCGCTCCGGCGACGCGCGGCCAATGAGGGGTATGACCATGTCCGATACCGCGACGCCCGTGATCGATTCGCAGGTGCACTGCTACGAGCGCAACCGGCCGGAGCGCCCGTGGGCGAGCACGCTGGTGGGGCCGGACGAGGTCACGGGCGACGACATGGTGGCCGCCATGGACCGGCTCGCCGTGGACGGCGCCTTGCTGGTCTCCCCGTGGACGATGTACCGCTACGACGCGAGCTACGCCCTGGAGGTGGGCGCCCGGCATCCGGACCGCTTCGGCCTCGTCAAGCCGTTCGATCCCGACGCTCCGGGCGTGGCCGAGGAAGTCGCCGAGTGGGCGGGCCAGCCGGGCGTGGTGGGCGCGCGCCTGATGATGGGTGCGCCCGCCCCGCGGATCCCGGCTCCGGAGGGCGTCGACCGCGTGTTGGCCGCCGGCGCCCGGTACGGCCTGCCGGTCAACGTGCTGTGCTGGGGCAACCTCGCGGCGTTCGCCGATGCCGCGGAACGGAACCCGGACACGCAACTCGTCATCGACCACCTCGGCCTCCGGCAACCGTTCGCGCCGCCGCCCCCGGACGAGCCGTTCGGCGACTTGGAGCAAGTGCTCGACCTCGCGCGCTTCGACCATGTGGCGATCAAGATCTCCGGCGCCTGCACGCTGTCACGCGAGCCGTTCCCCTTCCCGGACATCTGGGATCCGCTGGCGCGCATCTTCGACGCCTTCGGCCTGGCCCGCTGTCTGTGGGGCACGGACTGGACACGGGCGGTCGACGTCGTCTCGCCGGAGGACGCGGTGGAGGCGTTTCGCGTCACGGATCGGTTGTCGGATGCCGATCGGGCCGCGCTGATGGGAGGGAGCCTGACCCGTATCTATGGGTGGTGTCCGGGATGAGGGCGGGCGACCGCAAACCTGTGGCGCGTGCCGAGCGTTGGACCCGTACGCTGTGCTGCAATCCCGTTGGCGGTACGCGGCGTTTCGATGCCTGATGACAAGAACCTCGACGCGACGATCTGCATCGGATACGTCGTACACGACCCGATAGTCGCCTACCCGGACTCGCCAGAGCGCATCCTGGCCCCTTAGTTTGCGGCTTCCGGGTGGACGTGGATCCGTTGCGAGGCTCTCGACGCGGGTCAGAACTCGCGACGCCAACGGTTGGGGCAGACGCTCAAGCTCCCGGCGCGCGGACCTGACGAACGCGACTTCGTACGGCAAGGGTCACTGCCCGAGAACCTTGCGGCGCACTTGCTCCAAGGACTCGCGGGGCTCGTTCTCCCGATCCTCCGCTAGGGCCGCGTCCAGGAAGTCCTCCCACAATTCGCCGTGGACACTAAGGTCGATGACCACTGCCGTGCGTTCCCCCTGATCGTCGACCACGAACTGCACACCCTTCACGGTCGTGTCCTCCTATGGTGGTGCTTGGCCGAGGATCGCCGCAGCCCCTCGGTGACGTCGCCAAGACGATTGATCGTGCCACCTGCCCCAACGCGCTTCAACCGGTTCTCACGAATGACGGAGTGCTCTAAACCCGAACTCCGTGCGCGGCCGTACCCACCATTGGTGTACCCGTCACTCCACTCTCGCCAACACCGCAACGACGCGTGCGCCGCCCATCGCGGGCTGGGACAGTTCCGTCTTCACCGTTCGATGGGGCGCCTCCCGCGTCGCCCAGACGCGCATGGACGATCCATCGTCCCCCGTCAGATCGACGCGATAGGCTTCGACGGTTCCCAACCCCGTCTCGACCGACTCCGTCGCGGCCACCACAAGCGCGACGAGTTGCACGGTGCCCATGGCCGGCTGGAAGGCCCGTAGCTGCGTCTCGAAGCCGACCGTGAGCGGCATCGTCGCCAAGGCCGTCTCCACGTGGCCGACGAGCGGTCCTTCCACCGCGACGCTGATGGGCGTCTTGCGCTGGCCGGGCACGGAAATCTTGCCGCCGATGCGCGTCTCCCCGTAGTCGAGGGTGATCCGCGCCGGCCCCTGCTGCATGTTCCGGTGGACGGGCCGCAGGTCGTCGGCGCGAAGCAGGATGGTGTCCGTGCTCTCGCCCATCGGCGTGTCGACGGTCGTCGCGACTCGCCAAACGTCTTCGCCCTCATGGGTCGCACGGCTCCGTACGACGGTGGTGGTCATCGTCATGGTCTGGCCGCCGGCCTCCATGGTCACGTCGTAGGTCAACGTGGCCGGTTCGAGCATCGAGCCGTCGAGCACGGCGGCGGGCAGGTCCGCGCGCGCGACGATGGCCTCCGGCATCTCCACGTCGGCGATGTCCGTGCGTAGCGCCGCAAGCCGCTCCTCTACGTCGGGCGCCATGTCCTCCTGGAACCGGCCGTCGAGGTGTTGCGCGAGAAACCGCTCGATGTCCGCGAACATGGCGAGCCGGTTCTCCTGGCCGGCGAAACCGTGGCCCTCGTCCGGCGCGAGCAGGTACTCCACCGGACGCTCGAGATCACGCAGCGCGACGACGATCTGTTCGGACTCCGCCTTTTTCACGCGGGGGTCGTTTGCCCCCTGGATGATGAGGAGGGGGGCCTCGATCTTCTCCGCATGGAAGAACGGCGACTGCGACTCGAGGCGGGCCCGGTCCTCCGCGTCGTCGGGATCGCCCACCCGGCGCATGAACATCTGCCGGATCGGTCCCCAGTACGGCGGGATCGACTTCAGCAGCGTCACGATGTTGGAGGGCCCGACGATCGACACTCCGGCCGCGTAGAGTTCCGGCGTGAAGGTGACGCCGGCCAACGTCGCGTAGCCCCCGTAGGAGCCGCCCATGATCGCGACCTGTTCGGGGTCGGCGATGCCCGTGTCGATGAGATGCCGCACGCCGTCGGTGATGTCGTGCTGCATGATGCCCGTGCCCCACTCGCCGTTGCCTTCGTTCAGGAACCGCTTGCCGTAGCCGGTGGAGCCCCGGAAGTTCGGCATCATGACGGCATAGCCCCGGTTGGCGAGGAACTGCGCCATCCCGTTGTAGCCCCAGGTGTCCCGGGCCCAGGGCCCGCCATGCGGAACGATCACCGTCGGTAGCCCTTCGGCCGCAACGCCTTTCGGCGTCACCAGGTAGGCGGGAATCTCGCGGCCGTCACGGGCTTCGTAACGGATGGGCTGCATGTTCGCGAGCTGGTCGCTCGGCAGCTCGGGGCGGGCGTCGTAGAGCTTCGTGAGGGTCCGCCCGCCGCGCTCGAGAAGGTACACGGCGCCGGGATTGACGTCGCTCGCGACGGCGACGATGGCGAGCGTCTCGTCCTCCGTGGACGACCCGTACCCGAACTCTCCGTCCGGCAGCCGCTCGCGGAGCCACTCGAGTTCCTCCGCGAGCGCTTCCGTCCGCGGGTAGATGCGCACGCGGTCGTCGACGTACAGGGTCGCGACCAGTTCCTCGGTGGTGTCGGAGAACCAGACTCCGCCGAGGTCGACGCGCCCCTCCGGATCCGCGTCCACGACTTCCTCTGCGCCGGTGGCGACGTCGACCAGCAGCAGGCGGACCAG
>CAZFGB010000168.1:0-14777 GCA_964518405.1 uncultured Pseudomonadales bacterium | reverse complement strand
CGTAAGTTCGAAGAGATGCAGGCAAAGCTGCATCCAGGTCGCGTCGCAGCAACCCTCCACCGAGACTTTCCAGGGATCGAAGCCGTCGGTGCGGGCAAAGCACTCCTGGTTGGCGTTGTAGGGCATGTGCCGGGTCCACGGCCCGCCGGTGACGAGGATGTGGTTCTCCCTTATCTCCGCCCAGCCGTTGATCGCCGTATCCAGGTATTCGCGTCTGCCGGTGCACCGGTACAGCCGGAGATAGCCCAGCAGGTTCGCCATAAGCTGGTAGCCCTTGCCATCGCCCGGACCCACCACGCTGCCGCCGCTTCGCATCGTGCTCATCAGCCTGAGACCCGGATTGGCCTCCATTCTGCGGACGATATGCTCGGCGAAATCCAGGTATTTCGTATCTTCGGTTCGCTCGTAGAGCATGACGATCGACTCGAGCAGCGTCGTCGCCGAGATTCCCCTCCGGGTTCCGTACCTGGTCAGGTCCGCCCCGTCCCCGCCGTAGACCTCGATCAGGAGATCGGCCATGCGCCGGCAAGCGTCGACCACCCGCGCGTTCGGAAACACCGCCTCGTAGGTCAGCAGGCCGTAGAGGTTGTACCGGTGCGTCCAGGTGTCCCACCCCGGTCGATGTTTCCCGCCCATCGGGACATCCATGTCGTCGTGCGGTTTCGCCAGCGGCACGTTCTCGGGCTGCGCGACGAAGGTGGAATCGGCCGCATAGGTGCCGAGATAGCCGTCCGGCAACTGCGTGGCCAGCAGGCGCTCGACGTTGCTATCGAGTTCCGCCCGGAGCCTCTCGTCGCGAGTCGCACGCCAGGCGAGCGTGGCCGCATGCAGCCACTTGCCGAGATGTTCGCCCTGCCAGGGATGGACGCCGGGCCTGTTCTCGAAACCGTCGATGAGATAGCCCGACTCCGCCATGTGCCACAGGCGGCGGTTGCGCCACAGATCGAGTCTTTCCCCCTGCGTTCCGCCCACCTCGAGGGTGTCGAGCGCTCTCCATCTATTCACGCCAACCTCCTTTTTTTCCCGTCCGGGCAACGTCGGCGGCTCGACCTGCGTGCATGTCGTCGCGCTCCGCCGCAATGGCCCCTATGATCCACTCTCCAACGCCAGCGTAGCTTCATTGCGACGTCAACGATTGCTGCTGCTGCGTCGCGTTTTGGGGCCACCAGACAAGGACTCGCTCATTCATGACAAGAAATCTACGCGCATCCCTCGCCGCCGCTTCCCTGGCTGCGGCCGCATGCGGCGCGCCCGACGATAACGCCGCGCCGGAATCCGCCATCGTGCCGCTCCCTGCTTTCGAGAACCTCGACGTCACGTCGGGCGGGCGAGCGGCCTACGAGGCAGCCCAGGATTTCCGCGCAACGCTGTCTGCGCCCCAGGCCGCCGAACTCGTCCTGCCGATCGACAGTCCCTTGCGGCGCAACTGGTCCAACCTGCCGGCCGGGGTCACGGACTTCGAGCACAACGGCCTGCGTCTCGGAGACCTTCAGCCGCACCAACGGGCGGCATTGTTCGCCTTTCTTGCCGCCGGCCTCGGCCAACATGGCTTCGACACCGTGGCCGGGGTCGTGACCGCCGAGGCCCTCCTGGCCGACGCGGTGCTCGCCAGCCTGTTCAAATGGTCGGCGGCGAACTACTGGCTCGCCTTTTTCGGGGAACCGGAAGTCGACGGCGCCTGGGGTTGGCAGTTCGGCGGCCACCACCTCGCCATCAACGCGAGCCTGGATGGGGGACGAATCGTCAGCCTGTCGCCGACGTTCATCGGGATCGAGCCCGCGAGCTACGAGTTCCAGGGCAAGCGCCATGCGCCGCTCGCCGACGAGTTGGCCGACGGCCGGGCGCTGATGCGCGCGTTGCCGGCCGAACTGCGCGGCCGAGCGTTCGTCGGGGAGCGTCCGGACGGGGTCCGCACCGGCCCCGGCAAGGACGGCGTAGTTCCCCCTCGGCAAGGCGGCCCGGTCGCCGACTGGCCAGCCGACGCGCGCGGCTTGTTGCTGGACATCATCTCGCATTGGTTGCGCCTGCAACCGGAAGAAAACGCCCTGCCCCGCCTTGCGGCCATCGAGGCAACGCTGAACGATACGCACTTTGCCTGGCACGGCGCGATCGATGGCGACGGTGACGCCTACTACCGCATCCAGGGACCGTCGCTCATCATCGAGTTCTGGTCGGAAAACGGCGTGCGCGACGACGGCGGCCACTATCATTCCGTGTATCGCGATCCAACCAACGAATACGGCGACGCGCTGTAGCGATTCAGTACATCCTTTCGGATCGCCGGGAGTTCGATCGCCGGGGCCGTCAGACGATGCAACGGCCTCTCGCTACGGTCGTTTCCCATATAATCGATCAGCGATCGCACGTTGATTCTTCATGGATCCCATCAGTCAAGGCGCGCTCGGCGCGGCCGCGCCTCAAGCCGTGCTCGGTCGAGAGAAACTCCCGGCCTTCGCTTTGCTCGGTTGCCTCGCGGGGATGGCGCCCGATCTCGACGTATTCATCCGGTCGTCCACCGACCCGTTGCTGTTTCTCGAGTACCACCGCCAGTTCACGCATGCCCTGGTGTTCGTCCCCGTAGGGGCGGCAATCATCGCAGTGCTGCTGCACGGCTTCATGCGGCGCACCCTGCGATTACGCGAGACTTACCTGGCATGCCTGATCGGTTATGCCACGCATGGCCTGCTGGACGGGTGCACGGCGTACGGCACCCAGCTTTTCTGGCCGTTCTCCGACCATCGGGTCAGCTGGAACAACGTCTCGGTGATCGATCCCCTGTTCACGTTGCCGCTGCTGTGCCTCGCGATCCTCGCCGCAAGGCTGCGTCGCCGGACGTTGGCGATCGCGGGACTGGCGTGGGCGCTCGGCTATCTCCTGCTCGGCGTTGTCCAGCATCAGCGCGCCGAGACCGCAGGCGCGCAACTGGCGGCGGCGCGCGGGCACGCGCCGCATCACCTTGTCGCGAGCCCCGGCCCCGGCAATCTCCTCCTCTGGAGAGTCGTGTACGAACACGGCGGCCGCTACTACGTCGATGGAGTCCGCGCCAGCTGGGCGGTGACCGCGTGCCCCGGCGCCAGCATCCGGCAGCTCGACCTGCGGCGCGACTTTCCGTGGCTCGATTCGGGGAGCCGGCAGGCGCGCGATGTCGAGCGGTTCCGCTGGTTCGCAGACGGCTACCTCGCCGTCGATCCGCGCGCGCCGTACCGGATCATCGATGCGGGCTACGCGTTCCTGCCCAACTCCACCGACATGTTGTGGGGCATCGATCTCGATCCGGATGCCGCCCCGGACCGGCACGTGCGCTATGTCGAGATGGGTCGTCGCGACCAATTCGGCCGGTACTGGCGCCTTCTGACCGGGGAGGATTGCCCCCTTCGCCTCGACTCCGGGGCGCCAACGGCACCCGGCGCGACAAGCGCCGCATTGAGCTGATCGCCCAGCAAAGATAGATGACCGCTTTCCCGATTCCCATCCATCTCGGCGTTGACTTTCTGCGCCATATCGCAAAAGGACGCCTCAACCGGTGATCGCGTCCTGGCTCGCCCAGCACTGGTTCGCTGTCGTGCTTGCGGTCGTCTATACCGGGTTCCTGGCGGCGCACGCCCGGCTCGGCCTGCGCGCCGGCAAAACCGCCGCCGGCTTCTTCATCGGTGATCGCCGGCTTAGCGGCGCGGTGATCGGCATCTCGTTCTACGCCACTTTCGCCAGCACGAACAGCTACGTGGGGCTCGCGGGAAAGGGCTACGAGTACGGGCTGCCGTGGCTGACCATGGCCGCGATGCTGGTCGTTTTCTGCTGGCTCTCGTGGCGGGTCGTGGCGCCGCGGATGCGCCGATTCGCCGCCGCCTGGGGTTCGCTCACCGTTCCCGATTTCCTCGCCGTCCGATTCGGCAGCGACCGCGTGCGCGTTGCGGCGGCGGCGGTCATCGTGTTCTCGTGCCTGCTGTACCTGATCGCCGTGTTCAAGGGCGCCGGCAACCTCCTCCAGGTGTTCCTCGGCATTCCCTACCAGCCCGCGGTGATCGTCACGCTCGGCCTCATCGTCATGTACACGATGCTCGGCGGATTCGTGTCGGTGGTGCGCACCGACGTGCTGCAGGGGTGCCTGATGGTCGTGGGTTCCATATTGCTGTTCTACTTCATCACGTCGGCCGCGGGCGGCGTCGGCGTCATCGCGGAGTTGCCCAGCGAGCCCTCCCGTGCCCACCTCGCGGAACTGAACGGAGCGATCCCGTTCGCGGTGCTGATCGGCATTGCGCTCGCCGGATCGCTGAAACTGCTGGTCGATCCCCGGCAGGTGACCCGTTTCTACGGCTTGAAGGACGAGCGCAGCGTGCGCGTCGGGGTCTGGGCGGCCGTCGCCGGGATCCTGGTGATCCAGTTCTGCCTGTTCCCGCTGGGCCTTTACGCGCACTTCCTGCTGGATGGCGTGACGGACACCGACCTGGTGGTGCCGATGCTGGTCAACGATCCGGCGGTGATTCCCCCGCCGGTCGGCGATTTCCTGGTGATCGCGATTCTGGCCGCGGCGATGTCATCCCTCGACAGCGTGCTCCTGGTGGCGGCCTCGGTGGTATCGCGGGACCTGTTCGGCAGGCGTCGGCGCAGCGACGGCGCCGTCGTGACCGGCGCCCGGCTCGGCGTCGCCGGCTTCGCCGTCGCGGCGGCGGTCGTCGCCCTCGATCCGCCGGGCGGCATCGTGGAGATCACCATCTTCTCCGGCAGCCTGTTCGCGGTCTGCTTCGTGCCGACCATCCTGCTCGGCCTGCACTGGCGCCGGGGCAACGAAACGGCGGCGCTGACCGCGTTCGGAGTGGGGGTCGCGGTGCTGCTGGGCTGGATGTTGGCCGGGCCGGGCGACATCGTGCACGAAGTCTTTCCGGCACTTGCCGCATCCACTGTCGTCTACGTGGTTGTCTCGCTGCGCGGCGCGCCCGTGGCGGACCCCGAAGTGGCTCGGTTGTTCGAGATCGAAAGGACCTCCCCGACCGGGACCGACTGACGCGTTCCGCTGTTCATCGAACCAGCCGACCGTCCAGCTGTGCAATAATTCAGCGTTTTCCATTTGGGGGCATGCCGTGGACCGACCCGAAGTCATCGCAAACACCGCTACGAACGGCGAGGAGACAGGTTCCTCCGCCTACGTGCCGCCGTTCCAGCTCACGGACGGACAACCCGTGCCGTTCGCGGCGAACGGGGGCCTTTCCTACATGTCGTTCGACGTGGATGGAGACGCCGGAACGGCCGAAGCGATGCAGCACGCGTTTGCCGAGGCTGCGTCGGGAGACAGTCAGGCGGTCATCGAATCGATCAAGCAGGCGTCCGCCGGTCCCATCGAGACCCAGTGGGGCACCGGATTCCGCACCTACGAGGAGTGCCTGGAGCACATTCGCGAGAACGGCATCGAGGCGCCCGAGGGCGGCCTGGCGCTGCCCCTGCGCTACACCGTCTACGAGAAGCCGTCCTACACCATCGTCCCGTCCAACGCATTCTGGCGCGACCCCGCGCGCCGGGACGAGGCGAAGGCGTTTCGCAGGTATGAACGAGAACTGGGCCGGCCCTGCCTCTATTTTCCGCAGGTGATGCGCGACGCGAGGCGCATGGAGGAGTACTACCCCGGACTCTCGGCGGAAAGCCCCGAGTGCATGGACAAGCTCGGCGTCTCGCTGGCGCACATCGAGTCCAAGTGCCGGAACTTCTATGACGCCGCCGAAGTGGAACGCGTCTTCTACCCCGAAATCGAACAGCTCCTGCTCGACTTTTTCCCTGGCGCGACGGATGCGCTCGTGTACAACCACGACGTGTTCAACAAGGACTACGAGGGCGACCGCGCGGAGGACCAGGACAACAAGATCCCCGGCGTCGCCGCCAACTACGCCAACCTCGTGCACAACGACCTGAACGACAACAGCGGCCGCGTGCGCTGCCGGGAACTGCTCACGAAGAACTTGAGGAATTTCGGGCGCGAGCAGCACTACACGGAAGCCGAGGCCGACGAAAAGATGTCGCGGCGGTTCATGTCCATCAACCTGGCGAAGCCGATGGAGACCGTGGGCCAGTATCCCTTCGTGCTTTGCGCCTGGCCCTCGTTCTCCGACCAGGCATACATCACCAACTACCGCCTCTACGACGACCGCGTCGGCGAGACGACCCGTTTCACCTACCGGCCCGAACACGAGTGGTACTGGTTCCCGCAGCAGAAGTCGAACGAAGTCTCGATGCTCAAGTGCTACGACTCCGTCACGGACGGGTCCGTCTCGCGCTGGTCCTTCCATACCGCCTGCATCGACCCCACGGCGCCGGAAGACGCTCCGTGCCGCAAGAACGTGGTGGTCAGGTCTTTCGTGTTCTTCTAAGAGGAGCGTCCGGGTCCGGACCACATCGGACCGAGTAGCCAGCGCGCCGCCGTCAGCAGCCCCTCCACATAGCATCCGTCGTCCACACGCCAGCAGCGCGCCGGCGTGTGTCCGCCGCCGCGAGTTTGTCCGCCGCCTCGAGTTCGTAACAGAAACTTCACGGTTCTTGTAACGCGAGCGTCACACACTCCCCACAATGACGCTCGACGTGCACCAGACCGGTTCACATCCCGTCGGCGAAGTTGGTCAACACCAACCCGTCCCCAGTCCCCCTGAGGTTTTGCGTATGCGTTCTTTCGGAAGAGCCTTGGCCGTTTCGACTGTCTCGATGATGCTGGGCGCCTGCGGCGGCGACATCGTCATCGCGCCGGAGACCACCGACGCGGCCACGGACAATTCCCAGAACAACAGCAACAACGCGACCGCCGCAGTCGCGGATGTCGTATGCGCTTCCTATACCAACAGCGGCGGCCGGAAGATCGAAGGCGGCGTCGAAGGATCCAACTGCGTCTACGGTCCCTCCTTTGTCGACGCCGGCAACAACCTGACCGTCGATCTCACCATTCCCGCGCTCGACGACGGCGGCGCGCACATCTTCGAAGGCAGCCTGTTCGTCGGCGAGAACCACGATTCCGATGCGGAGCTCGCAGCCGCCGGTATCGCGGAGGGCGGCGACGGCCCCAGGCTCACCATCGAACCGGGCGCGACCCTCGCCTGGCGCGACAACACCAGGTTCGTGATCATCAACCGCGGCGCCCAGTTGTTCGCCGTCGGTACGGAAGACAAGCCGATCACGTTCACCTCGGTCTCCGACATCGAGGGCACGGTCGGCGCGGAAGACGTGCAGCAATGGGGCGGCATGGTCATCAACGGCTTCGGCGTCACCAACAAGTGCGACTACGCCGGCAGCGTCGGCGGAACTCTCGCGACGTCCGACTGTCATGTCGCCTCGGAAGGGGCGGAAGGCCTCGACGAGTCGCACTACGGCGGGGCCGACAACGACGACAGCTCCGGCCGGCTCGAGTACGTGCGCGTCAAGCACACGGGCGCGGAGGTCGCCAACGGCGACGAACTGAACGGCATCACGTTCGGCGCCGTCGGCCGCAACACCATCGTCAGGAACCTGCAGGTGTACTCGACCTATGACGACGGCATCGAGATGTTCGGCGGCGCCGTCGACATCGAGAACTACGTCGCCCTCTACGTGCGGGACGACTCGATCGACATCGACGAGGGCTACCGGGGCACGATCACCAACGCGCTGGCGATCCAGCAGGAAACCGACGGCAACCGCTGCATCGAAGCCGACGGCATAGGCAGCTACGGCGACAAGACCGAAGCGTTCATCAACGACATGTTCGCTCGCGGCCTGAACAGTCGTCCGACCATCAACAACCTGACCTGCATCGTCTCGCCCAGTACCGGAACCCACGACCCGGGGGCCGGCTGGCGTCTGCGCGAAGGTCTGTGGCCAACGATCTCCAACGCCCTCGTCGTCAGTTCCTTCGGCATGCCCGCGGAGGGCGACGACAACTGGTGCGTCCGCGTCGACGACAGCGCCGCCTCCGAAGGATTCGCGAAGGGCAATGCCAGCATTTCTTCGACGGTATTCGCCTGCGAAACCAAGTCCGCGAAGAGTATCGCCGGGATGCCCGTCGACGGATGGCTGAGCGCGAACGGCGGCAACGTATTCGTCGACGTCAGGGGCGTGGTGGACGCCACCCCGAACGCGGACACCGGCGTGCAACTGCTGGAGGGAACGCCGCCGATCTACTCCATCGACGCGGACACCAGCGTGCCCTCCGTGTCGCCCGCGGCGGTTTGCGGCGGCGGTCGCGCGGACTGCTCGTTCGTCGGCGCCGTGAACCAGGGCGGCGGCGACTGGACGGAAGGCTGGACGTACGGCATTCACCAGGACAGCCGCGCACAGCCCCTCTGGTTCGAATAGCCGCCCGCTTCGAATTCCCACCAACGACATGAAACGGAAACCCTTGCATGACTGAATGGAAACCAGTTGCCGCGGCGGCCGCCGCGGCCATTTTTCTCTCTGGCTGTCAACGCGGAAGAACTGCCGGACAAGCTGCTGGCCGAAGGCATCGACGAGGAGGTCATCGTCCTCGGCCGTCTCTACAGCTCGTCACAGGCGCTGATCGAGGAGCGCAAGCAGAAGGAAGTCGTGATCGACGTCATGCACGACGAGACGCTGGCCCGCCTCGGAGACTCCACCGTGGCCGCGGCGCTGCGCCGCGTCAGCGGTCTGGCGCTGATCGATGAGAAATTCGTCTACATGCGGGGCCTGGGCGAGCGCTATTCGAGCACGTCGCTGAACGGCGCGCGCGTGCCCTCCCCCGACCTCACGCGCAACGTCATCCCGCTCGACATCTTCCCCACCTCCATCGTGCGGTCCCTGGTCGTGCAGAAGGGCTATTCGGCCGACTCGTCGGCCAACTTCGGCGGCGGCGCGGTGGACATCCGCACCAAGACTGTCCCGTCGCACTTCACCTTCAGTCTGGAAGCGGGTTCCGGCCTGGACTTCGCCACCGGCGGCGAAATCTTCACCTACAAGGGCGGCGGCGACGACCAATGGGGCGTCGACGACGGCACCCGCGCCCTGCCAGGTTTCATCTCGTCCGTGATCGACAAATATCGCGCCAACGTCAACGTGCAGCAGTTGCTGAATGAACTGCGCCGCGAAGGCAACCGCGACGCGACGGTGGCCGAGGCCCTGGCGATCAACCGCAGCCTGGCCACCGCGCTCAACCGGGACATCTCCGTCTTGACGGAAGACAGCAGTCCGGATCTCGACGTCAAGGGCGGCATCGGGACGAATTTCGATATCGGGGGCCGGCTCGAGTTCGGCCTCCACGGCGAGTATTCCTACGATACGAACTGGCGCCACACCGAACGCACCAGCTACAACTTCCAGGCCCCGGACGAGCGCACCGATACGAAACGCGAATCGACCCGCTCGATGGACGTCACCGCCATCGCGAACTCGGGGTTGCGCTTCACCGACGACCATGAAGTCGCGGCCATGGCGCTGATGCTGCGCAACACGGACGACAAGACCGGAATCCGCGACTTCTTCGACGAGAACCGGGAAAGGTCGGACGGACTGGGCAACCGCGAATACCGGTTGAAGTTCGAACAGCGCGAACTGATGGTCAAGCAACTGCACGGCACCCATCGCATCGGCGGCGAGACCAAGGAAATGATCCCCGGCGAGCTGCTCAACTGGATGCCGGAACTGGCCGAATTGACCTGGTTCTACTCCGCTTCCGCCGCCACAACCGATATTCCGAACCAGGTGTCGGTCGACGCCCAGACGGAAACCGATCCGGGAACCGGCGACGTGCTGCAATCCCGCGTCAAGACCAGTTCCTCGGCGGCCAGGTTCCGCTTCACCGACCTCGACGACGAGATCATCAACTATGGCTGGAAGGCGACGCTACCGATCGAACTGAGCTCATCGCTGGTCGAGATCAGCGGGGGCTACCAGCATGAGCGCAAGGCGCGGACGTATGCCCAGTCGCAATTCGGCGTGGGCCCGCTGTCCGTCGCCGATCCCGCCACGCTGCGCGGGGACTTGGACGATGTCTTCTCCGACCGCAACATCACGGACCCGGACAACGACTACGTGTTTTCGCTGCTGGGCGCCGGCACCCGCAGCTACATCGCGGCCACGATGACGGAAGCCGCGTTCGGCAAGCTGGACTGGACCTGGAACGACATCATCCGATTCACCGGCGGCGCGCGCTGGGAGGACTACAAGCAGGTGGCCCTGCCCTGGAACCGCTACGGATTCTCGGTGGAGAATCCGCAGATAGCGACAGATCCCGAGACGCTCGAAGCAGCCACCTTCCAGGAAGACCGTATCTATCCGGCGGCCTCCATCGTGTACATCGGCAGTTGGCTGGCGGAGCTCTTCCAGGCGCGCCTCGGCTACGGCAAGACCACCGTCCTGCCTGATCTGCGCGAGATCACCGACGCGAGCTACGTCGATCCCATCACCGACGAGATCGTGAACGGGAACCCGGGCGTGGTGCCGTCGCTGATCGACAACTACGACTTGCGGCTGGAATGGTTCGCGGCGAACGGCGACAGCTACACGGTGTCCTTCTTCCTGAAGAGCATCGCCGACCCGATCGAGTACTTCGAGTCGCCGGCGAGCGATACCAACGTCGCGCGCGAAATCCTGAACGCCGACACCGCGGAGGTGTACGGCATCGAGTTCGAGGTCGTCAAGCAGCTCGGCTTTCTCGGCGCCTGGGCCGAGTCATTTTTCGCGCAGGGCAATGTCACGATCCAGGACTCCGAAATCGAAGTCGGGCCGGACGCGAACGCGCCGACCAACCCCGTCCGGCCGCTGACCGGCGCGTCGAATTACGTCTTCAACATGATGCTCGGATTCGACGCCTTCAGCGGCAAGCACTCCGCGTCGCTGATCTACAACGTGTTCGGCGAGCGGCTCTACGTCGCGGGACGCCTCGGCGCGCCCGACGGCTACGAGCAGCCGTTCCACAGCCTGGACCTGACCTACTCCTGGTTCCCGACGGAAACCCTCTCGGTCAAGGCGAAGTTGAAGAACATCCTCGATCAGACCATCGAAATCCAGCGCGAGTCGATCATCACGTTCGAGGAGGACCCGGGGCCCGCGTTCGCCCTCAGCGTCAAGTGGCACTATTGATCGGGAGCTTGGCACCCGCGCCCGAACCGATGTCAGACGCCGTGTCCCCCTGCCAAAGCGATTCCCGGACCCCCGCGGTCAAGCGCGGGCGCGGCGCGTAGGGCCACCTCGGGCGTCGACAAGATCGCCGAGCGGGCGGCGTCAGGCTGCGTGGCCGGCGGGGGGATCGACGGGGAGGTGTCGAGATGTCCAGCCACAGCTTCGTGCCAGACGATGCCATCCGCGACATTCAAGCCGTTTGCGAGATGCGCATCGTCCGCGATCGCCTGACGCCAACCCTTCTCGGCGATGGTCCTGACGTACGGCAGGGTAACGTTGTTGAGTGCCAGCGTCGCCGTGCGCGGGACGACGCCGGGCATGTTCGTGACGCAGTAGTGCACGACGCCGTCGTGGACGAAGGTCGGTTCGTCGTGCGTGGTCGGGCGACTCGTTTCGAAGCAGCCGCCCTGGTCGATGGAGATGTCGACCAAAACCGATCCGTCGCGCATGTCGCGGACGTCATCGGCGGTCACCAGTTTCGGCGCCCTTGCCCCCGGCACGAGAACCGCGCCGATCACGAGGTCCGCGCCCAGCACGTATTCCCGGGTGGTCGATGCGTTGGCGACGATCGTTCGGGCGCGGCCGTCGAAACGGTCCGCCAACCAGCGCAATCGGGACACGCTCTTGTCGAGGATCGTCACATCGGCACCCAGGCCCAGGGCGATGGTGGCCGCGTTGGCGCCGGCCATCCCGCCGCCGATCACCACGACACGGGCGGGCGCGACGCCCGGCACGCCGCCGAGCAGCACGCCGCTGCCGCCCGCGGTTCGCTGCAACGCGTCGGCTCCCACCTGCACCGACATGCGGCCCGCGATCTCGCTCATCGGCGATAGCAGCGGCAGGCCGCCATCCGCCGCGGTGACGGTCTCGTAGGCGATGGCGGCGACGCCGCCGCCCATGAGCGCGCGGATCAACGCGGGGTCGGCGGCCAGGTGGAGATACGTGAACAGGACCTGGTCCTTTCCAAGCATCGCGCATTCGTCGAGGTTCGGCTCCTTGACCTTGACCACGAGGGTCTGGGCGAAAGCTTGCCGCGCAGAGCCGACGCAAGCGCCGGCGGCGATGTAATCCGCATCGCCGAATCCGATGCCGGCACCGGCATCGGCCTCGACCACGACGCTGTGACCTGCATGGGTCAGCTCCGCAACCGACGCGGGGGTGAGTCCGACGCGGTATTCGTGGACCTTGGTCTCCCTCGGGACGCCAATGCGCATTGCGTTTCGCCTGTTCCGGTCAGCCAGTCGCATGACTGTAGACGACCCCACGCGCAATCGGTTTGCGTTCTTGCCCCCTGTATTGGACGATATTCGAACTATCTTCGATAAATTCTAATTCAAATCGTGGAATCAGTCGGTATTGACAAAAAGGACAGAATAATCCTGCACGCGATTCAGCAGGACGGACGGATCAGCAATGCGGATCTCGCCGAGCGCATCAGCCTCTCGGAGTCGGCGAGCCTGCGGCGCCTGAAGCGCCTGGAGGACGCCGGGATGATCCGCGGCTATGTCGGCCTGGTGGACCAGTCGCTCGCCGGCTACCCGGACAACGTCTTCGTGCAGATCACGCTGGCAAGCCAGCAGCGCGACGACCTGAGGGCGTTCGAGCGGGCGATCATCGAACTGCCGGAGGTCATGGAGTGCTACGTGATGTCCGGCGAGGCCGACTACCTGGTGCGCGTCATCGTGCGCGACGCGCGCGACTACGAACGCATCCATAGCCGGCACCTGACCGCGTTGCCGGGCGTGGACCGCGTCCACTCGAGCTTCGCCCTGCGCACCGTGGTCAAGCGAACCGAATTGCCCGTCCGATAGCGCGCCGCGATGGGCGGGAGGACACCGTTGCGGTGCCGTCCCGGTCGGTCGGCGGCGCGCTACCCCGCAATCGCGACGTCGGCGAACCTGATCTGCGCCATCAAGGCCGAGCGCCCGGGGTTCCAGTGCTGCCTGTCTCCGATGGCGGCGATGTTCTTCAGCATCTCGAAGAAGTTCCCCGCCACGGTGATGTTGCGCACCGGACGGATGCGCTCGCCGTCCCGGCACAGAAAGCCGGCGGCGCCGAAGCTGAAGTCTCCGGAAACCGGATTCCCGCCCGAGTGCAGGCCGGCGAGATCGACGATTTCCAGGTATTCGCCGCCGGTGAGCGTGCCCTCGTCGACATCGCCCGGAGCGACTTCGAGCTGATGCAGGCCGACGCCGAGCGAGGATCGGGGGGATCGGTCGGCGTTGCGGGTATTGGGCACAGCGAAGTGCGCCGCCGTGGCGCTGTTGTGCACAAGCGTGCTTAAGATCCCGCCGTCGATCAGTGTCGTCGTGGACGTCGGCAGGCCCTCGTCGTCGAACAGCGCGTAGCCGAGGCCATCCGCGTCGAGTGGGACGTCGCGAACGGTAAGCGCGTCCGCGGCGATGCGCTCGCCCACCTTGTCGCGCAACGGATTGATTCCATCCCTCGCGGTCTTCGCCGAGAACATGTCATGGAAAACGGCGAACAGCTCCGCCTGGCGTTCGATGTCGAACAGGACGTCGTAGTGCTCGCTCGGTATCGCTTCGCCCGGGATCATCGCGACGCAGCGTCGGTAAGCCGCGTCGACGATCCAGGCGGTATCGATTTCGCCGAATCGGCGGGCGTGCCGCTCGGCGCCTTCGAGCGCGTCCTTGTCCCCGTCACTCAGGAGGGCGTACGCGAAGGCGCTGCAGACGCGGTCCCTGCTGTGCGCGGCGCGGCCGGTGGTCGCGAAGACGCGCCGTTCGGCCGTCAGATCCTGGACGCCGTTGTAGGGCACGTTGCGGACGTTGTCGCGGGCGGTGAGTTCCCGTTCGAGGTAGAGCGCCGCGTCGATCTTCTCTTCCACCGACGTGGGATCGTCGGGGCAAAGGACGGCGTCGTCGGTGACCAGGGTCGTATCCCCGGCGACGACCGACTCGGCGGAATCGACGCGCGCGAACGTCGCGTTGACGAGCGCCTGCTCCACCATGGAATCCAGAGCCGCGGGATCGCCGGCTTCGCTGTAGGCGATGCCGGCGCGTTCATCCTTGACCGCCCGCACGCCGTAGACGCGGGTCGAGGTCACCTTGTGCTCTTCGAGTTCTCCGTCATGTGCCGTAAGGGAAAGCGATGACCGCTCCTGGACTACGAGATCGCCGACCGCGCCGGCCGCAAGAACCCGGTCGAGGATGCGCTCGGCGTTGGTCTCGATGTCCGGGGCCATCAGACGTTCCCTCCCACCAGGATGTCGTCCACCTTCAGGGTCGCCTGGCCCACGGTGGTCGGCACCATGCCGGAGATGGAGCCGCACATGCCGGTCGCCAGGGCGAAGTCGCCGCCGACCATGGATATGCGTTTCAGGACGTCGGGGCCGGTGCCGATCAGGGTCGCCGCCTTGACGGGGTGGCGAACCTTGCCGTCTTCGACGTAGTAGCCTTCGGTGACCGCGAAATTGAATTCCCCGGTACCGGGCTGGACCGAGCCTCCGCCCATGTGCGAGGCGTACACGCCGCGGTCGATGGAGGCGATCATGTCGTCGAAACTCGTCTCGCCCGGTTCGATGAACGTGTTGCGCATCCGTGAAGCGGGCGCGAACTGGTAGCTCTGGCGGCGGCCGGAACCGGTGCGCGGCAGACCCGTCTGCGCGGCGCCGACGCGGTCGGCGAGAAAGTTGACGAGCTTGCCGTCCTTGATCAGTTGCGTGCGCTCGGTGG
>CAZFGB010000167.1:0-34640 GCA_964518405.1 uncultured Pseudomonadales bacterium | reverse complement strand
GCGCGACGACGCCGTGTGGCAGGCACCACACAAGGAGGAGCAACGGAGCCTTCAGCCGGGGAGCGCGGAGGGGGTACCCCTCGCATGAAAACCACCAGGGGGCAAAAAGACCCGCAGATATCCGCAGATTTGGGCTTGACGGAGCACTAGCCAAGCCTGTCGCATATCCGGCATTCCATCGTCGCGTTCCAACACTGCGGATCTGCGTCGCCGCCAGTCGCGCGCGAGCGGGCGATGGTCGCACGTCATGGTTTGTCGCAATCAAACACGAGCATGGCCTCCGCCAAATCCAGGACGTGATGGTTCACGTCGCCGCCTGCTTCGGCGGCGGTTTCAACCAATAAACGGTGCCCGGCGGCGATCTTGTCTGCCACTTCGCTGTCTGTCAGCGCGGGGCACTTGAAGACGATGTCGTCCAGCGCGATCTGGCAGCGCGTTATCTCGGCCTCGTTTCCGAGTACGCGCGGACCTTCCTGGATGACCGCCAACGCTTCGGCTGGCGTGAGTTCCGGCAGTTCGACGCTCGGATCGTCCGGCCAGAACAGCCACCACAGGATCAGTCCCATGATCCAGGACGGCAATGCCGCAACTGACAACGTTCACAACAGCGTTCATCAGTAACCTTGCCGCGCCTTCAACTCCAGCCGCCGCGCGTGAAGTATGGGTTCCGTGTAGCCGTTGGGTTGTTCCATCCCCTTGAAAACCAGGTCGCAGGCCGCCTGGAAAGCGATGCTGTCGGCGAATGCCGGCGCCATGTTCCGGTACTCGGCGTCGTCGGCGTTCTGGGCGTCAACCACCGCCGCCATTCGCTCCATGGTGGCGCGCACCTGTTCCCGCGAGACGATGCCGTGATGCAGCCAGTTGGCGATGTGCTGGCTCGAGATGCGGCAGGTGGCCCGATCCTCCATTAGCCCCACGTCATTGATGTCGGGCACCTTGGAACACCCCACGCCGTGGTCGATCCAGCGCACGACATAACCGAGAATGCCCTGGGCGTTGTTGTCCAGCTCCGCCTGCACTTCGTCGGCCGACAGGTTCTCGCCAGCCAGCAGCGGAATCTTCAGGATGTCGTCCACTTCCGCGCGGGCGCGGGATTTCAGCTCCCGCTGGCGGGCTGCCACGTCCACCGCGTGGTAGTGCAGCGCGTGCAGCGATGCCGCCGTGGGCGACGGCACCCATGCGCAGTCCGCCCCCGCCGAAGGGTGATTGGACTTCGTTGCCAGCATCTCCTTCATTTCATCGGGCTTCGGCCACATGCCCTTGCCGATCTGCGCCCGTCCCGGGAAGCCGGTGGCGAGGCCGGCGTCGACATTGGCGTCCTCGTATGCGCCGATCCAGGTTTCCTGCTTCATCGGCTCTTTCCGCACCATCGCACCCGCCTGCATGCTGGTGTGGATCTCGTCGCCCGTGCGGTCGAGAAAGCCGGTGTTGATGAACACCACGCGGGCGCGCGCCGCGCGGATGCATTCGCGCAGGTTCAGGCTGGTGCGGCGTTCCTCGTCCATGATCCCGACCTTGAGCGTATTGCGGTCCAGGCCGAGAAGGTCCTCCACGCGATCGAACAGTTCGCAGGTGAACGCCACTTCGTCCGGACCGTGCATCTTCGGCTTGACGATGTAGACGCTGCCGGCGCGGCTGTTGACGAAACTGCCGTTGCGCCTGAGGTCGTGCAGCGCGGCCAGGCTCGTCATGACAGCGTCCAGGATGCCCTCGAACACCTCATCGCCGCGGCTGTCCAAGACCGCGTCGTTGGTCATCAGGTGACCCACGTTGCGCACCAGCATCAGGCTGCGCCCCGGCAGGGTCAGCGAGCTGCCGTCCGGGGCGGTGTATGTCCTGTCCGGGGCCAATCGACGGTTGACGGTTTCGCCGCCCTTCTCGAACGTCTCCGTCAGGTCGCCACGCATGAGACCGAGCCAGTTGCCGTAGACGAGGGCCTTGTCCTCCCCATCGACGGCCGCGACGGAATCCTCGCAGTCCTGGATGACGGTCAGCGCCGACTCGAAGACGACATCCTTGACTCCCGCCGGGTGGGCGGCGCCCACGGGATGGCCGCGGTCGACCTGAATCTCGATATGCAGCTTGTTGCTTCGCAGGAGCACGACCGAGGGCTCGCCCTCGCCGACGAAACCCGCGAACTGCGATGGATCGGCAAGCCCGGCCCGCTCTCCCGACGACAGCGTTGCGGCAAGCGCGAAATCGCCATTGACCGCATCGATGCGATAGCCCGACACGTCCGCGTGGGAGCACTGCGCCAACGGCACGACTTCATCGAGCACCCGCGCCGTCCGTTCCACGACCAACTCGCCGCGGGCGGGATTGTAGCTGTCTCCCTTTTCGCGCCCCGGGGTCTCGTCAATGATGTCGGTGCCGTAGAAGGCGTCGTAGAGGCTTCCCCAGCGGGCGTTGGCCGCGTTCAGCGCGTAGCGCGCGTTCATCACGGGGACGACGAGCTGCGGTCCGGCCACCGAAGCGATCTCCGGGTCCACGTTGGCGGTTCCGATTTCGAAATCGCCGCCTTCCGGGACGATGTAGCCGATTTCCGCAAGAAAAGCCTTGTACGCATCGGGATCGTGGGCCTCGCCCCTTCGCGCCAGATGCCATGCGTCGATCTTTTCCTGCAGCGCATCGCGCGTGGCGAGCAGCGCGCGGTTCTTCGGCGTGAGATCTTCGACAATGGATTCGAAACCGTTCCAGAACGCGTCCAGCTCGATGCCCGTGTCCGGCAGCATGCGCTCCGCCACAAGATCGTCGAGCACCTTGGCCACTCGCAATCCGCCTCGCTGAACTCGTTGTGTCATGATCCCTCGCTTTCGAGCCCGAAAAAGACGGGCAAAAATACCGTTTCCGTCAGCGCGCCCGCAAGGGTGCGCGGCTTTCCATGGGCTTTCGCCAGCCCTATCTCGCGCCCGTCTCCAGGAAACCGCCGTAGCCGCCCCGGAAGAACAACAGCGGGCCGCGCTTCGCGTCCAGAATGTCTATATCCAAAACGCGGCCGACGGCGATGGTGTGATCGCCCGCGTCATGCTCCGCCTCCAGAGCGCAGTCGACGTACGCCAGCACGTCGTCGAAGATCGGCGCGCCGGACACGCCCGGGCGCCAGCCGATGTTCGCGACCTCGCCGCTCTGCGCGAACACTTCGCTGACCTCGCGCTGATCGTCGCCCAATACGTTGATGCAGAAGCTGCCGGTATGGCGGATGCGCGGCCAACTCGTGCTTGACTTCGCCGGACAGACCGCGATCAACGGCGGTTCCAGCGACAACGAAACGAAGGACTGGGCCGCGAATCCGGTCATTGCGCCGTCGTCCACTCCGGCCACGATGACTACGCCGGTGCAGAACTGGCCCATTGTTTCCCGAAACTCCCGAACCTGGAATTCCTTCATGCGTCCCTCCGGTATGGCCGCCATGTTACCCCACGCCACCAAGCGGGTTTCCGAACGCCCCGGCGTTCGGGGGTTGTTCGCGGAACGCCCGTGGGATATTTCCCCAATCAATCGGAGGCGGCATCCCGCAGACAGTCGCGCACCGCGGCTGGACAATGGCATCCACCTTCAACCACAATCCCGAGATGTCCATGAGGCACCAGTTCATCACCCTCATCGCCACCATCCTGCTCGTAGGTGTCGCCACCGCGGGCGTCAACCTGAGCATCATCGGTGCGATCGCGGAAACGAACGACGTGCGATTCACCCAAGTCGATGCGCGGTTCGAGCAAATCGATGCACGGTTCGAGCAAGTCGATGCACGGTTCGAGCAAGTCGATAAACGGTTCGAGCAGGTCGATGCGCGGTTCGAGCAGGTCCATGCACGGTTCGAGCAGGTCGACCGGCGTTTCGACAGGCTGGAAGCGCGCATGGATGCGATGGACAGGCGCATGGACGCTATGGATCGCCGAATGGACGAGCGTTTCCGCGACATGGCCGCGGCCATTGCCCGGGTAGAGGGCTTGATCCAGGGCATTCACGGCCAAACAGCCGCCGGCCTGCAATCAGGCACCGAACACAGCACCTGACCACCATCGATCTGTCGTCACCGAGGCCGCGCCGAGCCTACGCTTGCGCCGCAATCCAAATCCTCGCTCGAAGTGCGCTGAACGGTTTCCCGCGTTTGCGGCAGGTCGCAACGCGCAGCGGTCTCCGCTCCCGTCAATTTCGATCCGCGAGGTGGTAGGCGTCAGGGGCGCCGGAGTAGAATTTCCGACAGATGGCCGAAATCAGCGCCCGTCCGCAAAACGACGCAAAGCAAACCTACGCTGCGCTGGACCTCGGTTCCAACAGCTTTCACCTCATCGTTGCCCGAGACCGCGGCGATCGCCTGCAGGTCGTCGACAAGCACCGCGAGATGGTGCGCCTGGCGGAAGGCCTGGGACCGGCCAACATGCTTAGCCCCAGGACCACCGCCCGGGCCCTGGAATGCCTCCGGCGGCTGGGTCAGCGTCTGCGTCTACTGCCCGAGCGCAACGTGAGAGTGGTCGGAACCAATACGCTGCGCAAGGCCCGCAACAGCCAACAGTTCATCTCTCGCGCGGAGGAGGTGCTGGGCCACCAGGTCGAAGTCATCAGCGGGCGGGAGGAGGCGAGGCTGATCTATCTCGGCGTCTCCCATTCCCTGGAGGACAATCACGACACGCGGCTCGTCATCGACATAGGCGGCGGCAGCACCGAACTGATCCTGGGACACAGTTTTCAACCGCAACTTGCCGAAAGCCTGTACGTCGGCTGCGCGGGTCTGTCCGACACCTTCTTCGAAGACGGGCGCATCGATGCGGACAGCATGGCGTCGGCGGAACGGGTCGCGCGACAGGAATTCGAGATCGTCGAACGCATCTTTCTCGCCCGCGGCTGGGACAATGCCGTCGGCGCCTCCGGCACCATCATCGCCGTTCGCGATATCATCGAAGCGGAACTCGGCGGCAAGGACATTGCGCGCGAAGGTCTGGACCACGTCGCGAAGCGGTTGATCGAAAGCGGCCACATCTCGAACTTCGACTTCTTCGGCGTGGACAGCCAGCGCGCGCCGGTATTCCCCGGCGGCGTGGCGATACTGCGCGCCCTGTTCGACGCGCTCGACATCGACAGGCTCACGGTATCCAGCGGCGCGCTGCGCGAAGGTCTGCTGCACGACCTTCTGGGAAGAATCCACGATCAGGACATACGCGAGAAGACGGTGCTCGACCTGGCGCGGCGATTCAACGTCGACCATGACCATGCCGCGCGCGTCGCCGCGACGGCGCAGGATCTGTTCGAACGGATCGAACCCTACTGGGGCGACATCGATCCCAACCTCGTTCCCCTGCTGCGCTGGAGCGCCGTCCTGCACGAGATCGGCCTGGACATCGCCCACAACCAGTACCACAAACACGGCGGTTACCTGCTGGACAACATGGATTTGCCCGGCTTCTCTCGTCCCGAACAGCATCGGTTGTCCCTGCTGGTGCGCGCTCACCGGCGCAAGTTCCCGGCCGAAGATTTCGTCGACGCCCTGGACCTCGCCAAGCTATGCGTATTGTTGAGAATCGCCGTGGTATTGCATCGCGGCCGGTCGGATATGGCGCTGCCGCCTTTCGACGTCCGCGCCGACGACGACTTCATCCGGTTGTCGTTCCCCGGAAACTGGATCGCCCGGCACCCGCTGACTCAACTCGACCTCGACCAGGAAGCCGAATACCTGCGGTGGTCGCCGATCCGGCTCGCGATACGAAGATAGCGGGCCGACCGGCGGGCCGGCCGAACGCAACGCGGCTTATGCAGGGGTAGAGCGCGTCAGCCCGGCGCTGTTTCCAGCAACCGTTCCTGCGCGATCAGAGATCCGCGCCCGGATTTCCGTCGTTCGTAGCCGCCGTCCGGTTGAAGTTCCCACGCGGCGGTATCGTCGAGGTATAGCTTGAGATCGCCCATCAACCTTTCGCGCAGCGACTTGTCCTCGATCGGAACGCACGTCTCGACGCGATCGAAGAAGTTCCTCTGCATCCAGTCGGCACTCGATATGTACAGCAGCGGATCGCCGTCGTTCTCGAAATGGAAGACGCGCGTATGCTCAAGGAATCGACCGACCACGGAAATCACTCGAACGTTCTCCGAAACGTCCTTGATGCCGGGCCTGAGCGCGCAGAGACCGCGGACGATGAGATCCACCTTGACGCCCGCCCGGGACGCCCGGTAGAGAGCGCGAATCGTTTCCGGATCGATCAGCGCGTTCATCTTGGCGATCACGCGGGCCCGGCGGCCCGCTTCGGCGATCGCGATCTCGTTTTCTATGTGTCGATGCATGGTGCTCTGCAGGGTGAACGGCGCCTGCAGCATTTTCTCGAGCTTGCCGGCGCTCCCCATCGTCGTGAGCTGCTTGAATACGCGCTGCACATCCTCGGTGATCATCGGGTCACAGGTGAACAGCCCGTAGTCGGTATAGAGGCGGGCCGTGCGCGTGTGATAGTTGCCCGTTCCAAGGTGGACATACCGGGCCAGACGCCTGCCCTCCCGGCGGATCACCATGGACATCTTGGCGTGGGTCTTGAATCCGACCACGCCGTACACCACCTGGGCGCCCACCTCCTGCAGGCTCGTGGCGAGTTCGATGTTCGCGGCCTCGTCGAAACGGGCTCGCAGTTCGATGACGACCAGGACCTCCTTGCCGTTGCGCGCCGCGTCGATCAGCGCGCTGACCACCGCCGAGTCGGCGCCGGTTCGATAAAGCGTCTGACGAATCGACAGCACCGCCGGGTCGGCCGCCGCCTGGCGCAGAAAGTCGATCACCGGCAGGAACGAGTCGAACGGGTGATGCAGCAGGATATCTCCCTCGCGAATGGCCGCGAACAGATCGGAGGCGCGCTGGATGCGACTCAGCGTTCGCGGCGTGAAGCCGGCATACTTGAGGTCCGGGCGGGCAACTTCATCCGGAATGGTGTTGAGCCGCATGAGGTTGACCGGGCCGTCGCACCGGTAGATGTCATCGTCGCCGAGGTTGAACTGCATTTGCAGGAAGTGCGCGACATCGTTCGGACAGTCCTCGTCCAGCTCCAGGCGCACCGCATCCCCGAACCGGCGCGACAGCAACTCGCCCTCGACGGCCCGCAGGAGGTCGTCGACCTCCTCCTCGTCGACGAACAGGTCGCTGTTGCGGGTCACGCGGAACTGGTAGCAACCCGTCACCCGCATGCCCGAAAACAGCTCGTCGACATGGGCGTGGATGATCGAAGACAGAAACACGAGCTCGTAGGTCGATGCGCCGTTGCTTTCCGGCAGCCGCACCACTCTCGGCAGCGCCCGCGGCGCCTGCAGGATCGCCATGCCGCTGCTGCGTCCGAAAGCGTCCTTCCCATCCAGCGTCACGATGAAGGTGAGGTTCTTGTTCAAAAGCCGCGGGAACGGGTGCGCAGGGTCGAGGCCGATGGGGGTGAGTATGGGTTCCAGTTCGTAGTTGAAGTAGCGCTTCAACCAGCGGCGCCGCTTCTTGTCCCATCGCTCGCTGCCCAGGAAACGGATGCCCTCCTGCTCCAGAACGGGAAACAGGATGTCGTTGAGCACGCGGTACTGCTCCGCCACCAGGGCATGCGCCTCCGGCGAAATCGCGCGCAACTGTTCCGCCGGCGTCAGGTTGTCCGGGCCCCGCTGCGTCGAACCGAGCGCATTCCGTTGCTTCAGGCCGGCCACGCGTATCTCGAAGAACTCGTCGAGATTCGAACTCGTGATGCACAGGAAACGCAGCCGTTCCAGGAGCGGCACATCCGGATTTTTCGCCTCCTCCAGCACGCGCCGGTTGAACTGGAGAAAGGAAATCTCCCGATTTATGTAGAAATCCGGATTGGCGAGATCGATGTTCGCGGTCGTCATGCCGGCAAGATACCAAAACTGCCGGACGATGCCACGGCATCCCCCGGACCCAGTCCCTGACTGTCCCGGCCCGGCCGGTACCGCTATCATCCGCGCCATGAGCAGATGTTGCCCGGCGCGCGCCGCCGACCCTGCGCCGTGTTGCTGACACCGCGCTATTGGGGCAAGACCAGCCGGATTCTCGCGATCCATCGCGCCTTCCGCGACGAACCGGGGGTCGGACTGCACCCGCAGCAGATCGCGCGGCGCACCGGAATCTCGATGATCGAAGTCAAACAACGCCTCGATGCCGCGCCCGAGCTTTTTGTCCGCTTGCCGAAACGCGACGGACTGACGCGCTATCGGCTGACCTCGACCACTTCGGCGCAGAATCCCGACGAAGTCGAAGCGCGGGTGCGGCGCCACGCCACCCGCGAGGCGTACATCGTCACCGCGGTCGGCGCCATGGTGCTCTGCGGGTTCGTCATCATCGCCCTGCTGATGTCGCAGGCTTCCCATGGAAGTACGATGCCAGCGAAGGGGGACGCCCCACCAATTCCTCGCACGTCAGCGGTCGGGGAAGCGCCCCCGGCTGAAGGCTCCGTAGCGGACACGTGCCGGAATCGCTGACGCCCGAGCTGCGGCGACTGCGCGACGAGACGGATGTCTTCGCGCGCGACACGCTGGCGCCCCTCGCGGCGGACTTCCCCGGAACCCGGAAACGGATCATCGACGCGTCCAGGGCGGCCGGGTTGTTCTCCATGACCCAGCCAAGGAGCTTCGGCGGCAGCCAGGCGAGCGTGCTTGCGATGACCGTGGCGAGAGACACGCTCGCGAGCCGCAACCTGTCCCACCTGCCTGTTTTCGGTCCCGGTCCCGGCGTTCTGGCGGGCGCGGGCGAACCCGTCGAGAGCCGCTACCTGACGCCCATGCTCGCCGGCGAGAAACGCGGCGCCTTCGGATTCACCGAGCCCGACGATGCGGCGCATCCCACGTCGGGCCGCATCGACGGCGATACATTGACGATCAACGGCCAGAAGTCCTACGTGACCGGCGGCGCGCAGGCGGACTTCGTCACCACGCTGGTGAAAATCGAGGGCGCGGGTCCCGCCATGGTCGTCATCGACACCGACGCGACCGGTGTGCGCGTCAAGCAGGTCTTCGGTTCGCTGGACGGCACCCACCATGCCTGGATCGAGTTCGCCGACGTCCGCGTCCCGGCGGCGCACATCGTGGGCGAACCGGGCGAAGGTCTGCCCCGGGCTCTCCGGCAAATCGGGGACACCCGCATCGCTTTCGCCGCCGAGTCCGTGGGCCTGATGCGCTGGGTCCTCGATTACCTGACGGCACGCTTAAGCGCGCCGCACCGCAGCGGCCCGCCCCTCGGCAGCCGCGAGGGCGTGCGCCTGCGCTACGCCGACCTGCGCATCAAGGCATATGCCGCGCGCAGCATGGTGTACCGCACCGCCCGGCTCGCCGACGCCGGCGAGAACACCGTAAACGAAGGCATCGCCTGCAAGGTTTTCGCGACGGAAACCGTGGGGGAAGTCGTCGACACCGCCATCCAGCTCGTCGGCGGCACGGCATTGACGGTCGGGCATCCCCTCGAGGCGCTGTATCGCCGCGTGCGGGCGCTGCGCCTCGCGGAAGGCGCGAGCGACGTTCTCCGCCTGAACCTCGCCCGGGGTCAGCTGGACCTGGACAAGGGCAGGATCTGAACCCCCATGCGGAAGACCGGCGGCCAAGGTTCCGCCGCACCCTTCGAGAACTTCCGCAACCCTATGGTTCAACGGGTTTTTTGGCTCGAGACCGCGACCCCCCGAACAACGAAAAGAGGCCAACGTCGATCGAGCCTTTTCGCTATTATTGCCTGCCCGATCCCGTCCCTCTCCTCAAGGCCGCGAACCCGCCCCCATGACGCGCATTCTGAAGATCATCCTGCCGGTGGCATTCATCGTCGCTGCGGTCGTCGCCTCCTTCGCCATGATCCAGGCCCGTCCCGAGACGCCGAAGGAAGCCGCGCCCAGACCGGCATTGCTGGTGTCCGTGGCGACCGCCAGGCGGGCGCCCGTCGAGTTCGTCGTCAGGTCCCGGGGGCTGGTGTCGCCGCGCACCCAGACGACGTTGGTGTCGGAGGTGGCCGGACAGATCTCCGCGGTGTCGCCCGCCTTCGTCAGCGGCGGCTTCTTCGCGCGGGGCGACGTGCTGATTCGCATCGACCCGCGCAACTACGAGACGTTGGTGAAGCGCGCCCGCGCCGAGGTGGCAAGGGCCCGCACGGCGGTCGCCACCGAGAACGCCTTGGCCGGATATGCATTCGAAGACTGGGAGCGCCTGCGCGAACTCAACGCCGCGGCCGGACCCGCATCCGAACTCACATTGCGCAAGCCGCAGCTCCAGCAGGCGTTGGCCGAACTGGAATCGAGGGAAGCGGAACTGGAAAAGGTCGAGGAAGACTTGCGGCGAACGGTCATCCGCGCGCCCTACGACGGCATGGTGCGCGAAAAGCTCGCCGACGTCGGCCAATACGTGAACGTAGGCGCGCAGCTCGCCCGCACGTTCGCCGTGGACCTGGCGGAGGTTCGATTGCCCGTGACGCAGAAGGACCTGCGCTTCGTCGACCTCGGGAAACTGGATGCCGGCGGGGAATTGCCGGTGGTGCTGAGCGCCGCGATTGGCGATCAAGTGTTCGAGTGGGATGCGCGCGTGGTGCGATCGGAGGGCGTCTTCGACGCAGCTAGCAGGGTGCTTTACGTCGTCGCGCAAATCGATGATCCCTACGACCTCGCGGGCGGCGGACGGGCGCCGCTACGCATGGGGACGTTCGTTACCGCGGCGATCGCCGGTCTGCCGGGAGGCGAACTGGTCGCGGTGCCCCGGCACGCCCTGTCCCGCGGCACCACGTTGTGGGTGGTGGACTCGAACTCCAACATACAACCACGCGCCGTGGGGGTGGTGCGCACCGACGAGGACCTCGCGTACCTGGACCGCGGCGTCGCGGACGGCGATGTCTACGTGACCACGCCCATCGACCATCCGTTGCCGGGAATGAGAGTACGCCTCGATGGCTGAACTCCAGGCCCCGCAGCCCGTGCCGCCGGAAGCGCGCGGCCTGATCGGATGGTTCGCCCGCAACCACGTGGCGGCGAACCTCCTGATGTTCTGCATCATCGGCGCGGGCATCTGGTCGCTCTTCATCGTCAAGAAAGAGAGCTTTCCCGAAATGGGATCCGACGAGATCACCGTATCGGTGCCGTATCGCGGAGCAGCGCCACAGGAAGTAGCGGAAGGCGTAGTAGTCAAGATCGAACAGGCGATCGAGTCGATTCAGGGGATCGCCGAGATCAAATCCACCGCCATGGAAGGCACGGGCCGGGTCGTCGCCGAAGTCGAGCATGGCTACGACATCAATACGGTCGCCAACGACATGAAGGTGGCCGTCGACAGCATCTCGACATTTCCGGCGGAAACCGAGAGACCGGTCATTTCGAAGCGCCAATTCAGGTTCGCCGTGCTGAGCATCCAGGTCCACGGGACCCTGGACGAGCCTTCGATGAAGGAACTGGCGGAGGATCTGCGCGACGAGATCGCGGCTCTGCCCGAGGTGCCCATGGCCGAGGTGACCGGTTCACGCCCGTTCGAGATATCCATCGAAGTTCCCGAGCATACGCTGCGACAGTACGGTCTGACCCTGGGCCAGGTCGCCCAGACCATACGGCAGTGGTCCATCGACCTGCCGGGCGGCTCGATCCAGTCCGAAGCCGGGCAGATACGGCTCCGGACCAAGGGCCAGGCGTATACCGGCGCGCAATTCGAGGACATCGTCCTGCTGACGCGGCCCGATGGAACCCGGGTGCGGCTCGGTGACATCGCGACCATTCGCGACGGGTTCGTCGAAGTCGAGATCTACTCGTTCTTCAACGGCGAACGCAGTTTCGGCATCGACGTGATGGGAGACAGGACCAGCAATGAGATGGCGATCAGCGAGGCAGCCCATCGTTTCGTCGAAGAGCGGCAATCGACCCTGCCGGACGGCGTCGAACTCACCGCCTGGGCCGACAGGACCTACTATCTGAAGGGCCGGCTCAACCTCATGCTGAAGAACATGGCGCTCGGCGGCCTGCTCGTGCTGGCCATTCTCGGCATCTTCCTGCACATGAAGATCGCGGCCTGGGTGGTGGTCGGTCTCCCCGTCGCGTTCCTTGGCGCGATGGCGATGCTGCCGATTCCATTTGTCGACGTGTCCATCAACATCATGAGCCTGTTCGCGTTCATTCTCGTCTTGGGGATAGTGGTGGACGACGCCATCATCATCGCCGAGAGCGCCTATACCTACACCGAGGAGCGCGGCTACAACCTCAACGCCATCGTCGCCGGCGCGCGACGGGTGGCGATACCCGCCACCTTCGGCGTATTGACGACCATGGTCGCCTTCGCTCCCATGCTGCTGGTCCGCTCGCGCATGGAACCCCTGTTCGAATCGCTCGGCTGGGTGGTGGTCTTCTGCCTCCTTTTCTCCTTGATCGAGTCGAAACTCATCCTGCCGTCGCACCTCGCGGTCATGCGGTCCTCTCACGGGCCCAAGGCCGGCGTCGCCGACTGGGTGGACCGCAACCTGAAACGTTTTTCGGAGCGTGTCTACAAGCCGTTCCTTCGCAGGGCAATCACGTACCGCTACGCGACGCTCGCGTTCTTCCTCAGCCTGCTGATACTCGTTTTCGGCGTGGTCACAAGCGGCACATTGCGCTACGTGTTCTTTCCGGAGATCGACAGCGACACGGTCAAGGCCGATGTCGAACTGCATGAGGGCGCCCCCGATGCCCTGATCCTGGACATCGTGCAACGCATGGACGAGGCCCTGCGCGAGGTCAACGAGGACATCAGGGCCGAAACCGGAACCGATATCGACGTGGGCGAGAACATGTTCGCCTACGTCACCGACGGGACAAAAGCGTCCATACGGGTGGAACTGGCCAAGGGCGGCCAACGGCCCGTGACGCTGAGGGAAGTCGAACACAGATGGCGGGAAAAAGTCGGCGAAATCGCTGGAACCAAGGAATTGAAGTTCTCTTCCTCCATGCGAATGGGCGGCCAAGCGAATATCGAACTGGCGCTGCTGGGCAACAACCATGAACGCGTCGAGGCGGCCGCCGAGGAACTCGCCGATCACCTGCGGACCTACGATGGCGTCTTCGAAATCCGCAGTTCCTCCGCCGCCGGGCCCGAGGAGATCAAGCTCAGGGTCAAGCCGGAAGCCGAAGCCATGGGCGTCACCCTCGCGAACCTGGCCCGCCAGGTGCGAGAGGCCTTCTACGGGGCGGAAGTGCAACGCATCCAGCGAGACAGTCACGAAATAAGGGTGATGGTGCGCTACCCGCGTTCGGAGCGTCAATCGGTCGGCAACCTTGAGAACATGTGGTTCCGCATGCCGGACGGCCGCGAACTGCCGTTCGACGCGGTCGCCGAGTACGACACGGCGCGCGGCTACAATGCATTGCAGCGGCTGGACGGGCGCAACTCCATTACGGTGAGGGCAAACGCGGATACCAACGTCGCGGAACCCACCCGGATCGTCGACGAGATCAGGCGCAACTTCATTCCAGACCTGTTGCTCCGGCACCAGGGGGTCAGCTTCGAGCTGACGGGCAGCTCGATGGCCGAACGCATGGGACTCAATGAGCTCGGCTACGCCTTCCTGGCGGCGCTGTTCGGGATCTACGCGCTGCTGGCGATTCCGCTTCGCTCCTACGTCCAGCCGTTGATCGTCATGAGCGCCATCCCGTTCGGCATCGTCGGCGCCGTTGTTGGCCACATGATTCTCGGCCTCGCCCTCAACTCGGTATCGATCATCGGATTCATCGCGCTGTCCGGCGTAGTCGTCAACGACAGCCTCATCATGATCGACTTCGTCAACAGGGCCGCGGCGAGCGGCATGTCGCCCATGGAGGCGGCGATTCAGTCCGGCGCGGCGCGCCTGCGCCCCATATTGCTCACTTCGCTCACGACCTTCTTCGGCTTGGCGCCGATGATCGCGGAGACATCCCTGCAGGCGCAGATGGTCATTCCCATGGCGGTTTCGCTCGCGTTCGGCATCCTGTTCGCAACCGTCATCACGCTGGTGCTGGTGCCGTGCGTATACAACATCGTTGCCGATGTCAGGAGAACGCCCCTGGGGGATTTGCAGCCGTCACGCGCCTGACCGACCGGCGCAAGGCGGATGCGAGGCGTGAACAACGGTCACGGCTCTGACTCCGCAAGCCCGAAAGAGCGCTCCTCGAATACCGTACCGCCGTTCACCGCAACCTCGAGCCGGCCCTCCCGGTAGTAGCGCGCTTCGACATATCGGTGCTCCTCCCAGTACAACTCGACATTGGTCCACACGTAAAGCGGATCCCGATCGGAACGTTCACGCCGCTTGCGCAGGCAGCCGTTGAGCCACAGTTCGAGGCCGCCGTCCGCCGTCACGATCACGCGGACCGTCTTGTGTCCAACCGGCAGATCAACCGTCCCCGAGGACGGCGAGTCAGTCAGCCAGGGCCTCCTCGGGCTCTTCGAGCTTCAAGGGGAATGATCCGCCGAACGGGCCCGACCGCTCCGACCATTGCCACTTGGACCTCGGCAACTCGTAGTAGATCTCGATCTCGTTGTCGTCGGGGTCGAGCAGGTAGACGCCGAGAGAGAGTCCGTGATCGGCGATGTGCTTGATGCGGATCTCGTTTTCCCTGAGCCTGTTGTACAGTTCCTGCAGGTCTTCGAACGTCTTCATCTGCCAGGCCATGTGCGCCTGACCGACCCGCGACTGGTCCGGTCCGGGAGCGTCGGGTCCCAACTCGAAAATGGCCAGTTCGTGGGACTTGTCGGTGTTGGCGGACATGAAGCAGGAGCGTTCCGACTTCACCATGATGGTCAGGCCCATGATTCGCGTGTAGAAGTCGACCGAACGTTCCAACTCGCGGACCCGCATGACCACATGGCCCAAATGCATCGGCGTGAATGACATTGCCTTTCTCTTCTTCCTCTATTCTGTTCTTGCTTCTGTTCTTGCTCGAGCGCCCCTAGAATAACTCCATCTGCCGTCTCTTGGGAAGGAACAGGTCGGTCCTGAGTTCCGGCAGTGCCCGGTCCACGCCGTGCTTGCGCGCCGCGATGGCATGGCGTCTCGCCAGCAACTCGGCGAAGGCGCCCTCCCCGCGCATTCGCTTCCCCCATTCGGACCTGTAGTCCCGCCCACCGCGCATGTCGCGCACTCGATTCATCACATGCTCCGCCTTCAGCGGGTAGTGTTCCTCGAGCCACTCCCTGAACAGGTCCGCCACCTCGAACGGCAATCTCAGGAGGATGTAGCGCACGGTCGCCGCGCCCGCGTTGGCCGCGGCCTCCACGATCGCTTCGAGTTCGCGGTCGTTGATCATCGGAATCATCGGCGCCGCCATCACGGCGACGGGCACTCCGGCATCCGCCATCGCCTCCACCACGCGCAGGCGGGCCGCGGGCGAGGCCGTGCGAGGCTCGAGCTTCGTCTTCAGCGCATTGTCCAGCGTCGTGATGCTCACCATGACCGAAACCAGTTCCTGTTCCGCCAGTCGCCGCAGCAGGTCCAGATCTCGCAGCACGAGGGATCCTTTCGTGGTGATGCTGACCGGATGCCGATAGGCGAGCAGCGTCTCGAGTACCCGCCGCGTGATCCGGAAACGTTTCTCCGCCGGCTGGTACGGATCCGTATTGGTGCCCATCGCGATGGTGGAACAAGCGTAGCGCGGATGGTCGAGCGCTTCTTCGAGACGCGCCGCGACTTGCGTCTTGTAGAAGATCTTCGTTTCGAAATCGAGTCCCGGAGAAAGGTCCAGGTACGCGTGCGTGGGCCTCGCGAAACAGTAGACGCAACCGTGCTCACAGCCCTTGTAGGCGTTGATCGACTGGTCGAAGGGGATGTCCGGCGAACGGTTTGTCGCGATCAGGTTTTTCGTGCGGTCGGGAAAGAACTGCGTTGCCGGCGCCGATTCCGCGAACTCCGGCATTTGCCCCGGCGCCCAGCCGTCGTCGATCGCCTCGCTGTGCTCGGCGGCGAAACGGCCCGCCGGATTGGATACGGCCCCTCGACCCTTGTGCGTCTGCTTGCGGTTCAATGTCGCTGCCCGGCGAGCCCCTCGCCCTACGTCATATGTACAAGCATACAGGCACTCGGGATCTCGGGACAGCCAAGATAGCCGATCTGATACGCTTTCGTGCCCGTCGTCGATGCAGGAACCACCCGGATGAGAGCATCCCCCCGCATGGCGATCACCATGGGCGACGCTTCCGGCGTCGGACCGGAAATCGTCCTGAGACGCTTCGCGCAGGGGTTGCTCGACGATAGCGTGGTCGTCTACGGAGACGCGGCCATCCTCGAAAGCGGCGCGGAGTTGCTCGGCCTCGATGTTCGCCCGCACATCGTGGCCAATCCCGCCCGGTCACGATCGGGACGCCTGAACGTCGTCGATTTCCAGCGCCTCGACGCCGCCGACCTGACGCCCGGACAATTCAACGCCAAGGCCGGCGCGGCAGCGCGGGCCTACGTCGAAGCGGCGACGCGCGACGCATTGGCCGGGCGTATCGCGGGAATCGTCACGATGCCGATGAACAAGGAGGCGACCCGCGCAAGTGATCCGAATTTCACCGGTCACACCGAGTTGATCGCGGAGCTCTGCGGCGTTCGCGATTTCTCCCCGATGCTCGCCACCGAAGACGTCGCCGTAAGCCATGTCAGCGCCCACCTGTCGCTGGCCGAAGCGATCCTCTGCGTGCGCGTTCCGCGCGTCCGTTCGGTGATTGAACTGACGCATCGAACGATCTCGCGCTTTCTGCGGCACCCGCGCATCGCCGTCTGCGGCCTGAATCCCCACGCCGGCGAGAACGGGCTGTTCGGCACGGAGGAATCGGAAGTCATCGCGCCGGCCATAGAGGCCGCGCGGGGCGACGGTATCGATGCGTCGGGTCCCCACCCGGCAGACACGGTCTTCCACCAGGCGATCCACCGCGACCGCTTCGACGCCATCGTCTGCATGTATCACGATCAGGGCCACGCCCCGATGAAACTTGCCAGCTTCGAGTCCGCCGTGAACGTCACCATCGGACTCCCCATCGTGCGCACATCGGTCGATCACGGCACGGCGTTCGACATCGCCTGGCAAGGCACCGCGTTCACCGAGTCGCTGGGACACGCGCTCGACTATGCGTGGAAACTTGTCGGGGCGCGAGGCGATGAGGTCGCAACCGGCGCTTGACAGCCGCCCCTACGTCGCCATCATCCCTGCCTTGGGCGACAGGAGCGGCATGCCATGAATCAGACGCGGCGCCACAGTTCGAACGCCCCGGGGACGCGATTCGGGCGCGACGGTTTCCTCGCGCCAGTGCGCATCATGGACGCGGCGGAAGCCGCCGCCCACCGCGAACGGATGGAACAGGCAGAGGCGGTGTTCGGCGATCTGCACTACCAGGCAAAGGTCCACACGATCCTCCGATCACCGCTTGAACTCGCCACCCATCCCAAGGCGCTCGAAACGGTCTCTGCGCTGATCGGCCCCAACGTCCTGCTGTGGAACGCCACCTACATCGTCAAGGAACCCCGCGCCGCCGCCCATGTGAGTTGGCACCAGGACCTCGCCTACTGGGGCCTCGACGGCGACGATCAAGTGTCCATGTGGCTGGCCCTGTCGCCCGCAAACGAGACCACCGGCTGCATGCGCATGGTGCCCGGCAGCCACCTGGCGGGCCGGCGCGTCCACCGGCCCACCGAGGACGCTTCGAACGTGCTGTACCAGGGGCAGACCGTCGACGATGTGGATGAGTCGCTGGCGGTGGCCTGCACTCTGGATCCCGGCGAGGCGTCGTTCCATCACGGCTGGACGTTGCATTCGTCCACGCCCAATGTCGGCAACGACCGCCGCATCGGCTTCAACGCGCAGTACATCGCGACTCGCATGCGCCAAACGCAGCACATCCGGGACACGGCGATGCTGGTGTGTGGTGTGGATGAGTTCCACTACTTCGGCGAGGACGTCCCAGCATCGGCGGACCTGGATCCGCAGGCGCTCGCGGGTCAGCGCGAACTCGACCGCCGGGTCCGAGCGACCATGGGAGAGAAATCCGGGCACCCATGATCGTTTCCCACCGGCACCGCTTCATGTTCTTCGCCGTGCCGAGAACCGGCACCCATGCGGTGCGTGAAGCCCTGCGGCGGCGCCTGGGAGACGAAGACTGGCAGCAACAGTCGCTCACCGAGCGCGTGCGGTTGCCCATCCCCGCCCTCGCGCGCGTCGGCCATGGGCACCTCACGCTGCGGCAGGTGCTGACGCACCTGCCTGAGACCGTTTGCCGCAACTATTTCAAGTTCGCGTTCGTGAGAAATCCGTACGACCGTTTCGTGTCCGTCTGCGCGATGCTCAACCGGCGCAACCCCGACTACCCTGGTCAGGAAACGGCGTTCATGAAACGGGCCATCCGGGTACCCCGATTCCGCGCGCGGGCGCTGGTGCGGCCCCAGCGTGACATGCTGGTCGATGCGGGCGGCGCACTCGGCATGGACTTCATCGGACGGTTCGAGGACCTGCAGCGGTCGTTCGGGGAGGCGTGCCGGCGAATCGGCATCCCGGAACAACCGCTTGCCCGGAGCAACGCGACCGATCACCGCGGCTATGCGACCTACTACGACGACGAGTTGCTCGGTCTGGTGAACCGCTTCTATCGGCCGGATTTCGATAGTCTCGGCTATGAGATTTCCGTCACCGCAAGAGCGATGTCGTGCGCCTGAGCAGACCCTTCATCCGCCTGCCGTTCCGGTTCGATGCCGAAAAGCTGGCCGAGGAGGTTCGCCGGTTCGCGCCGGACCGATGGATGGCGCATCCGAGCGGCTTGCCCGGCAACTCCGCCATCGCGCTGATTTCCAGCGGCGGCGGCGACAACGACTCGTTCGAGGGCGAGAAAAAACCGACGCCGCATCTCGGCCAATGCGAGTACATGCGCCAGGTGATGGCGAGTTTCGGGCAGGTACTGTCACGCTCGCGGCTGATGAAACTCGATGCCCGATCGGAACTCGACCTGCACGTCGACTTCAACTACCACTGGTTCAGCCGCGTGCGCATTCACATCCCGGTCATCACCCACCCTTCGGTGATCTTCCATTGCGGGCGGGAACGGCTGCACCTGCGGGCCGGCGATTGCTGGATATTCGACTCCTGGCGGCGCCACAGGGTCGTCAACCCCAGCGCGCAGGACCGCATACACTTGGTCATCGACACCTGCGGCTCATCGCGGTTCTGGGACATGGTGCGCGCCGTCGAACACAGCGACGCGTCGGACACGGCAGCCAATGCCCGGTTCATGGCCTTCGAACCCGGCAAGCCGGTCGAACTCAAGACGGAACGATTCGCCAGCCTGCCGGTGATGGCGCCCGGAGAATGCGCCGCCCTCATTGAAGACCTCATCGCCGACTTCTCGGCAAACCCCGGCAACGAGCCCTCCCTCGTGCAGACCTACGCCGCCCTGATGCGCGGCTTCGCCAGCGATTGGCGAGAGCTATGGCTGCTGTACGGCCACCGCCCGGAGGGCATCACCCACTATCGCTCACTGATCGAGCGCACCCGCCGGCGGCTGCATCCGAACATGCGCGCGCTGACGGTCAAGAGCAACCGTATCGGCGTCAACGCGATATTCGCGCAACGGGTGCTGAACGCCGCCCTCGCGCCGAATGCGCGGATGGAGTGACCTCTGGAAAAACTGCGGCGCTAGCCGATCCCGTAACGCGCTCGCACCTCCGGCCCCAGCGCTTCCTTCAACGGGTCGAGCCACGACTCGTAGTGGCGCCATTGCTCCAGCCCCGTCCGGTAGATGGGCTGCCGCACCTGTTCGGCGCTGGGGGTGCGGATGCTGCGTTCGGTCTGGTGGTAGTCGACACAGGCCCGCTCGAACGCCAAGCCGCAGAAGTCCAGCATGCGGCGCACCTGTCCTTCCAGATCCTCGACCACGTCCTCGTGCTGCACGCGCAGGACAAAGCCCGGCAATACGTCGTCCCAGTGATCCATGAGCTTGACGTACTGCCGGTAGTAGTTGCCGATCTCCTGCAGGCCGTAGGAGAACTCCTGCCCCTCCCCGAATAGCTGCTTGTAGCCGCTGAAGCAACAGGCCATGGGATGGCGCCGCGCGTCGATGACCTTGGCGTTGGGCAGGATGAGCCTGATGAGCCCGATGTGGAAGAAGTTGTTCGGCATCTTGTCGACGAAGAACGGGGCGGCGCCCCGGTAGGCGCGGGTGTCGTCGATGAACTGCTCGCCGAACCGGCGGAAATAGTCGTCCTCCAACTCGTTCAGGATTCGGGGATACCGGGGCGGCGCGTCCGGCTTGTCCCGGCCGCGCAGCCGCTTGGCGAGATTCAGGATATTGTGCAACTCCATCGTCCCGTCCACCGCCGAATGCGACGACAGGATCTGCTCGAGCAGGGTCGATCCGGACCGAGGCAGGCCGACGATAAAGATCGGGTCCGGGGCATCGAATCCCAGGCCGCTCCGGCGGGCGAAGAGTTCCGCGGTGCAGATTTCGATCTGACTGTCGATCCTCACCCGCAGATGCCTGGGGTCGTGATAGGTCATCGGCTGCTTCAATGCGTTGCCCCGGCTGTAGTACCCGAACGACCGTTCGTACCGGCGCTTTCGCTCATGGGCATCGCCGAGAGCGAAGCAGACCTGAATACGGTCGTTCGCGCCGATGGCGGGATCCTTCGCCAGGGACTCCATCCGCGCCAGTTCGTCGTCCGTGAACTCGTGGGACTTCGTGTTCGCCAGGCTCCAGAACGCGTCGCCGTGGTCGGGCTTCAGCCGGTACGCATGCCGATACAGCGCCACCGCCTTCTCGATTTCGCCGTCCGCCTTGTACACATGCGCGAGCGAAACCGGGAAGAAGTGGTTCTCGGGGTGTCGCCTGATCAGGCTTTCGTAGCACTCGATGGCGTCGGCATTCCTGCCGATACCCGCGCAGGCGGCCGCGTACAGCGCTCGAACGTGGTTGTCGTCGTCCGGGTGGTCGGCAAGGAGCCGCTCGGCCTGTTCATACGCCTTGGCGAACTTCTGCATGCGCATCAGGATGTTGGCGTACTGGATCCGCGCATCGCGATGCGTCGGGTGAAATTCGATGCAACTCTCGAGCAGGAACTCGGCCTCGTCGAATGTCCTGTTGCGGGTTGCGATTTCCGCCAGGAGACGCATTCCCTCGACGTGGGTCTTGTCGGAGCGCAGGAAATGCTTGCACAGGCGCTCGGCGTCGGCCAGGCGGTCGTTCGACAGGTAGCTGATGACCGCGAGAAGTTCGGCCGGCAACGATTCCAGGAAGGCGAGTTGGTCCGTGACGGCCTTCAGCCGCTCCGTATTGCCGCTATCGTGGTAAAGCTTGGCGAGGCACCGCCAGCTGTTTACCAGCGCAGGGTCGGCGGCAATCGCCCGCTCGAACGCCGCGCCGGCGCGAAGGAAGTTTTCGAGGGCGATGTGGTTGTAGCCCGCCTCCTGGTGCGCGCGACCGAAGTTGGGATTGCGCTCGAGTATCCCGTCCAGCGTCGCGAGCGCCTTCGTCCACTCGTGCTGATGGCGCTGGGCGACCGAAAGGGCATACAGGGCTTCGACGTTGTCCGGTTCCCTGGCGAGAACCTCTCCCATCAAACGCGCCGCCCGGGCCGGCGCGCCGTCGCCCAACAGGTGTTGAGCTTGCCGGACTATCGAATCGGTTTCAGACACGCTGACAGCGGCGGTGGGCGCGGAACGCGGGGTTGCCCGCCGGTTTCTCGTTTCCCGGGGCGCGCCCGCCTGTTCCGTCCCGTCGCCCGCTACGGCTCGCTTGCCGGTCCGCGGTCAGTCGAGTTCATAGAAGATTCTCAAGCCTATCGTGCGCGGACGTTGCCCGCTCACGAACGGCGTGTAGTGGGCCGCCACCTGCGCGATCAGCGCATCTTCGTCGGTCAGGTTGTTGATGAACACCTCGGCGCCCCATCCTTCCCACTGCTCCTGCTCGATGCCGAAGGCGACATTCACGGTCATCGCGGCGGGATTGACGAAACGGGAGTTCCTCGGCAGCCGGGAGTCAATCTCGACGGTGCCGAAGGTGCCGCCCTCGTCCTGCCATTCGAGGCCCGAGTAGCTGCCGGACTGCTGGAAGATCGTGTCGTCCATGAACTCCGCGTTGCCGACGATGCCCGACACGTGTTCCGTCCTGTAGTTCAGGCTGGCCAGCAGGTAAGCGTTGGCCTGCATGGCGTTCATCCTGAAGTTGTAGCGCGCCCTGATGTTGCCGGCGAAAGCCGGCGCCAGCGGCAGCTCGCTGCCCACCGGCACCCCGATGCCCTGCAGCTGCGGGTTCAGGCGAGTCAGTTCGGTGCCGAGGAAACTGAAGGCGCCGGACACGGACAGCTGACCGCTGACCGCCCACTGGAAGTTCACGTCCAGACCTCGGCTCTCGGCGTCGCCGATATTCTCGATGAAGTACAGGAACGCCACGTTGGACGGGTCGAAGCGCGATACCTGCAGGTCGTCGATCGCGGTCTGGTAATAGGTCGCGTGCATATGCAGGAACCCGTCGAGCAACTCGCCCTTCACACCGACCTCGAAGCTGGTCAGCGCATCGCTCAACGCCACCGCGGGCACGACGTAGTTCTGGTATACGCCCGACTGGTTCGTCGAAAGCTGACCCGCGTTGCGGTTCGCGGTGGCCGGACGGTAGCCCTCTGCGTAGGACGCGAAGATCATCATGTCTTCGGCCGGCCGCCAGCTGATCGACGCCTTCATGATCGTGTCCGTCTCGTTGACGGAGCCGTCCGGCTGCAGGTTGTCGATGTCCAGGTGCCCGCTCTTGATCGCGGCGAGCGTGGCCTCGTTTTTTTTGCCCCCGCCCCGGAACATGTCCCGGGCACCGTTCGGGCTCTTCGCATTCAGAATGGTGTCGTCGTTACCGCTTTCCTTGTACTGGCCGAGCGTCACCAGGCGCGCCGTCACATCGTTGCTGAACGCGTGGCTGTTGCAACGCCCATCGGCGGTTCTCACGGAGTTGCCGAATCCCTGCGGCTCGATGCCGTAGCGGCAGCCGAACGAGAAGTTGGCCGCGCCGGCCAACCGGGTGGTGAGATCGTAGTACCGGGCGCTGAGGGACACCATGACGTCATCCGAGATATCCATCGCGACTTCGCCGAATAGCGCCACCTGTTCCTCGGTCCGGGTGAAGTCGTTGAAGAACGTCGTGAACGGGCTGCGCGGCCCGGACGTATTGATGCCGTCCGTCGGAACGGAGACGTTGCCGAGCTGGAACCCGTCGCCGGAATTGTCGTTGTAGTAGCTGCTGATGTGTTCCCCGAAGGCCTGATTGGTGGCGGCGTACTGGAAGTCGCCGACGTGGGTGGTCTCGACGTCGTTGATGTACAGCCCGCCCAGCAACCGGATCCGGTTGGTCGCATCCGTCGCGATGCGGAACTCGTGGGTGGTGCGGTCGTTGGTGCTGACCTCGGTGTACTGCTTGGTCGGGTCGTAGCAATTGTTCGGGTCCGCGGCGTCGTAGATGTTGCCGCTGCAGAGGTAGTAGGTGATGTAGCCGCCGCCGTTGTTGTAGTGGGTGTAGTCGATGATGCTGTCGATATCCCGGCTCAACAGGCCCCCGGTGTAGATCACGTCAAGTTGGCCGATACGCCCGTTGAGCGTCCATGTCGTCAGACCGAAACTGTCGCGGTTGTATTCGGGGGAGAACCGCGCCGTCGCATTGGCCTGCTCCAGGTTGGGATCGACGATGAACGATCCTTCCGCTTCGAGCGTCTGCGAGGTGTGCTGCACCAGCGCGTCCCACGATTCGGTGATGGCCCAGGCCGCTCCGAAGCGGCCGCCGCGGTAGGACGCTTCGTTCCAGTCGTCCTGCACCAGGGCGTCGTTGCGCGCGCTCACCACCGAGTCGGCGCCGGTCAGCTTGGGACCGTAGCCGGCGACATTGTTGCGGTCGACCACTTCGCCGCTGGGCGTGAACGTCGCGGGAATGTTGTCCACCCAGCCTCCCTGGGTGTCGCTGTAAACCACGGCCCGGACGGCCAGCGCGTCCGAGATCGGCAGGTTCAGCCAACCGCTGGCCCCGCTGGAATCGGCGCCGTCCGCGGTCGAAGCGAACTTCCCGTTGAATCCGGCGCCGACTCTCCCGTACTGCGGCTTGCGAGTGATGAGGCGCACGGTGCCCGACTGCGAACTCGCGCCGAACAACGTGCCCTGGGGTCCCGACAATACCTCTATGCGCTCCAGGTCCACCGCATAGACATCCAGGTTGCGCGCGCCGAAGGAGACGGGCTGCTCGTCGAGGTAGAGCGCGACTCCCGGCGCGGAACCCTGCGCGGGCGCCACCGTCGGGCCGGTCTGCTCGGTGGCGCTGCCCCGAATATAGAGTTCTTTCTTGCCCGGGCCATTCCCCGCGCTGACGACGTTCGGCAGATATTCGACGTATTCGTCGAACGTCTCGATGCCGAGTTCACGCACGGCTTCCCCGGTCACCGCCTGCACCGAGACAGGCACGTCCTGCAAGCTCTCTTCCCGCTTGGTCGCCGTGACAACGACAACCTCCGGGGCGATCCGCTCGTCGGCATCCGCACCCCCGTTGCCTTCGGCGGGTTCGGCCGCCGCCGCCCCGCAGGCGCTCGCCATGGCGGCCGAGATGGCGACTCCCAATGGCTTTCTGTTCCATCTCGCGGGAGCGAGACTGTTGCGCGCCTCTCTCGTATCGTGCGTACGTCGCATCTTCATTGGGCAGTTTCCTCTCCGAGCTCCGGGACGAGCCCATTGCCAGTCCTACTTGAAGGACACTACTACTACTAGCAGCGTCTCATTGCAACGCCGAACGGGTGTCATCGCAGGCGGGAAAGCGGCGATCCGGGCCAGATCATTGTGCGCCGGGAGCGAAAGCGCGAAACTCGGGGGCAATAGCGAAAAGCGGTTTCCTTGACGGTCATGAGTGACGGCGGCCCTTGCGGACATCGTGACGAGCCAACGCGCGTCGCGTTCCTGATGACGCGCGACTACACGATGGTCACGCTGACCAGCGCGATCGCGGTATTGCGCATGGCCAACCGGCTGAGCGAACGCCAGCTCTACCGCTGGACCTGTCTAACCCTCGACGGCGAGCCGGTGCCATCGAGCGACGGCCTGCACATCGTGCCCGATGCAGACACTGGTTCTCTCGACCGGCTGGACATGCTGTTCGTCTGCGGCGGCTACGACTGCGAACGGCACTGCAGCCGGGTTCTGCTCGACACGCTGCGCGATTTCGCCAAGCGCGTGCCCCTGGGCGCCCTCTGCACTGGCGCGCACTTCCTGGCCGCCGCCGGCCTGCTGGACGGCTACCGCTGCGCGATCCATTGGGAAAACCTGTCCAGCCTGCGCGAGCATTTCCCACGCGTACAGGTGTCGTCCCGCCTGTTCGAAGTCGACCGCGACCGATACACGTGCTCCGGCGGCATCAGTTCCATCGATCTCATGCTGAACCTGGTCGGCGCCGCCCACGGACAGCAGTTGGCGCGCGACATCTCCGAGCAGATCCTCCTCGAGCGGGTCCGCACCGAGAACGACATGCAGCGAACGCCGCTGCAGTATCAGCTCGGCGCCGTGAACCAGCAGAAGCTGGTCGATGCGGTCGCACTGATGGAAGCCAACATCGAGGAGCCGCTCACCCTCGGCGAGGTAGCCGAATACGCCGACATATCCCCGCGCCAACTGGAGCGCCTGTTTCACGAGCACCTGGAGTGCACACCGTCCCGCTACTACCTGGACCTGCGATTGAACCAGGGTCGCCTGCTATTGCTGCAGACCAGCATGTCGGTCACCGAAATCGCCTCCCGCTGCGGGTTCTCGACCGCGGCGCGGTTCGGCAAGTCCTACGTCGCCAAGTATGGGAAACGGCCCACGGACGAGCGTCGTCCAGCACCCTGAAACAGACGTGATCCGATCTCCTTCGCCGTGTCGCTTTTCGACTATTCGATGTCGCCTGTCTTTGGGGTCGGCGAAACGAATTCGCCGTTCCATTTGCCGTTCGAATGTCCCTTCGTCCCGCGGGCGCGAACGCACCCGAAATCGGCCAGAACCCGCAGCATCATCGAATCGTCGTTTCCCGACTACTCGATGTCGCCTTTGGCTGAAATGAGCGGAGCGAGTTCAGGCAATCTGCCGCCGTTGCCGCCGGCGGAGGATGGTCCCGAAACGGCGGCCTCCGCCCAGGGGGAACCGAATGACCACTGACACCGGCGATAACGGAGCCGTTGGGTACTCCGACCTGCGCCAATGCGAAAGCGTCGACCAGTCGGACCGGATAGTTCCCGTCAACCTGCGCCAGTCCGGCCCGACCCCGGTTGGATTGCTCATCTCGACACGGGTGCGGAAGTCGCCGTACTGGCACCTTTCCATGGAAGCCGGGTGCTGGCGGGCGACGGTCTACAACCGCGTCTATCACCCGCGAGGATACGTGCGCCCGGACGACGGCGGCGCCATGGTCGAGTACGACGCCCTGGTCAACCACGTAACGCTCTGGAACGTCGCGGTGGAGCGGCAGATACAGGTCAAGGGACCGGACGCCGAGAAATTCGTCAATCACGTGATCACGCGGGATGCCACCCGCATCGCGCCGATGCACGGCAAGTACGTCATCCTGTGCAACGAAGACGGCGGCGTGCTGAACGATCCGGTGCTCTTGCGCGTGGCCGACGACGAGTTCTGGTTCTCGCTCGCCGACAGCGACATCGAGATGTGGCTCAGGGGCGTCAACCTGGGTCTGCGCCTGGACGTCTCCATCGCCGAGATCGACGTCGCGCCGGTGCAGATCCAGGGTCCGAAGTCGGAGGCGTTGATGGCGGATCTGTTCGGCGAGCGGGTTCGCGGGATCCCCTACTACGGGCTCATGGAAGGGCAGGTGAACGGTCGCGACGTCATCGTCTCGCAAACCGGTTTCACCGGCGAGAAGGGCTACGAGATCTACCTCAAGGATGCCACTCTCTACGCGGAAGACCTCTGGTACGGGGTACTCGAGGCCGGCGAGCGGCATCAGCTCATGGTCACCGCCCCGGCGCACCACCGTCGCATAGCCGCCGGCATCCTGTCCTGGGGGCAGGATCTCGACCAGGAAACCTTGCCTTTCCAGTGCAACCTCGGCTACCAGGTGCCGCGCAGGAAGCAGGCGGACTATGTCGGCAGGCAGGCGCTCGAAGCGGCGCGGAGCGCCATGGAGGCCGGTGATCCTCCATTCCGCAACGTGCTCGTCGGCATCGTCTTCGGGGGCCGGCCGGTGACGGACTACGCCAACGATTTCTGGCTCATCTCCCCGAGCGGCGGGGACGATCCCGTGGGCTACGTCACTTCGCCGTGGTTCTCGCCGGAACTCGAGACCAACATCGCGTTGGCCTACGTCCCGTGGGAAATGCGCGATGTCGGTACCGGGGTCCGCGTCGGCCTTCCCGCCGAGTACGCGGAACGCCCCGGCGAATCCGCGGCCGGCGAGGTGGTGGACGTGCCGTTCCGGCCGTCGGTGAATCCGAACATCCGGGAAGTGGTTCGAAGCCGCGGCCGGGACAGCGCCGACTGAAGAGCCATGGATGCGTTTCCCGACAGCGCCGCGCTCAATGCGATAGACGTCCTGGACATGCAGCGAGAACTGGTCCGGAATGCCTCGGTGGAGCTATCGCCGCGCCAACTGGGTTCGACCGGCCCGCTCACGGACTACCTGTCCCGCGGAACGCGGGTCTATGTCCCCTCCATTCCGGGGACTCGCTGGCGCGACACGGTGGCCGCCTGCCATCGTCTGATCGCCGAGGGCATGCGGCCGGTGCCCCACCTGCCCGCGCGTCTGATGAGGAGCGCGGAACAACTGGACGACCGGCTGGACAAACTCGCGGAGGCGGGCGTCGACGAACTGTTGCTGGTGGCCGGAGACCACAAGCGCGCGGCGGGTCCCTACAGCGACACGCTCGACGTACTCGAGTCCGGAAAACTCGTCGAGCACGGATTCCGCCGTCTCGGCGTTGCCGCATACCCGGAAGGACATCCACTGGCGGCGCGCGCGGATCTCGAAACCGCCCTGTCGCGAAAGATCGCCTATGCGAACGCAACCGACACCGATATGTGGATCGTCACGCAGTTCACCTTCGCGTCGGCGCACGCCATCGCCTGGCTCGCGGCGATGCGGGATCGGGGCTGTCCGCTGCCGGTCTACATCGGCCTGCCGGGACCGGCCCGGCTGCGCACACTGTTGGCGTACGCCGCCCGTTGCGGAGTACGCGCCTCCGCGCGGACGCTCACCCGGCAACCCAGCGTGATACGGTTGCTGAAGAGTTGGTCGCCGGACGACCTGCTGCAGGGATTGGCGCAATACCGGGCGGGGTCCACCGGCACGACTCTCGCCGGTATCCACCTGTTCACCTTCGGCGGGCTGCCCCGCACATCCCGCTGGCTGCGGGCCAATGGGGCGACAACCCGAAATGTTGCCGATTCCCCCACGACCGCCCCGGAAGTCGCCCGCGACGTTTCCGGTCTGCGCCCCATCATCCCCCTCGCCCAGGCGCGACTCGGCATTGGTCCGCATCTGCTGACGCCTTACGGGCACTACAAGGCGAAGCTGTCCCTCGCCGAGACCGGCCAGGCGCCGAAAAAGGACGGCAAACTGGTGCTGGTCACCGCCATCTCGCCGACCGCGGCGGGCGAAGGCAAGACCACCACCAGCATCGGGCTCACCGATGCGCTCAACCTGCTCGGCGCGCGCGCCGCGGCCTGTCTCCGTGAACCCTCGCTCGGGCCCTGTTTCGGCATGAAAGGCGGCGCAACCGGCGGCGGCCGGGCCCGGGTCGCGCCGGAAACGGACATCAACCTCCATTTCAACGGGGACATGCACGCCGTTTCGACCGCGCACAACCTGCTCGCCGCGGTTGTCGACAGTCACGTCTACTGGAAAAACCCGCTCGACATCGACCCGGAGACGATCTCCTGGCGCCGCGTCATGGACCTCAACGACCGCGCGCTGCGCGAGGTGGAACTCAACCTCGGCCGCGGCGCCCACCGATCCGGCGGCTTCGATATCACCGCCGCGTCCGAAGTCATGGCCGTGCTCTGCCTTGCGAGCGACAGGCAAGACCTGCGGCGGCGCCTCGGCCGCATCGTCGTCGCCCGCAACCGCGACGGCAATCCGGTCACGGCGACGAACCTTGGCGTCGACGGGGCGATGGCCGCCGTGCTCGCCGATGCCCTGCAACCGAACATCGCGCAAACCCTCGAAGGCAACCTGGCCTTCATTCACGGCGGCCCATTCGCCAATATCGCCCACGGCTGCAACTCGGTCGTCGCAACGCGCGCGGCTCTCGGGCTGTCCGACGTCGTGGTCACCGAAGCGGGGTTCGGCGCGGATCTGGGGGCGGAGAAGTTCCTCGACATCAAGTGCCGCCAGTCCGGCCTGCGTCCCGACGCGGCGGTGCTGGTGTGCACGGCACGGGCTCTCAAGCTGCACGGCGGCGCCCGACCGCGCGACCTCGACGAACCGGATGCGGCGGCGGTCCGTGCCGGGGCACCGAACCTTCGACGTCATGTCGCAAACCTCAGGAGGTTCGGGTTGAAGCCGGTGATCGCGATCAATCGCTTCGACACCGACACCGAAGACGAGATTGCCGCCATTCAGGAGATTGCGACCCCATACGGTGTCGAAGCTGTCGTGGCTACGCATTGGAAAGACGGCGGCGCCGGGGCCGCCGCGCTGGCTCGCGCCGTGCTCGACAGGCTCGACGGGGGGCCGGCGGCGGTCGAACTGGCCTACCCCGACGAAATGCCCCTGCGGGACAAGATCGCGGCGATCGCGACCGGGCTCTACGGCGCTTCCGGGATATCGGTGAGTTCAATCGCCTCGAACCAGCTCGATGCGTTCGAACAGCTTGGCTATGGCCACCTGCCGGTCTGCATCGCCAAGACGCAGTACAGCTTCTCCGCCGACCCGAAAGCCATGGGCGCGCCGGAAGGCCACGTGCTACCGGTCCGGGAAGCGCGACTCGCCGCCGGTGCCGGATTTGTCGTCGTCATCTGCGGAGACATCATGACGATGCCCGGCCTGCCGCGCCGCCCCGCCGCCCTCGATGTCGGGGTCGACGCGCGGGGGCAGGTCATTGGACTGTAGCGCCCCGGTTCTCGCGGCGCGAACACTGCGGTGGCGTTCGAACGTTTGAAACCCGGAACCACGCCGCGGCGCTTAAGCGAATCGTTGTTCGACGGCGCCTTGATCGTATTTGACGGCCTGCCGCCCGTGGCGCGCCTGGTGGACCGCGCACGGGCAATCCTCACGGAAACATTCGAGACTGAGGGACCAGAGATGTGGCGCTGGTTCCGGGCGCCGCGCGTCCGCGGGGAACGGTAGATGGCGCAACATGCGAGAGTCGTGGTCATCGGCGGCGGCGTCGTCGGCGTCGCCACCCTCTATCACCTGGCGGCCAAGGGCTGGTCGGATGTGGCGCTGCTGGAGCGCAAGGAACTGACCTGCGGGTCGACCTGGCACGCCGCGGGCCTGTTGCCGCTGTTCAACATGAGCTACTCGGTGGGGCAGATTCACAAGTACTCGGTGAATCTCTACCGCCGGCTCGCGGAAGAGACCGGCGCCGACGTGGGCTTGCGCGCCGTCGGCAACATACGCCTCGCCATGACGCCGGACCGGATGGACGAATACCGCCAGTACGCCGGCGTCGCGAAAACGATCGGCGTCAATGTCGAGCACCTCACCCCCGAGCAGGTCTGCGAGATCTGGCCCCTGGCGGTGACCGACGGACTCATCGGCGCCATCCGCCATCCCGACGACGGCTATATCCAGCCGGCCGATCTCACCCAGGCCCTGGCCCGGGGCGCCCGCGGTCGGGGCGCGGTCATTCATCGCCAGACCTGCGTGACGGGTATCGAACAGACTTCCAGCGGAGAGTGGCTCGTGCGGACCGACCAGGGCGACTGGATCGCAGAGCACGTCGTCTCCGCGACTGGCAACTTCGCGCGCCGGACGGGCGCCATGATCGGCCTCGATATCCCGGTGCTGCCGATACAGCACCAGTACATCGTCACCGAGACGCATCCCGACATCCTCGCCCGGCACGAGCAGGGTCTGCCGGAGATGGGCGTGTTGCGCGAGTCCGACGGCTCTTGGTATATGCGCGAAGAAGCCGGCGGGCTTTTGCTCGGACCGTACGAGAAAGGCGCGCCCGCCTGCTACCTGGACGGCCCGGACGCGGACAGCGAGTACGAACTCTTCAACGACGACATCGACCGCCTGACGCCGCACATCGAATCGGCCATCCACCGCGTGCCCGCATTCGCCGAGTTGGGCATCAAGCAGGTCTACAACGGCGCCATCGCGTATACCCCCGACGGCAGCCCCATCATCGGTCCGGCATGGGACCGGCGCAATTTCTGGCTCAACGAGGGCCACAGCTTCGGCATCACCGCCGCCGCCGGCGCGGGCTGGCAGCTCGCCGAGTGGATCGTCGAGGGCGAGCCCACCATCGACATGCTCGGCGTCGACCCGCGCCGTTTCGGCGACTACGCCACCGGTGCCTATCTCAAGGCGAAGAACGAGGAGGCCTACGCCAACGTCTTCACGGTGCACTATCCCGACGAGGAGCGCCCCGCCGGGCGCCCCATGCGCACGGCCCCCTGTTATGGGCGGATGCGGGACCTGGGGGCGGTGTTCGGGCAGAAGTTCGGCTGGGAGCGGCCCAACTGGTTCGCGCCCCAAGGCACGGCGCAGGAAGACCACTGGTCGTTCCGCCGCTCCCGCTGGTTCGAGCCCGTCGGCGACGAGTGCCGCAACGTCCGCGACAACGTCGGCCTGCTCGACATGACCGCCTTCGCCAAGGCCCGTGTCAGCGGCCCCGGCGCCGCGGCGTTTCTGGACCGTTTCGTCGCCAATCGCCTGCCCAGGACGGGCCGTATCGGCCTCTGCCACGCGCTCAACTCGCTGGGCGGCGTGCACTCCGAGTTCACCATCCACCGCGAGACTGCGGACCGCTTCTACCTGGTCTCCGCAGGAGCCTTCCAGCGGCTGGACCACGACTTTCTGCGCCGCCGGATGCCGACCGACGGCTCGGTCGCCTTCGAGAATCTCACGGCCGCCATGGGCGTGCTGGTCATCGCCGGTCCGAAATCCCGCGAACTCCTGTCGCGCGTCTGCGACACGGACCTCGGCAACGCCGCATTCCGCTGGCTGACGGCCAAGGACGCGACCATCGGCCTCGCGCCCGTCAAGCTCCTGCGGCTCAACTTCGTCGGCGAACTCGGCTGGGAGATCCACCACGGCATCGAGTACCAGAACGCCATCTTCGACGCGCTGATGGAGGCTGGCGCCGACCTGGGCCTGAGGCCCTTCGGCATCCGCGCCATGGACTCCCTACGCGTCGAGAAGTCCTACCGCATGATCGGCACCGAGATGTCGATCGAATACGCGGCCCTGGAGTCCGGCCTCGACCGCTTCGTGCGCCTCGACAAGGGCGACTTCATGGGCCGCGCCGCGCTCCTCGAATGGCATCAGCGCGGATTCGCCAACTGCTTCGTCACCCTGGCGGTGGACGGTCCCGAAGACGCCGACCCCATCGGCAACAACCCGCTATACGTCGACGGGCGGATGGTCGGCAGGGCAACCAGCGGCAACTACGGCTTCCGGCTGGAGCAGTCCATCGCTTTGGCGATGGTGCGCCCGGAGCTTGCCGAGATAGGCACCGCCGTCGACATCGAGATCCTCGGCGAGCGATATCCGGCGCGCGTGGTGCGGGAGAGTCCCTGGGACCCCGACAACGCGCGGTTGCGAGGATGACGCTCAACCGCAACCGCCCGCCTGGCATGACACCGGTTTGTTAAGCTACACGCATGGACAATCTGCCATCGGCGAACCCGTTCGTCCCTGGCCGCGGCCAAATCCCGCCCTATCTCGCGGGGCGAGACGCCGAACAGAGCGCATTGAAGGATTTGCTGGCCTACCTGAACGTCGGCAGAGGCGCGCCGAGGGAAGCGGTGCTGTCCGGGCCAAGAGGCAACGGCAAGACCGTCCTCCTGCGCTGGCTTCAGAAGGAGATCGAGGCGGCCAATTCGGAGCTGGAGGCCATCCTTCTGACGCCGGACGAGATATCAAGCGTGGATCAGCTTGCCACCGCACTCGTGCCACCCCGCCGGTTCGCGACGTTGCTGCCAGACTCGTTCGCGCTCTCCGTCGGCATCGGCAAACTGGGCTGGGATTTGGCAGCGGCACCGGGGTCGTTGACCGCCCTGCTGACCGCTCGCTGCCGAAGGCGCCCCCTGGTCCTCCTGCTCGACGAAGCCCACACACTGGATGGAAGTGTCGGCCGATCGCTCCTGAACGCAAGTCAGAGGGTTTCATCGGAAGCGCCATTTCTGGTGGTTCTCGCGGGCACGCCGGGGCTGCATGCGCACCTCAATACGATGTCGGCCACGTTCTGGAGCCGCGCAGCGAAGCTTGGCATCGGTCCACTGGACAAAGCCGCCGCAGCGGCCGCGCTGACGCGCCCTTTTTCCGCCATGACTCCGGCCGTCGACTTCGTCGAATCGACCTTGCGGCACGTGCTGGAAGAAGGCCAGGGATACCCGTACTTCCTGCAACTTTGGGGGGCGGCAATTTGGACAGCAGCCAAGGGCACCGGCGCGGAGCGAATCGACGAAACAGTAGTCGCCGATGCACGGCCCGCATTCAAACGCGAAAGAACCGCTTACTACGAGGATCGGCGGGAGGAACTCGAAGCACAAGACCTGATTCAAGTCGCCGCGCACGTCGCAGCGACTTTCGACGGTCGGGACATTTTGCGGGGCCGCGAACTGAACGCGGCGATCAGCGCCGTCACGGGAGCACAGTCCCAATACGACATCCTGCGATGCCGGGAACGCCTGGCGACGGTCGGCTTTGTCTGGAAGCCCCCGGAATCGCCGGACCTCTGGCAACCTGGCATTCCCAGTCTCATGGACTATATCCAAACGTGTGGCGTGTAACGCCAGGATCTCTTACCTAACCCAAGGGGAGTTGCCAATGGCAAGACGATCAGGCGGTAGACGGGCGCGCAAGGCCCAGCGCGCCGCGCCCCTGGCCGAAGCGGCCAAGCCGGTTCGCCCGGGACACACCGGCGGACAATTCCAGCCCCTGTCCGAAACCGGCGTTGAGGCCATCGTGGAAAACGCCCTCAGTATCCTGGACCGAGTCGGTTTCGCCGACGCCACGCCTCACTGCATCGAAACCTGCACCGGGGTCGGCGCCGTGTTCGGCGACGACGCGCGTCTGCGCATGCCGCGAAGCCTGGTCGAACGGACGTTGCAGCTCGCCCGCCGGAACCTGGTGCTGCACGGTCAGGACCCGCGCTGGGACCTGAGCTTAAGCGGCGCCAAGGTGCATTTCTCCACCGCCGGCGCCGCGGTCATGGTGGCCGACTCCGAGAACGACCTTTACCGCGACTCCGAGGCCCAGGACCTCTACGACATGGCGCGCATCGCCGACACCTGCGAGCACATTCACATGTTCCAGCGGACCTGCGTTCCCCGGGACATTGCCGACAACTACGCGCTGGACATCAATACCCTCTACTGCTGCGTGATGGGCACCAGCAAGCACGTCGGTTCCAGTTGGACGGTAGGTCCGCACGTCGAGAAGAGCCTCGAGATGCTGCACATGATCGCCGGCGGCGAGGCCGAGTGGCGGGCGCGCCCCTTTGTCAGCCAGTCCAACTGCTTCGTGGTGCCGCCGCTCAAGTTCGCCACCGATGCCCTCGAGTGCCTGCGCGTCGCGGTGGAGGGCGGCAT